>JAFYYI010000033.1 GCA_017557665.1 Muribaculaceae bacterium | reverse complement strand
TACTTTCTTTTTCATAATGAATTGATTTGGTGAATAAATAAATTGATTAATACTAGTATTAATATTCCTGCCCTTATGCAAGGCAGTGGAATATTCTAGCGAATGAATTGTCTTCAATATCCGTTTGGGGTTCGGATGCATATGTCAAAAACGCGTTTTTGTTGTAATTACATTGGAATGACTGTCAACTATAATTATCCCCTTAGTCCAATAGTGGAATAAACGGATACTTTTTGTGGATTTGAAGGATACATTATGAAAAAATGATGTTTTGCTTGAAACAAACTTATCAGGGCTTCGCACCCACGCACGCTTCGCGTCATTGTATCAGTGAGACCTCCGCGAGCGAAGCGAAGCGGCTCCCCTATTGTCGCTTCGCGTCATTGCGAGGAACGAAGCAAATCGCAGATTCGACGAAGTCAATCCAGATGACGAGCTTACCAAGCAATAAGGCGTCACACTAGTGCCGGCTTTGTTTATGGGAATGCCTACAGCTTGGCAGCATCCTAGTTTCGTTACAGCCTCACCCCTGGATTGCTTCGTCGTACCTCCTCGCAATGACGCGAAGCGGCAGTCTGGCGCAAAGCGGCAGTCAGACGCAAAGCGACGTCAGAGTCCGGTCTACTGGATTGCCGCGCTTCGCACGCAAATCTCCGATTCGACGACGCAAAGCGAGTCAATGGCGCAAAGCGGCAGTCCGGCGCAAGGCGACGCATACGCAAAGCCCTGAAAGGGCGACCCGACCACACCCCGATGCTTCAGCGTCGGGTCCCTATATCGCAGCACAAAAAAAGAAAGGCGGCCCCGTATGGGGTCGCCTTTCGGTTTGATGTGTGGTAAATGACTGGCGGTCGTAGAGACGCGACAAGTCGCGTCTCCACAAACTCACCTATTTCATTTATCTGACCACGGTCACACGATGTGTGCTGACACCGTTGGCGGTGGCAACGCGGACCACGTACACGCCGGCATTGTATTGCGACATGTTCAGAATCACTTGGTCGTTGTCCACCTCAGCGTCGTAGACCACCTGGCCAAGCACGCTCACCACGGTGATGTGGCGCATGCCAGCGGCTTCGATCGTCACGTTGCTGTTGGTCGGGTTCGGGTACAGAGCCACGTTGCTGAGCTCGTCGATGCCAGTAACTTCGGCAGTGACGTAGTTCACGTCAGGATTGACGCCGCTCACAGCGGGTTCTGATTCGCACTCACCGTAGTCGGCACGCACCTGGTAGTAGTAGGTACCAACCTCAGGCGTGTCGATGTACTCGTAGTAGGTCTGGCCAGCAACAGCGGGCACCTCGGCAATCTGCTCGTAGGTGACGTTGTCGGCGCTGCGATACACGTTGTACTTCACGATGTCGGCACGGCTTCTACCACCGTTGGTCAGAGCGATGTCGTCAACGTCGAGGTAGAACATGTCGGTGCAGTTGAAGTGGCGGATGGCGATGTAGCGGCCTTCGCCAGCATAGTCGCTCAGGTCGACAGTGTACTGATACCAAGCACCCTGCGCGCGACCGTCGCGGACAGCACCCTTAACCTCTTCCTTGGCGGTCATCGTCCACTCCTGGATGGTAGTGAAGTTGACACCGTCGTCGGAGACAGCGACACCGAAGTGCTCTCCAGCCCAAGAAGCATCCTGAGCGCAAGCCCAGAAGCTGAAGGTGGAGCCGGCACCGAGGGTCACGGCAGGCGACACGAGGTAGTTGTCAGGATGCAAAGCACCACTATTGTTGTCGTAGCTCATCGAGAAGATCATGTCGCTGGAGCCGTTGTGGCCGTAACCAGTGCCCATGGTAGTGCTGGCAAGGTTCCAGTTGTTACCGTCGCCGTCAGCGTCGATGGTGGTCCAGCCAGCAGGCATGCCAGCCTCGAAGTCAACAGTGAAGGTGTCGCCCTCTTCGGGTTGCGGCTCGGGTTCTTGCTCACCCCACCAGATCTTCACCTGGTCGGTCTCACCGAGTGATTCGGCATAGATCGGAGCACCAGCAGCGCAGGTAGGCGTGGTCTCAACGCACTCTTCGCAGCTCATGGCATAGTAGATGTTGTTGTCAGGCAGTTCAGCAGGACCATTGTAGACCATGCGGACGCAGATGTTCTCGCCTTCACCTTCGTAAGTGTAGGTGTTGGTCGGAGCGGGAACGAAAGCTTCCCATTCGCCGTCCACGAAGATCATAGCGCCGAGGCAGTTGGTCTCGCCGGGTTCAGGATCAGGACCGCTGCCGGTGGTGCCGTGCAGGCTCATGGCGCAGCCATAAGGTTCGCTAGTGCCGCCATCAAGCAAGGTCTGCCAACCAGTGCTGACATATTGGACACCGTTACCAGTGTTGCCAACGCCAGGTTCAGCGTGCGGGGCAGCCCAAGGACCGCTTGAGCCAGTGCCGTCGAGGCTATAAACGAGATAGTAGGTACCAGCTTCGAGGCTGATGTTGAGGCCAGAGGCAGTCACACCCATGATCGGGCGGGTCGTAGCGGTGGTCTCACCGTCGCTACCGCGGTAGCAGTTCGTGAAGGCAGTAGAAGTCATGATGTTGGCTGTGGCGTCGCCCCAGACGACAGTGCCGCCGCTCATCGGGTTGCCGTTGTAGATCTGAGCATACAGACCCGTGAAGGTCGATGTGGTGCTCGAACCCGTCTGGTAACCGTAAACGGTGATCTCATCGATCGTGGTAGCTGCCTCAAGCGTGAAGGAGTCAGCGCATCTGTTGCCGTTAGCCTGCTGGCAGCCAGGACCCCATGTGCCTTGGCTACCCTTGATCCATGAAGCGTCGGCGCCGTTGGCCATCGCACCCGGATCGGTCACGAAGCCGTTGGCAAACGTCCACTCGGCACGGTTGCTAGCGTGGTTGCCACCCATGGCGCAGCTCAAGGTGCCAGGATTGCTGACGGTCTCAGGCTGGTATGAGAGAACCTCAACCTCGCCCTTGGCGCCACCAGCGATGTAGGCACGCACCATGAAGGTGTAATCCAAACTATAAGTGGCAAGATCTTCCCAAACCGTACCGTCGAGGCTGACCCAACGTCCGTTAGGATCACCCGTGTTGTTGCAAGCAGCAGCAGGATGTGCAGCACCGCTGGCGTTGTACAACACAACCCAAACGTTCTGCGTAGGATCGATAACGACAGGGCTAGCAAATTCAAATTCATGGAACACACCACCGCCAGGAGTGCTATTACCGGCCAAGGTCACGTCAACCTGGCCAACAGAGGTGCCGGGAGCAGAGGTGCCGCCTTGGTAGATGGTGGCGGTACCCGTCATAGGCATGTAGCCGTAGGCGGCGATCTTCGTCACCTGGTTGCCAGTGTAGCTGCCAGCGGGGAACATCACGCCCCACCAGAAGTTGCCACCACCAGTGCCGATGGCGTCAACGTTGTCGCCATTGTCATAGTAGTACCATTCGCCAGTGGTCGGAGGAGGCGTCGGGCCGTCGCCGCCGCCAGGATACGTCCAGCTGACAGTGTTGCCTTCGAGGGTCACTCCGTCGACAGTGCCGGCGTAGTTCTCGCAGCTCTCATACTGCCATACCACTTCTGACCAAGGACCTTGACCCGTGCTGTACACAGCGGCCACCTTGCAGATGTATTGCTCGCCTTCGACGAGTTCGTCGGTAGCCAGCTGGCAGAACGGATGCTCGGTGTTGGCATTGAAGATAGGCTCACCATCAATGCTCGTGCACATCACCTTGAAGTACTCGAGGTGACGATCGCCAGCCTTAGCACCAGCGGTCAAAGCAACATCGTCGATCCAAACTTCGTACATGTCATAGTTGACATCGTGGAAGGCAATGTACACATTCTGGCCAGCATAAGCGCTCAGGTCGATGGTGTGTTGACGCCAGTTGTCGTAACGGTTGGCATCGTGACGGACGTTGGCCTTGGCACCGCTTTCCTTAGCGCTACCGCTCCACACTTGCGTGAAGTCAGAAGCACCCGGGTTATCGGCAGTAGCCACGCAAACCTTGAAGCTCTCAGGATAGCTGTCGTTGGCGTTGTCGGCCCAGAAGGTCAACGTTGAACCATTGGTGATAGCATACTTCTGAGGAGTGATGAGGTAGCTGTCAGTGTCGTAGGCACCATCGTAGTCAATGAACGAGTAGCACATGGCAAAGCCGGTACCACCGTGGGCATGCGTAGTATAGTCATAGAGACCAGGATTGTTGTCGCTGTGCACCCAGTAACCACCATCGGCATTGACGGTCAGGACGGTCCAGCCGTTGAGGCCGCCTTCGAAGCCTTCAGTGAACGAAGTGCCACCTTGAGGATCCGGAGTAGGATCAGGTGTCGGGGCATCGCCCTGGCCTTCCCACATGGCCCAACCAGTGCGGCTCACGTAGAGGTTGTCGATACCGTAGAGGATCTCGATCATCACGTAACGGAGGTCGACAGGCTCCCAGATGCTCACCGGAGTGTCGGTGATGGTCTCGTAACCGTCGTGCTCAACCGTAACGGTGTAGTCGCCCTTGCGGAAGCTCGGGAACACATAGTGGCCGGTCTCATCCAAGGTGATAGGATCCATCGGATGGGCGGCTTGCTCGCCTTCGTGCAGGTTCGTGAAGGTCACCGTGGTGCCTTCCGGACTGTCGGCGCTGTTGAGCAGCACGTTCACGGTCACGAGGTCTTCAAGCGTCATGTCCTTGTCGATGCAGGGGCTGCACATGTTCGACCACACGATGTCGCTCTCGCGAGGCTCGGCGGGATACTCAACGCGGTTGCCTTCATACACGGAGCTCACACCCCACTTGTACACGCCAGGAGCAGCATCCGGCCAGCTCACATCGAAGTAAGCGGTGTCGGGACGCCATACGGTGGCCAGGAACAAGGTGTTCTCGTCGGTGAATGGGCCGTCGTTGTAGCAGTCGGTGCGGTAGATGTTGTAGTGGTTCAAGGCACGGTCGCCACCCTTGGCAGGATCGCCGATGGTGATGTCGTCGACGTTCAGGATGAACTCGTCGGTGCAGTTGAAGTGGCGGATGGCCACATAACCCATGCCGCTGTAGGCGCTCAGGTCAACGGTGTATTCGTACCATTCGCCGGCACGAACGGCACGGACACCACTCTTAGGACCAGCGTTCTTGGCCGTCATCGTCCATTCTTGGATGGTGGTGAAGGCGGAAGCGTCGGTGTTGCTGGTGGTGGAAACAGCCAGACCGAAGTGCTCGGCTGCATAGCTGACATCCTGTGCCTGGGCATAGAACTTAACCATGCCACCCAGTTGCACCTGAGGCGAAACGAGGTAGTTGTCGGGATGCAGGGCCATGCCTTGAGCATTGGTGTAGGAACCGGAAAGCACATAAGCTTCGGAGTCGTTGTGGCCGAGGCCGGTCAGGTCGACGCCAGCGTTGTGGTAGGCACCAGGCTCAGTGCTCGAAACCCAAATATAACCGTCGCCGTCGGCGTCGATGTTGGTCCAGCCTTGCAAGCCATTATCGAAGTTGTAGTCGTTGCCTACAACCGGAGGATCGGGCAGCACGTTGAAGGTGATGTAGTCCACATAGACGCAGTCGTCGTTGGCATTGACGCTGCCGTCCTTCTGGTAGCTCCACTTGAAGGTGTGCGTACCAGCGGTGATGTCGTACTTCTTCTCGGCCCAGCTGCCGGCGCCAGTGAATTGACCCTTCTGAGTGCCGTCGATGTAGAAGTAACCGTAGTCCCAGTTCTGTTCGCAGCTCGGCTTGATGTAGAAGCTGATCTTACCGTCGTTCGGAACGTCGACAGTGACGCTCAGGTCGCTCACGACGCTGGCAACGCCGGCGCCGCCGCTCTTCAGGCAGTAGGTGCCTTCATACGGGCTGGTCGTAGTGACAGTCCAAGGATAGCTGGCGCTGTTCACCCAGTCGAACTTGCTCAGGTCGCCGGTCTCGAAGTCCTCGATGAGGGCGGTGTAGAAGTCGAAGTCCCACCAAACCTTCACCAGTTCTTCGCCATCGACCTCGACGAGTTCGGCGCAGACGTGGGCGGGAGCAACGAAGTTCTCGTCCATGATGAAGTTGACATCGTTAACCTGGCCGTTGAGTGCCACGTCGAAGGGCAGCTCGTGGTTGGTGACGGTGGTCTGGTAACCTTCCTTGTTGGCAACAGCCATGGTGTAGTGGCCAACGTAGACCTGCACATGGTAGTAACCGTTTTCATCGGTGGTGGCGGTGTAGGTGTGGGCATCGCCAAACTCGTCGGTGCCGGTGATGGTCACGGTGACACCTTCGATCGGGGTCTCGCCGTCCTGCTCGTAGGCATAGCCGTTGATGCCGGTGGTGTTGCTGTAGCCGCTCACCTTCACGACAACCGTGTTCGAAGGATCTGATTCGCCTTCGTCGTAGACAGCGGTCACATAGAAGCGATAGCCGTTCATGTTGTAGGCCAACTCGCTGGCAGGCACCGTATAGGTGGTCTGGCCAATCTGGTTGACGGTGGTCTCGCCGATCTTCACGTCATCCTTGTAGATGAAGTAGTAACGATAGGTACGGTCGACCACGGCGTTCCAGGTCAGGGTGACGGTCTCGCCTTCGAAGATGGTCTCGTCAGAAGCTCTCAGGTTCTGAGGGATGTTGAGGTGGGTGGTGAAGCCCCAGATCGGGCTGCTCACGCCTTCAGGGCAAGCGCCGTTGTTGAACTCAACGTGCCAGAAGTAGTTGGTGTTGTTCCAGAGGTTGCGCACAGTGTAGCTGTTGACCATGTCGGTGCTCCAGCTGCCGTCCTCTGGATAGATGATCGTCTGCGGGTGGCCCACCTGCGGATGGTAGGTGCTACCGAAGACAAGACGCCAACCGGTGGCATATTCGGGAACCATCCATTGCAGCGTGACGCTGGCGGGCTCGAGGCCGTCCTCGTTGTCGGCAGGAACCGGGCTGAAGGCAAAGCCTTCGGCTTCGACGGCCGGGCAAGGCATCTCGTCGACGTTGATGTAGACGGTGTAGTCAGCCTGCGTGGCGGAGGCAACCAGATAGTAGGTGCCAGCCGTCAGGCCCAGGTTCTCGATGACAGGACCGGCGCTGATGACGAGGGCATCGCCGCTACCGGGTGTCGGGGTAGGACCAGGTGTCGGATCGGGACCAGGAGTCGGGTCGGGAGTGGTGCTAGCAGTATTCACTGTAACATCGTCAATCCAAACTTCATACATGTCATAGTTGACATCGTGGAAGGCAATCCACACTTCCTGACCGGCATAGGCGCTGAGGCTAACAGTGTGCTCACGCCAGTTCTCGTAACGGTTGTTCATGTGGCGGACGCTCTTTCCAGCAGG
>JAFYYI010000032.1 GCA_017557665.1 Muribaculaceae bacterium | reverse complement strand
TGGAGAAAGCGGTGAATCAGTTCTGTACCTGATACGACTTACAACTCCACGGATTTTATGCCGCAAAGATAAGCATTTATTTTGAAACAACAAAGAAATTCGCAGAAAAATGAAGCAAATTGATAAAAATGCCCTCGTTGATTGGGAAAAATACAAAGAGGACGTGATGCGCTCCACCCCGGTTGACCAAAGCATGAGCCACGCCGAGCGTGAGCGTCACCGCATCTATCTGGAGGCGCACCCCATCGAGTGGATCAAGTTCTTCTACCCAGGATATGCCAAATATGAGTTTGCCGACTTCCAAAAACGGGCTATACGACGCATACTGGCACACGATGAATGGTACGAGGTGCTTTCCTGGTCGCGTGAGCTGGCAAAATCGACCATCACCATGTTCATCGTCTCTTTCCTCACACTAACGGGAAAGAAGCGCAACGTGCTGCTCACCTCCAACAGCAAGGACAACGCCATCCGCCTCCTTGCCCCATACCGGGCCAACCTCGAGGCCAATGGTCGCATCATTGCCTACTACGGCAAGCAGCAGTCTATCGGCGCATGGACGGAGGATGAGTTCATCACAAAGGGCGGTGTGGCCTTCCGTGCCATCGGTGCAGGACAGTCGCCCCGTGGCTCACGTAACGAGGCCATACGTCCTGACGTGCTGCTCGTGGATGACTTCGACACCGACGAGGACACCAAGAACCCGGACATCATCCAGAAACGCTGGGAATGGTGGGAGCAAGCATTATACCCCACGCGCTCAACGTCAGAACCCACGCTCATCATCTTCTGCGGAAACATCATCGCCAAGGACTGCTGCATCACCCGTGCCGGAGAGATTGCCGACAATTGGGACATCGTCAACATACGCGACAAGAACGGACGCAGCACATGGCCGGAAAAGAACACGGAGGAGCACATCGACCGCACGCTCTCCAAAATATCCACCCTCTCACAGCAGCATGAGTATTTCAACAACCCCATCAGTGAGGGAGAGATATTCAAGGAGGTGGTTTACGGCAAAGTTCCGCCGCTGTCGAAGTTCCGCGCACTGGTCATCTACGGTGACCCGGCTCCGGGCGAATCGAAGGGAAAGAAGGGCGTATCGTTCAAGGCGGTTATGCTCCTGGGGAAAATGGCCGACAAACTCTATGTCATCAAGGCACGGCTCGCACACGCACTGAACGCGGAGTTCATCGACTGGTATGTGCAGTTGCTACAGTTCGTCGGTGGGAAGTCCAACGTCTATTGCTACATGGAGAATAACAAACTCCAGGATCCGTTCTTTCAGCAGGTATTCAAGCCGCTCGTTCAGAAAGTCAGGAAGGAGAAAGGCATCGACCTCTATATCCGGGGTGACGAAGAAAAGAAAACAGACAAGGCCACCCGTATCGAGGCGAACCTGGAACCCGTCAACCGCGAAGGCAACCTCATACTCAATCAGGACGAGCGCGACAACCCGCACATGAAGGAACTCGAAGACCAGTTCAAGCTGTTCACTCTCAACCTCAAATATCCGGCTGACGGCCCCGATGCCGTCGAAGGCGGTCTGCGTAAGTTGAATGAACTCCAGGCCTCACTCGAGCCGCCGGTGAAAATCACGGCAAAGCAACTACGTTCTAAAAACAAATACCGCCTATGACCATACAACAGTTTGAGGCACTCGTTAAGGCAAAGCAGCGCGAGATACGCGATGCTATACACCGCCGCTTACCCGTCAAGATTGGACGCATGGCCACCGACCATTTCCAAGATAACTTCCGACGTGGAGGCTATGTCGATGGCGGCCTCCATCCCTGGCCTGTCACACGACGGCAACAGTCTGGCGGCAAGGCTGCCAACTCACAGTATGGCCCGCTCATGTCGGCGCGTAAGAATCTCTACGGCTCCATCCGCTATGTCCCCGGCGACGCTCAGGTGGTCGTCGGTACCAGCGTCCCATACGCTGCCGTACACAATCAGGGAGCCACCATCACCACTCACCCCCGCGTCACGCCAAAGATGCGGAAGTTCGCATGGAGACAGTTCTTTGCCGCCGGTGGCAAGAATGCACCCGCTGACTCTGGGGCTGGCTTCTGGAAGGGACTCGCGCTCACTAAAAAGGACAAACTTACCGTCACGGCAAAGATTCCACAGCGCAAGTTCCTCGGCCAATCGCAGGAACTCAGCGAGAAGGTCAGCCAGACAGTTGAAAACGAAATCAAGAACATCCTAAACTCATAACTCATGGAACAGTTAATTCTTCTACTCCTACGGCACATTGCCAACCAGTTCCCAAACCTCTCATTCGTGGCCGAGGACTGCGGCCAACTGGAAACGCAAGAGGACACTTATCCTGTCACATTTCCCTGTGTCCTGATAGGCAACACCGACACGGATTGGCAAGACCTCGACGAAGGCGGCAACTCACAACGTGGAACGGCCACCATATCCGTCCGGCTTGCCATCGACTGCTACGATGACGTTCACGTCGGCTCCATGCAGGAGGCTTCCATTGCGGAACGCCTACAGACGGCCCAGGGAATACACAAGGCCGTTCAGGGAATCGAATTTGATGAGTGTGAAAACGTCTGGCCGCTATCGCGCATCAAGTCGCGTGACTACACGCTGCCAGGCAATATTAAGGTCTATGAGTCAATCTACCGTTTCACCGTCCTCGACGAATAACTCCAGCTGCCGCGCCGTCAGCCTCGGCATCCTGACCTTCGGAACGGCTCGGAGGGATATGCCTTCCAACTCGCCGACCTTCCTCCTGATAATGGCCATGATACGCTCCTCGCTGATGAAAAACTCCTGGTTGGAAAGTATCTTCAGGGCATCGTCGAAACGCAGACGCTGTTTCTCCGTCAGTTGATAGTACCGACGGCATAGAGCCTCGTCACGAAGACGAACCAAATCCTTGTCTCGACCTTTTCCCATTGCGCACGCTATTTACCCGTGCAAAGATAGTGATTTTCCTTTGATTAAAAGCAAAACGGGCTGCAAAATCGGTGTCTTGCAGCCCATTACGTTAAGGGTATTAGTCGTTTTCATTGTGCAATGCGGTCTTGCCGCATCGTTTCACGCAACCTCCTCGTTCTTTGGCTCAACGAAGAAGGTCTCGTCCTGCACCACTTGAATGCCACACTTGGCCATTGCCTGGCTCATGGGAATCTCATTCAGGATAAGTCCGTTGTCCGTCACGCCAACCTTGTCAAGGTCGCGGTCTGCCAGCAGACGGTCTTTTGCAATCTCCTCAGTCTGGCGCAGGTAGCTGGGCAGGAAGGTCTTCACCAACTCCAGCGCACTCGCCCACGTGAAGCCCTTCAGGGTCTTCAGCTTCGGGGTGCCGGTGCGGAAACCTATCACGCCATGTGCCATCTCCAGACTCTTTTTCTTGGCAAAGAGTTCTGCCTGGTTCTCGGTGGCGAAACTCTGGAGGGTCTCAAATGCGGCATCCCGCTCAGCAGTCAGGCGGGTCAGGTCTGCCTGACGCTTCTCGCGGATCTTCGCACATTGCAGCTCAATCTCCGCCTGGATCTTGTTAATACTTGCATCGGCCTTCGCAAAGGTGGCAAATGCTACGTCGGCGGCCTCACGGGTCACGCCGCTAATCACGGTCTTTTTTTGTCTTGTTGCCATTGTTTTTGAAAAAATTAAAAAGGGTTAATATTACTGTTCTTTATCACGCTTGCGGATAATCGCACGCATCTTCTTTGTCAGTGCCTCCAGTTCCTCACAGTCCAAATCCCGGAACTCCTTGCCCGCTATCCTCGGCTGCTTGCAGAACTCATTCACCTTGTTCCAGTCCGTCGTGTCAACACCGTAGAGTTGCAGTTGGTGTAGCGCAGAACTGCGCCATTTCTTCCGCTCCCTGATGAACACGGCCCGAGCGTCCGGGGACAACATCTTCTCTAACCCTGCGCAGCAGTCGTTATATTCCCGCTCAGTCATTTCGTGCAGGTGCTCTGTGCGGTTCCATGTGTACTGCATCACCACGCTCTTCTTAAACTCCTCACGGTCGCCCTTATAAGGCAGACGGTTAAAGATGGCATAAAATCTACTGTAGTTCTCCATCGCCGCTGAGTGTTACATTGTTTCCTTCGTCATCGAGAACATCGGCACTATTGATGCGCGTAGCATCAACTTTTGTAGTGAAAGTCACCATAAGACCTTCATTCTTACTTTCAAGTTCCTTAGCCCATGCAGTCGCTTTCTCACGGGCATGATATAGAACTTTCTTCTCATCGTATTTCGGACAAAGATAGCACAGACGCGCAGTAATTGTGCCTGGCTTCCATTTTGCCACGCTGGATGCACATGTGTTTCCTGCTTTGAATTTTACTGTGACAATAGCCACATACATACCTTTTTTCATGTTTCCTTTGTTTTATTGTTAAACATTCTCATGCCAAATGGCCAGCCCTAACTCCTTAGCTCGTGACAGTTCCTTCTTTGCGCCGGGACTGTCAATCCAGTCCGTCAGCAAGTAGATGGCATCGCACCACTCCAGTTCTGCCAGGTCGAGCTTCATTATCTCCGTATAGAAGTCTGTGCCGTTCTCTCTGGCCAGTTCCTCGGCACGCTCACCAAGCCCGCTTGTAGTGGGGTTGAACACCTCGAAATCCCATCCCTTCAGATAAGCCTCAGCTTTGGCAAACTTCTCGCGAGTGGCATCACTCAGAACCTCCTCACCAATTTTTCCACTAATGTAAACCTTCATGGCTCTACCTCCTTTCCTCTCCAGTGCACAGTCACCTCTGCACTCACCACCTTATTCCCACCGCACACCGGGCAAACCTTACGCACCCAGCCACGACGGTCGGCATCTTCATCGTCGGGGTCACTGTACAGTCCCCAGCCGTTGCCGTGGCACTCAGGACATGTGAAACCCGAGACCGTGAATTTCTCCGGCCTTGCCTCCCTGAACACCGCAGGGGGCATCAGCTCAATCATTTGTCTTGTTCTGCTCATACTGTTATTGTTTTACGATGTTCACTTTCTCGGCTGCTTGCAGCCACTTGATAATTCTCGCCGCATAAAGCGGGTCTGTAAGCTCTACCACCCGGCAGCCATTCGTCTTGGCCTTGCGGATGCGAAAGTCGCACTCACTGTGCAGAAGCCAGTCCTCGACTATCATGCTCAGCCTCCCTTTCTTCACTAATATCTGGTATTTTTCCATACGACTAACTGATGTAGAATTGAACATTAAAACGATATTCCCTCCGCAGCCTCTTTATTT
>JAFYYI010000031.1 GCA_017557665.1 Muribaculaceae bacterium | reverse complement strand
CCTTGCAAAACGCTTAAATGCGCTTAAATTCAAGAATTTTTATAATATATTGAAAATCAATAAGTAATAAGCGAAATTAAAGGGTTTTCAATTGAATGTCATTTAACCCGATTTAATATTTTCAATTGCGGCTCTGGGTACCAAGCAAATAGTTAAGGTGTTGTATCTCAATTAGATACAACACCTTTTGCTTTAACATTACTAGAACATTTTGGTGAGTTAGCCTCGCCTTCACTATTATTTCAAGTAATTGACATGATGTTCATTCTACAGGCATTTCATTAGAAATGCTACTTTTTGATTTTAATGTCATTGTCTCGCAAGCGGATGTTATTGGGCTTGAGGTGAATGTCCTCGTCGGAATTGCTGACGCGATAGACCTCGTTGCGGATGAATTCGCCCAACTGAGCCACATTGCGAGAATTGGCTCCAAAGTTGAACAAATTGAGCGGCGAGCGTGACGAACTCTCGATGATAACTTGGCAAGAATTAGTACCAGTCGCCACCACACGCATCTTTACGCACTCACTCAACGGTGAAATCAGCCAGCCACGTCTCCCCTCGACAATGTAGTGGTCATCATCACACTCCACCGACGAGAACCGCGTCCGCCCATAAAACACCCGCTTCACCGCGGTATAAACCCGTCGGGCATTCAGTTCAAAATCGATCCGTTCACTTTGCATTCGTTATGGTTTCTATTTAGAGGATTTCTTTTTCAGCGTCTGCTTACCAGTCTTGGCATCGATAAAGCTAGCTTCTTCAAAAATCTTTTCCATCTTTTCAATTTGCTTTTTACATGATGCTGAGATACTGATGGTCTTTTCTGCTTGCTTCTTGAGTTTGTCGATTGTAATCTTTATGCTGTCGCTATTGCTATCCAAGAGCTCAATAAAAAGATTTTCAAGAGTTTCATCTACTACCGATTCTATGTCTGCTCCATTAAAGCCCTTGGTACAACTGTTCAATTCAGATAGTTCTTCTTTATCTGGAATAGTCACTTTCGACTCAGCTTTTCTTCGCTTTTTCTCAAGATGTACTTCAAAAATAGCTTTTCGTTCAGCATCTATGGGCAGATTCACACAGAAGATTTCGTCAAAACGTCCTTTGCGTTTCAATTCGGGAGGTAGGTTCTCCGCATTATTGGCCGTTGCAACAACATAGACATTGCTTGTCTTTTCTTGGAGCCATGACAAGAAGTAACCGAACATGCGAGTAATAACCTCGCTGCTCTCGCTGCCTACACCAGTAAACGCCTTCTCAATCTCGTCAATCCATAGGATACAGGGAGCTGCAGCTTCAGCTAATTTAATGGCATTGCGCAATCTGCTTTCACTCTCACCCACATATTTCCCCATCATGCTACCCATGTCCATCTTTAACAGCGGCGCTTCGAAAAGAGCTGCGGTAGCTTTGGCGCACAATGATTTGCCACAGCCTGGCATCCCTACAATAAAAATGCCTTTTGGAACTCTGACGGCAAAGTCTTGGGCTTTGACAATTTCTTTCATCACTCGAGACTTGGCTTCCAGATATTTTTTGAGATAGTCAAGACCTCCGATGTCTTTGATACTCTCTGTTGTCTCGATAAACTCGAGTAAGCCTGATTTCTTGACCATCTGCTTTTTCTGTTGCAGAATCATCTTAGTGTCGCTGGCACGCAGGTTGCCATTCTCACTCATGGCCATGTCTAGAGTTCTGTCGATTTCAAAAGCCGTCAAGCCTTTAAGTGATTGCAGCAATGCTTTCCGGTCTCGTTCTTCAAATCCTTCATCGTGATTGACATCGCGATGTGCATCGATTAACTGGTTGATTTCGTTATCATCGGGATAATACAGTTCTAGGTAGGAAACGTAGGGAATTAGTTCCTTGGGGACATGATCGACTGATGATACAATAACCAATGTAGTTGAGTATGGACCATAAACAATGCCATCTTTTGTCTCAAAGCCATGATCATATAAGCGCCGTTGGGCAATCATCATGAGTAAGGTTTTTACGGTTGGTTGATCAATCAAGTCCTGGATCTCCTTGAGGACAATAATGCGTTCTTTTGTGTATGAGCCTTCAGGAATATAGGTGGCGCGGAGAAAATCCTCAAGGCTTTGGCGTATAATAGGTTCTTTGTTCTTGAAGTTAACTGTCGCAACTGCCGAGTTCCATTCTTCGATTCTTACATTCTTATCCACAGCATCAGTAATCATTTCATCAACTCGGACAAAATCATGATTGTGGATATAAATGATAGGAATGTTCACATCCAACATCTTCTGAAAATCTGATATCACTTTGTTGTTCATGATTCTTTATCGTTATTCTGTGTAATAAATAAAATTTGCAATCCACCGTCTGAGAATCTTATCGTAGTAATTCCTTCTATAATAATAATTATCTCTCATTTGTGAATTAATTACATTCCAATTGTTTTTCAAACATTCAGAACGAACCGAGGGTTGCAATATTTTTTTGTCATTTGAACTTAATAGAGGTATCTCATCTTTAAACAACGCTCTTAATGGAACATACGTTTTTTTGAGCTCTTTTATTTCTGATTCTTTCTCAAAGATTCTATTGTTATTGTGATATCTAACTAGTAGTAATATTGTCACAACGAACAGCTTCTCTTTATGAAGAGTTTGATTATTCTCCCTGTATTTCTTAATCAGAGATGTGGCTTTAGGTGTGAAACTTCCTTGGCCTTTGGTGACTTCAATATAATCTGCCCAATGAGCGGAGATATCCATGACTTTCTTAAAGAAATTAAGGTATTCCTTTTCTTTTTTACTTAATTTCAGAGAATTAGAAGCCCAGGACCCAAATTTTTTTTGTTGGACTGTTTCCTTATATGACTTTTGATCACACTTTTCGGCAAAAACCAGTTTCTCTATTCCCATTGTTGACTTCACATTCTTAATATGTTTACGCAGAGTGCTATTTCCAGACTTTAAATCCAAATCAAATGGGAAGTGGAAAAAACCATTCATGAATTGTTGATATTCTTTGAATTGACGAACAATAATGGCCATTTCTCTCACCTCATCACATAATAAGTCGTCCCCTTCCAAACCATGAGGGTTATCATAATAATCAAGAATGTGGCTGAGCCATCTCAAGCATAATGATTCATCCCGATTCTTCAATACCTTACTATTATGACCATCTTCAATCAATAAATAATGTGCAGGAAAATAATCTGTCTTCGTTTTTATCTCTTTCAAAAAAACATCCCGCATTCCATCATTAGCGAAAAAGGATGATAATAATAATTTCTCATTGAACAATGGGTCCAACTGATGGGGCTCGGTATATCCCAATTGTGCAAATACGTTAAAGAAATTAGGATTTTCTTTCTTGATTACTTTCTTAATGCTGCCGCCAATGCGGTCTCTCAGCAGCTTGAACGAAGGGCTTCTGTCTATCAGCTCAGATATAGTCTCGCAATTATCATTTTTCTGACAGATACTACAGTATGCTATTGCACTCAAGAAAATGAATTCCACCCCAATGATGCTCAAATTTCCAGATGCGATGACATCATTAACCGTTTTGAGTTGACTACCAGATGCGATGGCTTGGATGGCTGCTCGTTCTTTAGTATTGAGTTTCCATAGCGGAGGACCGATTCTCAAGCTTTCCTCTAAATTTCCATGCCAGTAATACAATTGCGACCGATAGCTTGCCATCTCTGGAGAAACGTCTAAACTATCGAAAAAAACGTATAGATTTTTATTGTTTTTAGGGATGCTATCAATGGGAAACCACTTGTGGAGCAGTTTCCTATTTTTGCTGATATAATTCTTAAAATTTGACTTGACCACCTCATAACGATTATTATCATTGTTGTCATAGAGGAAGTTCACAAAATTTACCGGATTATTGAAAGCTGGTTTTGGCTCATAGATAATATTTAAAATACTGATGATATCTGTGACATAGCTAATTTCATCTGCTTGATTATTAAAACAAGATTCTACGCGATCACCCCGGTCTTTGTTTATCTTCTTCAGCCAACTGATGAACTGAGTCTGGTCCGTTACAAAATGCCTTTCGAAATCAAAATGCTGCTGCAGTAATTCAATAGAAGTGATTTCCACATTATTCAAGACAATGCGGAAATTCACAGGTTTAGGCGTTGATTTTAATTTCATAATTTATATGGGTAATAATGAATCAAAATAGCTCTTTACGGTTCTAACTCCCCGTTTCACCCTATCGGCTATAAATGGTACTGTTTTCTTCACGATTGTACGAGCTGCATTGGCTACGATAGAGATGCCTTTCTTTACCACGGTTCTTACTCCAGGCTTGATATATTGAGCGGCAGTATCAATAAATGGAACCAATACACTTATTTGCGGGAATGAAGAAGCGAGAACCTTCAACCCTGTGGCAGCTCTATCCACCATAGTATCGGCTATGACATCCGATCTTTCAAGCGCACCTTTTTCAACCTTGGTGATGATATCGTCAGCGATTGTAACTACACGGGCTGCCGCATGGTCGATGAAGACATCCATGGCCTCAACGGAACCCATTTGGCCCGTGGCAAGTTGTCGTGCAACAGTCATACGGGTAACACCTTCATCAATGAGTGAGGCAATGTCAGGAGCTGTCATAGTGGGATCAATCGCACCTTCCCTCATTCCCTTAATGATTGCTGTAGCAATGGTGCGTTTTTGGTCGGTAGCCTCTTCGGGTGTTAGCTCTTCTTCAACGAGTGGTTGCAACCATTCGCTATGGCTGCTTTCATTCAGTTCTTCATCCAAGATGTCCTGTTCGCTCAATTCAACGCTGACGGCAGCAGGGATAGATTCATTGCGAATAATGTCTCGCATTTTTAATGGTTGATTCTCGTTCATTGTTTAGCCTCCTCTGTCTCTTGATTTGTTGATGTTTGCACTTTCTCCTCTGTGACTTGAACATATAATTCTTCTCCGATGGCTTGATCAACATCTTCGATGAATTTTTCTTCTTCAGCCTTGGTTACGTTAAGGCGTTTAACACTCTTTCTCAACTGGTAATCCACCCATTGATCACGTGTCATGCCCTCCTCTTTTGCTTCGGCCAGGTCTTTGAGGTTCGTGTCAAAGCCATCAAGCAGTCTCATGACCTCTTCAAGGGTCTCTTGTTCCTCTGCTGTAAGTTGAGCACTGTTTTGATCCTCAATTAGAGCATCAAGAATCTCTTTAAACTCTTTCTTATTAAAATCTTTTTCGTTCATTATATCGGAAATTTTATATGTAATAATTATTTAATTCGTTCGACGTTTAGATAATTCATGCTCAAAATACCAGCTTTGCGAATATCAATGCTGTAGATGCGCATAAAAGCATCCACAACGGGTTGGCCGTCGTTGGTCAAGACAGGGTTGCTCATTGATTGGGTAACGACTTCGACCGACATGCCAGGTTCGATGCGGATGCCATTGGCATTCTTCATCAGTTTGGTGGTAACTATAAATCTGGGCATAATTTAGTTTCAAGGTTTATGATTTACAATTTCGTGTTCTTTGACATTGCAGCCGCCACCATCAAGTAGCAGAGTGCTGTCATAGCACGACTGCAAATATAAACATTATTTTGCAAAATAGCCTAAAACTCTTGCATTTTTTCAGATGGTAGCGTTTTATTAGATATTTCTGTTGGTTTTTAGGGCCCTGTTAATAAGGCCATAGTGTCCCCCATTTTACTTGAATATTACTTGAACATTTGAACGGTTTTGTTTCCATGACAATCAGTGAAACTCATAAATGATGGTGGGTAATGGGTTGATTATCTGTGAGGTTAGGTGATTTTCGGTAAGTATTGATGATGGTGGGCACTATCCGGCTCTGGGTGCAAGGTGCTGACAATCAATTGATTGCAGCACCTTTTTGCTTTTCAGCTGGAATATTGCTGGGAAATTTTTACTATTAGTTTCTCCCGTCTATTCAATTATTGTAGATACTGTTTTTCACCATGGATTGATGTTAACAGGTCTGTCACTCTCATCAATAGGACGATCTACACATGTTGCCAGCCCATTGGATTTCCATATCCATGCATCAATATCCAGTTCTTCTTTTATAAATGATGCACGCTCTTTTGCCTTATCTATTCTTTCAAAAATTCCAGAGCATAAGCGATAAACAACTTTTCCTTTGGCAACATCAGTGAATATTGGTGGAGGTGACAACCATTCTGGTGAAATGTACATCAACTCATCTCTTCCTTTAATGGCATTCTGCAAACTGCTATATGACCCGATGACGACATAATACACAGCAGGTGCTTTGATTGACTGTTGTTGAGATTGAAGTGAGTTTTCTTTATTAGTCTGCTTGATAGAGTTCAGCCGAGCTTTCCCCAACTTGGTGATGGAGTTACGGGTGATGGAGACAGCGATGAGTTTCTTCTGGTAATCTTCCTCTTGCTGCTTGTTCATATTGTAAAAATAGTATCCGCCACCAGCAAGTACAGCCAGCAGTAAGGCAATGATAGCGTATGACAATTTTCTTATATTCGCTCTGTTATTTCCACTGTAACACATAGGTTGCTGACTAATATCGTCATAGTTCTTTGCTATGTCACTCCCTTTTCTTACTGGGCATCCGCACTTCGGGCAATTCATTGCTTTGTCCGAAATCATGTGGCCACATTCTGTACATTTGATTAGTGCCATTATAGTATTGTTTTTATGTATTTAATAAAGCGTTTTTATTTCATAGAAAATATCACTTCATTTCAACATATTCTGTTCCGTTCCATTGGAAAAGTTTTTGTCATTTAAAAGAAGGTCATACAAACCATTCGACTTTGATGACAGAATAGCAATCTTATTGGCTGTCAAATGGCGGCGAGGTCATCATGTGTGATGGTGTCGATGTTGAGCTTGATTCTTTTGTTTCGCTTCTTGACACACTCTTCCCTTGAGTCCCAATAATTGGGATTCACTATGATGCGGGAGGGGATCCATTTATCAAACTTCCGTCCTTCACGCATCCTGACATATATCGGAGCCAGTGTTTCAAGGTCTGTTGCCTTGGCCTTTTTTCGAATTAGGAATAATAGTTTCATTGAGATGTGTTTTTTATGCGGAGCAAAGTTACAAAATCTTGCTCCACACCTCTTGATTTATAATAAATATTAACATTTGAAAACTACTTAATGCAATTCGTGTAAATGATTGATTTTCAATAGTATTAAACCAGATTCAACCTTTTATTTTGTTTAATCTTATTCAATATCGTTTAATATCTTCAACCTCGGTTGTTTTCACAAGATATTGACAATCAATTAATTGCAGCACCTTTTTCGTGTTGTGTGGCTTTGTCTTTTAGCCTCATGGTTGCAAAGAACCGCTTTATTGTTGCTGATTGTTTTATGTGATTTTGGTTTGATGTGTCGATGTTTTTTTGTATATTTGCTCTTCAAATAAAAAAGCATGACTGACAGAGGACATAAAGTGACTATCGGCAACTTGCCCTTCACTCCTATTAGGGGGCAAGTGATTTATGTTGATTCTGATAACAATAAGAGAATCAACGCTTTCATTGTCAGCAACTATGACTGGCTAAGGAGTATGTTCCGAGAGAAGGGGCTTGATTTCTGCTATCTGCCGCTGCTGGGAGAAGAACTGATTTCTTACCATGCCCCCTACCTGAGCGACAAACAGCGTCAAGACCTTCTGCAGAGTGTACCCTCAATAGCAAGTTTGATTGAGGTACAGTCCCCGTCGTTACTGTATGCGTTAGACGATGAGGGGGATGGTGAACTGCGTTTGTTGCCCATTAATGCTCGGTGGTATAATAAGCTCGATAAGGTTTTCACCACGCTTGCCGATAGCATTAGAAAGAATCTTGCCTCGCATTACACCACTCAACAGCCTGAAGATGTTGTAAGTGAGCCTACCATTCGTTATAGCCTTTCGGAAGAAAGCCCTGACATTAAACAATCTAAAGGAGTAACAAAAGGGCCAAACGTTCGTTTCAGCATTGGACGGAGAGATGATTACGCTGATTATCGCTTTGATGCTGAGTCAGAAACGCTGATCAGGGAAATAAAAGAACGTATCGAAGCCTTGAGAGACAAAGGGGTGAACTCAATGATCATCCACACCATCATTGACGAAGGAGAGCGTTTGAGTTCCTTGCTCATTACCAAGGACTATCGTATTTTTCTTCCTGAATACCAGAATAGGGAAATCATCATGCCAGCTTTGCCTAAGGCTGTGTTCATCCTGTTTTTGAAGCACCCTGAAGGCATCAGATTCAAAGATCTGGCCGACTATCATGATGAGTTGCTCGGCATTTACCGCGCCTTGAATCCGATTGGTGGAACTAAACGGCAATTACAAAGCATCCAGGCAGTAACCAACCCCATGAGCAACAGCATTAACGAGAAATGTGCCCAAATCAGAGAGGCCTTCATCAAAAACTTTGACGATAGCCTGGCGAAGAACTATTACATTACCGGGAAAAAAGGGGAACCCAAACGTATTGCTTTGGCGCCGTCTTTGGTCGTTTGGGAGCAATAACCAAAAATCTTCACTGGAAACAAGGCTTGTTTCTTTATTTTGCTTGTCAGGTCAGAATTCGTGATCTTACTTTGCAGTGGAATTGAGAATGCCAGAGGTGTTTAGGGCGCACGGGAAAGCCTGGCACAATAACCCGATGGAACTATTGATACCACATCAAGATAAGCCATTAGGAGGAGAAAGTCGGTATCTCCCAGATACTGTGACAGCAGTAGCGCTGATGATGGAATCGCCGCACATCAATGGCTTATCTTTTTGAGAACGATAGATAAGTCATTAGGAGGAGAAAGCCGGTATCTCCCGGATACTGCATTAGCAGTAGCACCGATGATGGCACCGCCGCACATCAATGGCTTATCTTTTTGCAAACGATAGATAAGTCATTAGGAGGAGAAAGTCGGTAGCTCCCGGGTATTGCAACTGCAGTAGAACCGATGATGGCACCGCCGCACATCAATGGCTTATCTTTTAAATAGATTACTAACAATTAAAGATTACGATTATGTGTGTACCCTTAGGACATAGAAATGGTAAGAGTAGAAGAGAGTGGATTGACCCCGTTAAGCGAATCACCAAGGCTGCGGTCGACCAAATCATTTATGGCGACAACTTTGAATGCCTCTACTGTCTTGACGGCGAAAATTCATTTAAGGAGTATGATGGCTGTACAGCTAATCTGAGCCAGATTCTTCACGATGGAAAAACCAAGGTCAAAATTGCTGGCTCAAGGACTCCCGGTTACAAAATGGGCCGTCAAACCGTGGTGATGACAGCCCCCTGCGTCTCGGCGACGATCCTGCTGCGCCTGTAGGTAGAGAAGAATATTAAATGAGATAATGGCAAGAAAGAACGACATAGTACAGAAAGGGAAACACTTGGCTTACTTGCTCAGGCACGATAAAGACGCTTTGGAGCAAGGCAAGATCGATGAGCACGGCTGGCGTCTGGTTGAGGAACTGGTAGGGTTGGGTTACACGCGTGAAGAACTGGATGAGATTGTTGCGACCAACAACAAGCAGCGATATGAATACAGTACAGATGGCACGAAAATCCGTGCTCGGCAAGGACACTCCATCGCGGTTGATGTGGAACTCAAGGAGGCTATTCCCCCGGATGTGCTCTATCATGGTACTGCCACGCGATTTCTTGAGTCCATCTATGCCAACGGCTTGATAGCAGGCAACAGGCTCTATGTGCACCTGTCGGCCGACGAGGCGACTGCTATCAACGTGGGGTCAAGGCATGGAAAGGCATTTGTGATTCAAATAGATTGCCGACAGATGCTGGCCGACGGTTGCAAATTCTACCTGTCCAACAATGGCGTTTGGCTGACCGAACGAGTCGATACCAAGTACTTCATCAATGACTGAGATGAAGCAATCAGGGCAAAGATATATGAACTTATCCGCCTAAAGAAAAGCGGAAAAGAGCATGACATGCTCGCTGTTGATAATGTTTAGTCGACGATGCTCGACACCTTGCTGATTACTATATCGACACCATTGGCACCTTTAGACCTGAACTGAATGAGGCATCTACCGATGCGTTAGATTCCATCCTCTATGATATGGTTATAGCTCATAAATAAATTGTACTAATTATGGAAACAAGCAGATTTGAATTTAAGGTTGCCGAAGGTACAGACAAGCCCGCCATCTGGTTTCCGCTTCAAGGGAAAGCAGTGCTTATTTTCCCATTGGTGTTGTATCATTCATTATGGGGTTGCAACAGTGATAAATTCTATCTAAGTCCTGGCATCTTAGCATGTGTTTCCATATTCAAAAATGAAGTTATTTGTAAATTCAAAGATGAATCTCGAGGTGACTACAGAATAGAATATCAGAAACCTCATTTTGTGGATTCTGCTATTAATTCTTTGATAGACCTCTGCAATGCAGTTGTAAGAGGCGAGCAAACAGTTTATGAAGACGACTTCAAGGAGAATGCAGCAAAACGAATGCTGGATGGCTTGAAGGACAGCAAATTTGAAGAGAACATGATAGAACGCTTTACGTTTAACTTCGTAGAACCCTACGCCTGTGACACTCATTTTGTTATAACTATAGGCGATAGAGAATACGAGGCGTATCTCTCTGATTGGACAACAGACTTCAACCGTATTAGATTGGATATAGAACGATTTCTGTTGACATACCATGATGAAACTGAGATTAAACTGTTTTTTGAAGATTCTCCTACGATTATTAGGTTACGAAACTTCTCAAGTGAGACTAGGGTTACCATTATTCCAGACGAATTTGTGGGTGGACCATATTTATTTGGAAACTGTGAAACACGTCAACTGGTAAAATCATTGTACTTGGGACTACTCGGTATTTGCATAAGGGAAACAAACAAGTTTGACCATAGCGATGAGGGTGGCTGGGATGAATTCCGTATCGCAACCTACAACAAACTCCAATCTTCTGTTATTGAAAATTATATTAAGGGGATCGAAGAGGATGACTACTCATTTTTTCCTCGTCAGAGGATTATAAGAAGCGTTGAGGCAATGAAAGAAGACTATACTAACCTATGTAATACGCTTGGGTTATAAAAAACTGTGACTAATATTTCTAATTCATTTAATTATTGTCGTTATGGAAAAAATAGACAAGAATATGGGAGAAATCCTTGGTGAAATCGGTTGCAGATTCAGGGGCATCATTGAAAGTCACATTAAGGACTATCGGCTGCAGAAAGGGAATGATGTGGAGTGGCTCTTGGAACCGTTAGATTTAATCAGCCATCCAAGTGACCTAGCGCTTGACACTTTCCGCTGTGGGTTCGGTCGAGACTGGGCATATGAACTATATTTCCACTATACAAATGCCAAATCGTTTTATCAACCCTACAACCTCGCTCCTGACTCACCAATTTTGGCTATAATTAATGATGGATCTATTATCGTTTACGATGACATTGACATGCCGGAGTCAAACCCTTATGATAAGTCAATGCTCATTCAGGACAAATTAGATATATGGTCAGGTCATGCAATCCCCTCTGTCTGGGACGATGTGATGGTTCCTTTCACTGAATTAGGAATTTGGCAAGCGCAGCTGCTTCATAGAGCGCTCACTTTTATGCCTAAAGGATGGCATGGAAATTATTTAAATCATTGGTATGTCTTCTCCCAAGATGATATGCAACGTATCTTTGACAAGTATTCTTCGTATAAATCAGTAGACCATGAGATGTTAGAGTCATACCTTGGGCGGGATGACATTTTGCCTTCTGTCAACATTGATGGGGATAAAGCAGTGGTAACTTATTGCATTTGGACCAGATGGGGCGGATTGTGCAGATTAACTGTTCCTGTGGAGCGGCACAACCAATCTGTCATATTTGGGGAAAGTGAACGACAGACCCTCGTGAAATATCATTGCGGATGGGTTTATTGAAAAAAGCCATTTTGAGTACGATGCAGATTCCTAAACCGATTTTAGTCATTTAATACTGAAATACTATGACGAAGATTTCATCTCAATCAATCACTTGCCCCAAGTGCCAGTATGAAGGGGATTTCAGAATGTATGAAACCGTGAATGTCACGCTGGATAAGTCATTGCGTGAAAGAGTGTTTTCTGATGACCTGTTCAAGTGGACCTGTCCCGAGTGTGGAGAAACATTCACTATCGTCTACCCATTCCTGTACCACGATATGGACAACGGCTTTATGATTCACTTCTCGCCCAACGATTGCGAAAGCATCAACGAGCAATATAATGAGATGTCGACTAAGTTCCCAGATATGAGGAGGAGCACTTATCGCACCACTAACGCATTGGTCAGGCTCAAAGAAAAAATCTTGATCTTCGAAGCCGGACTTAATGATGTTGCCGTCGAACTCGCAAAGGTTTTTATCAAGGTAGATGATGCCAACAAGCTGCCCGACAAGTGCTCACTGGTGTTTCAAGACCTTATCTCAGGTAAAGGAGATTCCAAGAAAGGATTCCTCGTGTTCAAGAGCTTTGTGAATCACGAACCACAAAAAGGGATTCTGCTGATTTCCCGTGAGCAATACGACCAATACGTGGCAATCGCCCAACACGAAGACTTCCGGTTAACCCGATACTGCGAGACCATCAACGAACGGTGGATTCTGAACAGAATGAAGGATATGTAGATTTCTTGATTCTTTTACTTGAATTTGCTTGAGCATCTGGGCAGTTGATATCCGTGATGATGAGTTAACATCGGCTTGAAACGCTAATCGTTTGTTTTCAATCGGTTGGCGTTTTTCTGTTGTCTGAATGATAGTCACAATTCTTGTCTCAGGGCCAAATATTTTGTTTTGCTGTTGAATTGTTGTACTTTTGTAGTCTACAAAAATGAGATACGACTGAACAAGTATGTCCTCTGCATCGCCGTTATTCATAGCGAAAGTGAGAGACAGCCAGCTTTGTCGGACGCTTATCAGATGATGATCATAATCACTTTAACAAAACAATACTATTATGGGAATTTTCAATAACAATTCAGGTGGAGGTCAGGGCAACTCGACCCGGACCGTGGCAATTCCGTTTTTGCCAAAGAATATCGAGCAACTGAAGCAGATGCCTTATGCAACACTGCAAAACGAGTTTGAGGTGGCGGCGCTCACGGTGGCCGTGCTGTGCAACTATTGCGAGAATCCTCAAGCGACCGTGGAGATGATGAACTACCTGCGTGGTCCGCGCCCACTGTCGCCCTATGAGGTGCAGTTTTTGCGAGACTGCCTGTCGGGCAAGCCTTACAAGATGTTGTCATACCTAAACGGCACGTCGCCGGCGAACAACTACACGCCCACCACGCCGTTGGCCGTGACCGTCATGACCACGCCCACCAGCGTGATTGATACCGACATGATACGCTTGTTTATTCCCTCGAGCGGTGCCGATAGCCTGCGTCAAGTGGACCTGCGCCGCAAGCCCAGCACGGGCCAGTGGTTCCTGTGGTCGCATGTGGGCCTGATGCCAGATATTCGCATTCCCGTCAACCAGGACCCCTGGGCTTGATTGTCATTGAAACAGTGACAGTTTTGGGTGAAATGTGATGATGGCCGGCGATATCGGCTCTATAAACAAGGCGCAGACAATCAATAGATTGCGGTGCCTTGTTTGTTTTTGTTGCAACACGTCTTGAATTGCCGATGATGGCTACAATAGAACTAAAGGGCGCGAAATGCGATTGTTGCACCCCTATCCTCGATGTAGTCAAACAATCAGTCCCTTTTTCGGCTAAATAATCGCCTGTTTCTCAGTTTTTGAGCGATGAAGAATCATTCATGATGTTTTTTTATATACTTTTGCAGTAAAATCGTTTGTGGATTCCGATTTCTATGATTGAATAATGAGAAGAGGATGAATTGGCATTCTTTGAAAGAGCGATACAAGCGTTTCAAGCGTTGGCAACGTCAGCCGATAAAATACGTCAAGGGTGAGGAGGAACACCGCTGCAACAACTGCGGGTTCACCTTCACGGGCCACTATTGCCCCACCTGCTCGCAGCAGGCGAGTGTGGGCCGCATCGGTTGGACCAGTGTGCACAATAGTGTGATGGACATTTGGGGCTTGGGTTCACGTTCCGTTCTATCTAGTGTGTGCCAGTTGCTGTTGCGCCCCGGTTACTTCATCAGTGATTACATCAGTGGCAAGCGTCAGGTGAGCTTCCCGCCAATTAAGATGCTGTTCATTCTTGCGGTGGCCTATGCGATTATCTTCCATTGGTTGTTTCCGGAGCTTAAGGGCCTCGGATACGGTTTGGATTACCATGAACTCGGTTTTACTGAAGGTGAGGGAAAAAACATAGCAAACGTGTCCAAGCCGTTTTACGACTGGTTTGAGTCGCATTTCAGCTGGTCCATGCTGATACTGTCCTTCACTACCATCTTCCCCACCTGGGTCATGTTTCGCTACTCGCCGCTCCACACAGGGCACTCGTTGCCCGAGGGGTTCTTTATCCAGGTCCTTTTCGGGAGCCTGCAAGTGACCTTCTTCCTATTGGCGTTGCCGTGCTGGTTCTTTTTCAAGCAGATGACCATCCTCACTTTGCTTTCCATCGTTGTGATTGCTTACTACATCATTGGATACAAGCAGTTGTTTGGCTATGGCCTGTGGGGCACCCTGTGGCGCCTGGTATTCGTATTTGGTTTTGTGTATTGTTTTGCGTTGTTGTTGGCACATGTGGCATTCTTCATGGGGATTACTCCCAACGTAGAAGTGCACGGGTACATATTGCCTGCAAAAAACTTCATGATCAGCTTCCATATTATCTTGGGAGTCCTGATCATGCTCACGGGCCACCTTATCAACCGCATCACCACGCGTAAGGCCAGAGGGAAGTAACGGCACCGAAAGCGCCCCCCTTGATGATTATGGATAATGGGGTCGCCTCCAGCGACGATATGGACGGATTGCGGCACCGTGGATGCTTGTCACTTCACTCGCAACACTAGTTTCGTTAGTAGGTACCCCCAGTTACTAATGACACCCTCCGAGCATTTCGTGCGTATGAACTAGTGTCCCTGTCAGCTTCATCTTAAACGATCTTTACCGGACACCAATAGAAAAAGATAGGGCACCTCGCTCAACCTGTGCTAATTTTGACTAACTTTGCACCGTGGCAGCTACTTGGACGGCTGCTTAACTTGATTGAGAATTTGAATCTGTTTTTAGGGACGCTACAAACCTAATTCTATATAAAAATATGACGGTTATAGTAAATAAATCCAAAATAAGAATTTTCAAGGGTGCCAAAGTTGGTGATGCGGTGCTGCGTTGGGCCGTGCGTAACAGATTTGATATCAGCGAAGTATCATCGCTGCAAGTCACCGACAAATGGGGGCACCTGCTGGATAACGCAGCTCCCCTGAAAGATCAACAAATCATTAACATTATAAACCAGTGATATTATGAAAAAGATTTTTTTGTCAATCGTGACTTTGACATTGGTCTCGTTCTTTAGTGTGCATGGCGAGACCGTGAGGATTCTGTCATCCAATGATATGCACTCGGCTATCGAAAAGATGCCTCAATATGCTGCTATCGTTGACAGTATTCGAGCCATTGATCCATTTGTATTGGTTATCTCGGCAGGAGATAACCGCACAGGTAATCCTTACAACGACTTTTATGAGCCTGTCTCCTATCCCATGATTTCGATGATGAACCTCATCGGGTTTGACGCATCGGCGCTGGGCAACCATGAGTATGACTCCAACGTTGAAGGTCTTGCACGGGTGATATCGCTGTCTAATTTCCCCTATCTTGCCGCCAACATCACTTGTCCTCCCGAGAGCGGAATCCGAGTGCGTCCCTATCAGGTTTTTGATGTCAAGGGCATTAAAGTTGGCATGCTTGGAATCACACAAGTGGGTGAGAACGGACTCCCCGACACTCATCCCGACAACGTGAAGGGGCTGTCGTTTCAAAAGCCCGAGGAGGTGATACCACAGTATAAATGGCTCACTGAGCAGTGCGATGTCAATGTGTTGCTGACCCATGTGGGCTTTGATGTCGATGTCGAGTTGGCAAAACAATTTCCTTACTATGATCTTATCATAAGCAGTCACACCCACACCCAGCTCGAAGGCGGAGAGGTGCACGATGGCGTGTTGATTACCCAGAATGGCTACCAGTTGCCTCGCGTCACCCTGACGACGCTGGAGGTAGAAGGTGGCAAGGTCGTGAGCAAGAAGGCCGAGAACATCGTTTTGAACAATTCCAATCGACATAGTGATGCCGCCGAAGCGTTGCTCAAGCATTTCAAGAGCAGTCCTAAATTCGAGCGCGTGGTGGCTCAGATGCAAAATGACATCAATAGTTATGATGCGCTGGGAGTTATGATGTGCGACGCTTGGAAGGAGGAGTGCAATTGTGATATTGCCTTCGAGAACTATGGCGGCGTGCGCTATGACTCTTTCCCTGCTGGTCCCATCACTGCGAAGGACATACTTAACCTTGATCCGTTCCTGAACAGCCCGGTGGTGATGACCCTGACTGGCAAAGAACTCAGTGACATGCTCATCGCTTGCTTCAAGGCCGACCGCAACCGCTTCCCAGTTACCAGCGGATGTACAGCCGTGGTGACTTACACTGACGCCAACAAGTCCGCTGTCAAGAAATTGGAACTGTTTGATGCCAATGGCAAGAAACTCAATATGAAGAAGAAATACCGCGTGGTGACCAATAACTACGTGGCATCGATAGCCGACTCTCCCCGTGAGGATCAGGGCGAGCGAGGCACCGAGACCACCAGCGACCTCATCATGCGTTGGCTCGAGAAAAAGGGAACTGTTGACTATCAAGGTCGCAGCAGCTTCACCGAGAAGTGGTAAGCAAAACACTCTCTAACTCAAACAGATAGCACTTCCCGTCCCTAAAGCCTAAGAGTTGGCAGTCATGGTCTGTGCTTATGTTTGTTTCTATAAGAGTGCGATAACAACCCTGTCCTCCTAGCGTCTCTCCGCCACCCAATAATCTAAAGACGAACAACCTAAATGTGAGTTTGGCTCCATTCATCAAGATGGAGCCAAACTCATCTTTGTATGATGGAAGATATGTGACATAATATAAAGCATAATAAGTTGATTTCTATAATATTATAAATATCTCTGATATTGGTGAAATAATATACATTACAAGGTGGTGTGTATTATTGTATGTAGAATTGTTTACTAATATTTTGGGGAAATAAAGCAATAATTCCAAGATTTTTTGCAGGTGTTTAATCAGTAGTTTAATCAGTAGTTTAAAAGTGCAATAAACATCAATTAATTAGATTCTTTTTAATTTTTTTTAATTATTTTCTTTGCATTTGCATTTTTTTAGTAAATTTGTGGCCAATTCCTTTATTCTTCAGCAATGCAGTTGATTAAGTAGAATCTATAGTAACGCGGAAGTTAATTAGGAATTTTTAGGAACATCCTAGCACGAGATTTCAAATAACCATAGACATAAATCTTAACTAATAATCAATGAATCAGATACATAGTTGGATATGATGGGACAATTTTCAAGGGTTATTGTGTAAAACCGATGTATTGCATTTGCCTAATCGGAAGAAGTCTTTGATTTGTTTTCTGTATTAAAAGCAGATGTGAAAGTTTTTGGATTGTTCTAACTTGATTATATGCACGTTGGTTACATTTGGAGACACCTCGTCATTAAAGAGCAAAGACAATTACTTCAAAAGTAGATATTTAATGATATAGATTATGGAACATTTGATAGCTAACTCAGGAATTCATTTCGTAACGAATGAAATTGAATTCTGCCCTTCTGAACCATTGGTGTTGAAGAGTGGAAAAACCCTTAAGTATTCTTTTTGTGAAACAGTCGATTTTTTAGATAATAGGTATTTCGGTCTTTTGTGCTATGATGATAAGGATGGAAAGTATATACCTCTTGAAGAATTGATTGAAGCAGAGGGTGCTGTGGTTCGTAAATCGAATGGGAGAGAAGAATTGGATGAAACAGGGCTAATCAAAATGAATCCCTCTTTCAATGTAGCTTTGCTATCTTCCTTTAAGGAAGATGATGAAGGTGTTTTCAACATCAATTCTTTGCAATCGTTTCGTGTGAAAGATCCAGTCGAAGGGAAATCTCAAATACCTGCTTTTGACCTCTTGCTTGACAAGTGGCTTCCCGTGCCGATGTTTCGAAAGGAGATTGATGGCATAACCAGTAATGCACCGTTGGCTTGGTGCCGTCTTAAGATTCAGCAGATTGGCGAAGGTCAGAAGAAGGGAACCTATAAATATCGTTTGGTTTGGGCTTTTGATACAGAGACGGGTATTGATGAACTTGATGTCTTAAGACCATATATAGCAGAAGAAGATGGAGGCTCATGTGTGTACAGTATGTGCAATAAAGTTGATTTATTGATGAACTTTGTCTCTTCTGATGAGGCTTTTCATGCATTCTCGGATTATATCAGGGGATTGCTTGGACTTGAAATCCTTCAAGAACCATCGTTAAAATATAAAGCTTTTTATATTTATTTCTTGAATTTCATTCGGCTTTCAGGAGGTGCTCCAGAAGTCACCTTACACGATAATAAGAAAGGTAATATCTTTGTTGATTTAGTTCTGGATATTGGCAATTCCCGCACTTGTGGCATCTTGTTTGAGAATGGTGATTTCACCAAGGGCCAAATGCTTGAGTTAAGAGACCTCTCACATCCATGGGTTTATTATGAAAACAAGACCTTTGATATGAGAATCGTTTTCAGAAAAGCCGATTTCGGAAACGACATAGTATTGGGTGAGGAAGGTGAGAATATGTTTTCCTGGAAAAGTTTTGTGAGAATCGGCGATGAGGCGAAGCGACTTGTTTATAGGTCTCTGGAGGAAGAAGGCATGGCCGAAAAGACTACGAATTATTCCAGTCCTAAGCGTTATCTGTGGGATGAGAAACCATATAGCGGTCAGTGGGAAAATCTGATTACTACCGATGATCCGTTTAACGTGGCATTATCCAATGATATTTCAGTTCCTTTATTGTCGGGATTGTTTAATAAAGAAGGATGTTTTAAGAACGAGGATGATCAATTTGAGATGGGAAAGGAATTATTTGATTTTGATCAAACAGAACACCACTATTCCCGTTCATCTCTCATGACATTTGCCATGATTGAGATTTTCAATCATGCGTTAACCCAAATAAATTCTATCCGATATCGTGATAAATGGGGTGATATAGATTGCCGCAGGGTAATCAGGAACATCATCATTACATGTCCGACAGCCATGCCTTTAAAAGAGCAGATTAAATTGCGTCAGTGTGCCAGTGACGCATATCAAGCTTTGACCAAGTGCATGAATGGTTTGGAAATGGCTGAGATTCTGCCGTCTTCAGCCGCATTGAAAATCACGGATGAATATGCCGACATTAACAGGAGAGTCTGGTCCTATGATGAGGCATCATGCTGCCAACTGGTTTATCTATATGCAGAAATTGCCCAAAGATATAGTGGTGAAATCAACAAGTTCTTTGAACTTAAAGGGCACGTAAGACCTGAATTGGAAGAAGATGGATATACAGAGAAGGCGTTAACAATTGGATCAATAGACATTGGTGCAGGCACGACAGATATCATGGTTTGCGCCTACGAATACGAGGGTGAAGGCCGTAGCAGGTTGACTCCGATTCCTTTGTTCTGGGATAGTTTCTATCTGGCAGGTGATGACATCCTACGCAACCTGATTCAAAATATTGTGATTGAGGGTAAAGACCACGGAGAGCCAAATCAAGGCAATATCACCTCGGCTTTGACTAGTCGTTTGCTTTCGATGAACGATGATGATTTGAAGGCATTGCCCTGTTGTGAAGACAACATTGTTTATCGTGATAAAATCGCAGATATATGCCAGTCTTTGGACGAAGATGATAAACATGACAAGATTGTCGCTTTTGCTTCCAATCTTATTCACGATTTCTTTGGTACGGATAGTTCTATGATGGGCTATCGCGATCGTCGATGTCGCGTTGATTTTAATACCCAGATTTCAATGCCGATAGCTCAAATGATGCTTGAGTTATTGCGTACTCACAGGCCCTCAAAATTATATACTTTTGAAGATATCTTCCAAGATACAAAACCGGCTGACTATCTTTTGTCGTATTTTTATCATCATTTTGGTTTCCGTTTCGAAGAATTGAATTGGCGTTTTGATCCAGTTGAAGTGGCTGATATAGTAAAATCGACAATGGAGCCATTGATGAAGCAATTGGCTTTGGTTCTTTACACCCAGCAATGCGATATTATCGTTCTTGCTGGACGCCCCACATCTCTTGATGCAATTACAGAACTTTTTATTAAGTATGTACCCATTGCTCCAGACAGATTGGTGAGATTGAATGACTACCGGGTCGGCTCATGGTTCCCGACAGCTGATGGCCAGGGTTACTTCTATAATCAGAAGTCAATCGTTGCTGTTGGTGGCATGGTCGGATACCTTGCATCACAAGGCTTGAAGGGCTTGGTACTCGATTTTTCCAAGATGATCAAGAAGATGAAGTCCACTGCCAATTATATCGGTGAATACAATTCACGGCGTCAGCAGGTAACCAAGTCTGCCTTGTCGCCTTACACTTCGACTGCGACGTTGAAACTGGCTGTTTTCCCGGCATATCTGGGATGCCGACAATTGGATTCTGCAATTTATCAAGCACGTCCGCTTTTCGCCTTGTACAATAATAGCAGCAAGCACACCTTGAGTGTGACATTGTCTCGCAACTACACCGATAACAGAGAGGAAATATGGATAGAGGAAATCGTGGACTCTGAAGGCAACTCTTTGCCTAAGACTTCGGTAGAACTTGTCCAGCAGTCTCTTGTGGACGATGGCAAGTATTGGTTGGATAAGGGAGAATTTGAATTAACAATCAGATAAAAAGACTATGATACAGACTATTTCAAATCAAATTGAGAGCATTAATAAATCGTTGGCATGGATTCAAAAATACAAGCCATCAGATTTTGAACAGAAGTTTCCGCTCCTCGTGGAAGAACGTAGGAAGCTTAGGATGCTCAAGAAGGCTGCTGAAGAGAATCCTGCGATTGCCGCATACGGAGTTAGCCAAGTCGGGAAATCATATCTAATTAATTGTATGCTTCAAAAAGATGGTGAGCCCTTCAGATTAAAAGCTGATGGGAAATCCTATAATTTCATTGAAGAGATGAATCCAAAAACCAATAATACCGAGGCCACCGGTGTTGTGACTAGATTCTCGTCATTTGCTAAAGGAGGAGATAGATATAGTGATAAGTATCCTATCTTGATGCGCTGCTTGTCGGTTTGTGATATTATCATAATCCTGTGTGATGGTTATTATAATGACATACATGACTATGGTTATCTTAGTGAACAGGCTGTAGAGGATATGGGTATCATGCTCATGGAGCGTTATAAGAATGCGCCCAAATGCCAGTCATTCATAATCTCGGATGACATTATGAATATCAAATCATATTTCCATGATTATTTGAAAACCAAGGCACAGTCGTTCATTTATAAGTCCGTTTTCTTTGATAAGTTAGCATATGTCGTTGAGCGCATTCCTGAAGACAAGTGGGCTGAGACATTCTCTGTTCTTTGGAACAATAGCGAATACCAGACCAAGCTATTTAACAAAATGACAAGTACTCTTAAGAAATTGAGATATTCAGAATTCGTATATCTGCCAGCTCAATCTCTTCTTCATAATGGTGTAAACGAAGACACGATTATGAGTGTACAATGTTTAAATGAGTTGTTTTTGACTTCGCCCAAATTTTTTACTGATGCCTATCTGAAGATCGGGGATAATTTCACAAAAATTGAACATTTGACGAAAAGCGAGATTTGTGCATTATGTTCAGAGATTATCGTGAAGATTGATGAGGAATATCTTGGTAGCAATAATCTTTATTGTCTCGATAATATTAAAGATGAAAAAGTCAGGGAAAAACTGCCGCCAGAAAAGTCTATTGAAAATGGAGTGCGGCTCAAAGAAACATCAACTGATGATATGAATAGCGTGGGGTCAATATTCATGCATAATGATATACTTGATTTCCCTGGCGCCCGATCTCGAAAAAAACTTGAACTCAAAACCCTTAGCGCTGATAACGTACTGATAGAAGTATTGTTGCGCGGTAAGGTTGCATATTTGTTCAACATGTATAACAAATCCATGCTAATTAATGTGCTGCTATATTGTCATCATGCCGAGAAGAATGAGGTTACAGATGTCCCTCATCTCTTGAAGGACTGGATTAGCAACTATGTTGGCAGAACAATGGAAGAGCGTCGTGAAACTATGGATGCGACAGGTAACATATCACCATTGTTTTATATTGGTACTAAATTCAACATGGATATGAAGTTAAGTACCGAGGCTGTTGCCAACAACATCAATTCATTGAATAATAGATGGAATGAGCGTTTCTATAAAACATTATATAGGGAATGTTTCAATGTTGAAGGCAGTTTAGACAAAGAAGAACAAAAGATTTTTCTTAATTGGACGAGTCCGGGTGAACACTTCAATAATTGCTATTTGTTGAGGGACTATAAGTATTCTGGTCCTAATGACAGCAAGCTTTATGAAGGTGAAAAGACTAGTAATAAGCGGATGCTCTTGCCTCCCGAGTTTTACAAGGATTTACGTGATACGTTCTGCAATAATCAATATGTCAAGATGTTCTTTAGCCATCCTGAGTTGTCATGGGATGTAGCAGCATCTATTGACAATGATGGATCTCTTTACATTATAGATCAATTAGCTAAAGTTGCGACCAATATGGCGAATATGCGAGCCGTTGAGTTCAAACGCAAGCTTTATGAAGCTAGACATGGTGCATATAAGGTTGTGGAGAGCTATTATGTACCTACCAATTCTGAAGAGATCCTTGAAGGCAATATCCGCAAGGCGCGTGCGATTTTCCGCGAGATGGATTTCACCTGCAATAATGACAACTATTATTTCGGTCACCTGTTGCAAGCATTGCAGCTGACCGAAAAAGAGAGTTATACCATAGTGCACAAAGTGATGCAAAGTCCTGTTTTGAACGCTAAGGTGAATGATTTTAAGGCGTATGAGCTCATTCGCAAGTCGTGTGAGAATGCCGGCTACCCGATAGAGTCTGTGAAATCAGAGGAAGACAGGTGGCAATGCTTGATGAAGACCTACGCTTTTGACAGCCGGGAGGAGGCTCAGGACTATCTAAACAAAAAGAATGTTGATCCAACAAAACTCTTCACCGGAACGTATAAACGTAAGCTGAACTCTTGTGTCATTGCCGACAATGTTTTTGATGCCTGGTGCTCTGGCATCAAGTCGGTTGACTTCATCAACGAATTCACTGATGAGCAGGGTTTTGACATATCGGTAATGACAAGCCTGATGGATAATCTGGTCACTTCGTCCGAGGGTCTGGGATTAAGAGATATGATGGCTGAGTGCATTGCAGAGTACGTCAATGTAGTGGATATTCACACGGCCAATGAAAGCCTTTTAGCCGATATGCTCGCCAGCAAGGTGAATGAATTCGTCATGGATTTCGGTTTCAAGTATCTGTCTGATGAGACAAAAGCCAAGGCGCAGAAAATCTGTGAATCCCATAATCTGCCGGCTTTCCGTTATATCCTTAAGCAGTTGCCATCCACCTACGATGAGAAGGACTTGACCGCATTGTTCAATGACATGTCAACGAGTCCCAAGGCCCTGCTGCCGTCGTTTGAGGATAACTATAACAAGTGGATAGAATACATGTTCATTTCGTTTGTTGCCAATCTGGATATCCCGGATATTGATTTTGAGGCCAATAATGCTTTGGCGGTTATTCTTGACCAACTAAAAGCAGGAACTGTAGCAAATTAAAAATCATTGATAATATAGACTTGCAATCATGAAGAAGATCTTTTTTGGAAAAGGAGCCAATGGACATGAGCCCTTCTGGCAGCCATGGGGTCTCATGGGATGTTTAGGGAGACTTTTGTTGTTTCTCTTGTTGCTAGTCCTCTTGATGGCTCTCTTGAGCCTGTTCCGCAGCTGCGACCATGGTTCTGGCGACCAATTGGCTGACGCGAATTGGCCTGAAGAGTTCCAACGTCCGGGCAACGAGTATGTCCAGCCCAGAGGTCAGGATAATGGGAATAGTACACCTTCTGATCCTCAATGGAACCGCCCTATCGATGGGGGTGAGGATGTCGGTCTTCCCTCACCTGACGAGAACGTCCTGCCCCCGTTTGAAGAAATGGAGCCTGAGCCCAATCCCGATAATGATGGGGCTACTCAGGTCTATCCCAATCTGTTGTATGTCATCTTGGACTCCGATGTCAATGATGAGGCATTCAAGGCATTTGCTGCAAAATTCACTCAGCAATATCCCGAACCAGACCATAAAATCGAATGGTATAACTCCAGCGCTAAAACTGCAGTTCTGAGCGTTCCCGATGAGAAAAGGATGGAAATTTGTCGGAAGTTACCTAGTCAGATTCCCGAGGTCAAATTCCTTGTGGTGCCAGTCGAGGTGATGGTCCAGGCCGAAGGGGTGACGCCCAATGACCCCATCTTCAGGTATCCTAATTATGCTTGGTTCTTCACTCCGATTCAGGCTCAGGAGGCATGGGCTGTCACTCAAGGCTCGGATGATGTGGTGGTCGGCATTGTTGACTCGTTTATGGATTTGAACCATCCTGAATTGAGTCGTGACCGTGTCCTCTATCCCTATGAGATCTATACCGGCAGTTCCAATGTCGCCCCAGTGGGTCGTTGTCCCATTGAAGTCGCTAGCCATGGAACGTTGGTGACATCGATTGCGGTGGGTGCGGCAAACAACAATGCCGGCTCATCGGGCATCGCTCCCAAGTGTAAATTCATTCCTGTGAGCATCGGTAAGGCTATCAACACAATCACCATGGTCGAGGGTTTGCTGTACTGCATCTATCATGGTGCCGATGTGGTGAATCTTTCTGTCGGAATGCAGTTTAACCCAGATATGGTGCGCCGCATGTCGATTAATGATCAGATTGCTTTTTCCCAGCAATTCGGATTGCCCACCGAGAAGATGTGGGATTATGTGTTCAAGCTGGCCGAGGATCGTGACGTGACGATTGTTTGGGCGGCAGGCAATGATAATGTGTTCACCGCCATGGACGTGTCCAAGCGTAATGATAACACCATCAAGGTGTCGGCTGTCGATCGCAACCTTCGCAAGGCTGATTTCAGCAATTTTGGCAATTTCAGGCAGAACAATATCTACGAGTCCACCATCTCGGCTCCTGGTGTTGATATCTTTGGCGCCACCCCCGGCAACACTTACGTGGCTTGGCCTGGCACGAGTTTCTCGGCACCCATCATCACTGGCACAGTGGCACTCATAAAGAGTGTGAACCCCGATTTGAAGACGAGCCAGATCATCTCAATTCTCAAGGAAACGGGCAAGCCTGTCAGCGGAGCCCCCGAAATTGGCAACCTGGTACAGATCAAGGATGCGGTATTGAAGGCTAAATCGACGGCACCTGCTACCGACAGGGCCTCGCAATCATCAGGCAACAACCAGAACGACCGTCAGTCGGACGCCCAAAGCGGAAACTCCAGACAAACAAGAACCGACCGCCGTTCATGATTACACATTATTAGTAGATAAATAATAAATAGATTAATAGATTATGGCAAAGAAACAAAAGAATAAAGCAAAGAATCAGAGCAGTGGCAAAATCACCATCGCCAACATCATCGCGCTGGTAGGCCTCGTGCTGCTGCTGGTGTTCACCTTCATCGGGCACTCCTACATGTCAGGTGGTGAAATCGGCTGGGACATCCTCATCGCGGTCGTGGTCACGGCAGTGGCCGGTGGCCTGTTGTGGTTCATGATTAAGTGCAAGGGCGCTGCCAACCAGCTCGACAAATGGAAAAAGATTGAAATCGCCACCCTCGTGGCCTATATCCTGTTTGCCATTCCGGCATCACTGTTCGGCGGTATCATGCACTTCTTTGTTGTCAACGACAACAAGGAGCAGATCAAGAACTACGCCCAAGAAGACATCGCCAAGATCGACAGCCTGTATGCGTCATATGAAAACTTCGAGAAAACCGCTATAGAAAAAACCGGAAACGGTTTAAAAATTGCGATAATGCCTGGTAAGGTCAGTGATGCTAGCCTTAATAAGTTCATGACAGATAATAGAATAGAACGTACTGAATCGGCTGTTGAAACCTTTATAGACTCGCAACGTGACGATCTCGTGAAGGAAGATGGTGCATATGGCGATAAGCATCTACAATATATAGCTGACAGAAACGAAATTATTAATATTGTTAATAATTGGAGCATCATACAAGTGCCAACAAGTGCCAAAAAAATCGATTATTTAGCTTCAATAGCACAAGAAGATTTATCGGAATTATCACATAATGCACTATTGCCTGATGTGGACTGGGATTCGGCTAACAATAAATATACAATTGTTAAGCAGAATCAAGAGCAGGAGTTCGCGTTAGATACTTCCTCCTTTAAGTTCCGGAAGGCCTTGCAGGATGCACGCGGATTCAGTGTGACAGCGCTGATTGTCGTGCTGCTGATCCATCTGATGATTCTGTTTAATTACTTCGTCGCCCGCCGCACCGACGTTTTAAAAGTCGGTGAGACCAGAAAGGAAGAAGATGGCGGGACACAGTTGTAATCAAATCATATTATTGACTATTAATACTTTAGAATACTATGGCACTAACAGCTTTACAACGCAATAAACTTATGAATGACTGTAACAAAATCAACATCAATACGTTGATGACTTATATCCAGTCAGGAGATATCTCTTTGGAGGATCTCCCGAACTTATCACCGGAACGCAGACAAGAAATAGAAAAACGCTTGAATGAGATGCCCAATTCCTTTGAACAAAAGGAATGGGCTGACATCCATACCCTGCTGGAGCGACAGGAATACTCCCAATCCCTGTTGGACATGATTTCCAATTACATTCGCCGTTGGGAAGGCAAGCGACCTTCTGGTAACCATGTGGATGAAGCCAACCAGTGCTACTTCCTGGTGGAGCGGAAACTGCAAGAGATTACCGCAAATGTAGAACAGGCCGACTGGGATGCTGTGGACGTGTTTTCCAAGGATTCCCTGTTGGGACACCTCGCCAAATACCCCAACACTTCCCACCGAGACGAGATTGATGAAACCGTCTGGGGCTTAACCAACAAAGATCAAGTCGCTGACATCCAGGAATATCTTGACATATTCTCGAATGGCAAGTTTGCTAAGGAGGCCCAAGCGATGCTCAATGGCATTGTTGATTGGGAGAACGTCAAGATTACTGGCGACATTTTTATCGTGAATGATTATATCCATAATAATCCGAATTCTCCTTTCCTTCAGCAGGCCAAGATTGAACTGATGAAACTGAAACAGGGGGAAATCAGTCTAATGCGCAATGAACCTAATAAGTATGAAGTTGAACGTCTTGTCAAGTTGATTAATGAGAAGGTTATCAACAAGGATGAGCTGATCAAGGCTGGCGTGATGACCGAGAATGTGTGGGAAACTTTAATGACAACCGATATCACCTACGATTTGCCCGACATTAAAAAGGCTATGGAGACATCAACGCCAGAATGTAAGGAAGGCTACACTGACGTTTATTTCTTTGGTGTACCCTCCACAGGCAAGACCTGTGTGCTGATGGGACTGTCACGATCCAGTTCGCTGAATATTAATCTGGCCCATGGCGGCGGTGACTATGCTGCGGCACTTCAGCAATATACCGACGTGGGACTTACCGTACCTCGCACTGAAAAGACTTTCGTAACGACGCTCGAGGCAACTATTCGCTCCAGCACGTCAGCTGGTGCCAAACATAATGTAAACCTCGTGGAGATGTCGGGCGAGGAATTTGCCTTCGGCATTGCCAACAACCCCGATAAGGTCTATACTTTTGAGGATATGGGTACAGGTGCGACAAAATTACTGAACAACGATAACCGTAAAGTCTTTTTTCTGATTATTGACCCCACAACCAATGTAGTTCACATCACCCGTGAGGTTGTAACGGGCTATGATGAGGAAACGGGTAAAGCCATCATAGAATTGGAACATTGTGCGGTTAATCAGCGAATCTTGATCCAAAAAATGGTGAACCTGCTGCAGAACCCAGGCAATGCCGAGATTATGGAAAAGGTGGATTCCATTCACATCATTGTCACCAAGGCCGATACTTTGGGGGACCCCGTGCAACGCGAACAGGAAGCGCTAAGGATATTTCGAAACAAGTATCAAGATGATATACTTGATGCGCTGATTGAAATCTGCGAGGAACATAACATCAATGTTGCACAGGGTTATCACCCCAATCTCTATACTTTCAGTCTGGGACAGTTCTATGTGGGCGGACTCTACGAATATGACAACACCGACTCCGACAAGTTGGTAAGAGCTATCCGCAATTCCACCCAGATGCTCAAGAAGAAAACTTTCTGGGATAAAGTGAAGGATGCGGTGAATTGATTTAGTATTCAAGTTTAGAGGTTAAAGAAATGTAACCACTTGTCATAATAATTACTTACGAAACCAAAATAATACATTTATGTCAAATCAAAAATATATCTCAGTCAAGGTCTGTGGAAATCCACATGCCAGTAGTGGTTTTATGCCCTTGGTCTTGTTCAATTCACCGGATTTTGCGATTGAGGACCGTGCGATTAGTGGATTCCGAGCCAATTCCTATTTCTTCTCATTGAAGATTGAGAAGGCCCAGGTGATCTACAATCTATATAAGAACAATGTGCGCAGCTTTAGCTCTTTTAGGCAGGGAACATTGGTTATCGCTTTTTCGCTGCCTAAGGGTTATGGCTTTGAAAAAGGTGTCGGCCCTTACAGGGTGATGATGGCACTCAAAGACAAGTTCTTGTCCTCCTGCATGACGTGCCGGGACAGTGTCAATGAGACCTATGAGTTTAATGATGGCCAGATAGACCAAAAGGTATTGGATGAAGTCGCTCGGCAATACCCGTTAATCCCTCATGAGGGCCCCTACTGCGAGATGCATCCTACGGCTCCTGTAGGCTACTTGAAACTTTCAGAAAAACAGATCGAGCAATTCTTGAATGATGTGCAGTATCGCGAACTGCAGAAGTATAGTGAAGTCTTTATTGCCGAAAACCTGGAGAATCCACAAAGTTCGTCACTCGTTCCTGATTTGCAAATTCCTCGTAGGCCGCAGTACAAGATTTCCGTTGATGGTAAACCTGTCCAGTTCGAGACAGATATCGATAAGCCGCTTGCTTTTTCTTCTCAAGCCAATGGACACTTCTATAAGAACGGCAGTGTTTCTTTCACGATAAGGGAGTTGCTGGCGAACAATAATCCTGATCCTGACCATGTGAAGTTTTATTCGGCTTTTGAAGAGATTCAGGTTACCACAGCAGGACTGGAGAAACCCATAGAAAAGACATTCCAACTTGTTCTCGAACCGCATCAGGAGTTCTTTAAGCAGCAGTATCAGCGCAATAAAAAGAGTTTGCAGTTGAGGTACAAGTATGGATTAATTCAGCACCCGATTACGCTTAATTCAGATTTGTCATTTAAGCTGAAGGGCAAAGATATCGGTTTTACAGAGAATTCAGCGGCATTTGAGCTGAAATACTATGGAGAAGGGCAATCGGCCTACCAGTTTGTTTCGTATAAGTTTGATGTTGACCGATTGGTGGTAACTGTTCAGAAGAGTGAGTATCGTCAAGAACCGCCGGTTTATGGTAAAGGCCAAGGCGGCAACCGTGGCAATTTCAATGAAAAGCAATCTTCCACACCCCGTCAACTGGTACTTCAGATAAAAGATAAAAATGACGATATATCTGGATCCCCAGCTTGGCTTAGGGTTAAGGTTGTGTCTGGCGGCGATAGCAACAGCAGTAGAGTCGTTTTTTCAAAACCTGTGAAATTTGAAAGTACCAAAAGGGATAAAAAGGTCTATGTGGGTACTCTGAATATGCCCGATGACATTCAGGGGGCGATAGATGTCTTTTATTTTGCTGATGACACCTGTTATAAAGCTAGTAATCCCATCTATCTCGGTCCTAATGATAATGAAATGCAATTGTCAGCTTTTCAGGAATACAAAGAAAGTTTTGCTGCCCAAAAGATATCTTTGCAGAAGGGTTTGATGTGGTTGCTTTGTTCGGCCCTGTTGTGTCTCGTGCTTGGCGGCCTGGGCGGTTACTTCCTGCGCGGATGTACGGGTCAGCACAACTCAGGCCGGACACATAACGAGATCGTTGACGAGAATAGTGCTGGCGGTGAAAAGAAATTCTTGGGTGGTGACTCTGGCGAGTCGCAGACCGAAGAACTGACCGAACAGCAGGCTCAAAACAACATGAAGTTTTGGTTGGAAACCTTGAAGAAAGATAGTGTCACTTTCAACGAGATAGAAGACATCAATAATCAGTACGAAGCCCAAAAAAGTACTTATTCTGAGTTTTGTGGTGACAATGAATGCAAGATGATTGAAGATTATAATCGACTAAAAACGCTTATCGTTAATGGTCAGTTTGATCAAATTAAAAAAACCTCATGGAATAATTGGAACATATATCAAAAACATAAGAATATAGTGTCAAATGTCATTGATACTAAGAATCAACAAATTAAACAACAAGTGATTAGCAATTATAAAAACTATCATTCTTTTATTGAAATTAAGAATGACCGACCGAAGGCTCAAACATCATCTGAAGATCAAAATAAAGGTAAAAAGAAGAAAGAAACAAAGAAAAGAGAAGAACGATAGATTATGTAATGAAGTCTTTAAAGTTAATCATAGCATTTATTGTCATTCTTGGCGTTAACATTGGCGCCTTGTATCTGTTTACGGCTCCACCTGCGACTCAACATGAGCAGGCTGAGATGCCACAGGTTGAGGAAAGCCCTGCTGAGGATTCGACTGTTGCTGTTGTTCCGAGTCTGCCTGCTGACGAGGCTCAAGCCAACATGAACCGCTGGATTTTCGCATTGCTGAGGGACAACGTCACTTTTGAAGAAATTGAAAACGTCTATCGGCAATATGAAGCCCATCGTGATGCCTACCGTCAGCATTGCGAAGAGAAGGATTGCAAGATGGTGGAAGACTATCATTCGGTAAAGCAACTCATTGTCAATGGATGCTTTGATGAACTCAGTAAGATCAGTCAATATGATTGGAACCTATCAGACGATCATAAGCGTCAAGTGGGGAATGTAACTGCTTATAAGGCTAGAGAGTGGTTTATGGAGCACTATCGGGAGTTAAAATCTTTTGCCGACATGACGGCTCCAAGAACCCAATCTCCCCAAGTGCCGGCACAAAAAGCTTACGGCTCATCGTCGGACGAGAAAAAGGAACTTCAAGAAAGGCGTGCTATTGTCAGAGAGTATGATGAGAAAATCCGACATGCTCAAAGCAAGGAAGAGATGAGGCGTCTTGAACATGAGCGTGATAGAAAGGCTGCTAGTCTAAGAACTGATCGAGATTAGATTTTATTGATAATTAACAATTAAAACAATAAAACGATAGAACAATGAAAGCAATAAAATTAATATTAGCGTTTGTGGTGATATTGGGTGCCATTGTCGGAGCGTTTTACCTGATACCTGATAACGGCCCAGATCCTCGACCTGCTATTCCAGACAAGACATTAGAGAGGCTTAGTCAACAATTTAAGAATGACTGGGAACAAAAAGGTGATTGGGACGAGATAATTTTCGAGGATCATGTTAATCTAGTGAAACAGAAAAGTGTGAAGTATTCGGTAGACGAATTGGAACGCTATAATATTCAGACAGCGATTAATATTGTGAACAAGAAGATCTTTGAGGAGTGGAGTAAAACCGATTGTGATAGCCGAGTTGTTGACAAGTATCTCAAAGCGATAAGCACGATAACTTCCGAGGACAACAGTGCCAGTAAAGATAGCTTGGTTATGAAAATCGGGCAGGTGAATGACACTTATCGTAAAGCGCTGAAATTTGTTAACTACAAGGCAAGCCCAGATCCTGGTTTTAATGGTGCACGATCGTCTTGGAACTCGTTTGATAGCTATGCAGCTGCTGAAAGGAGGAAGCGGGATGATGTGCGCAATAATCCCAACTACAGGCAGTATTTGGCCAACATCACTTCCATCAGTAACGGATTAAGTAAGGTGGATACTGAGTTGTCTAGTGCAAAAGGTAGTTTCTACAACAAGCTGGCGCAACAGATAATTAGTTATTATGGTAAAAAAGAACGTATTGCAGACAACTTGACAGCATTACAATATGTACGAGATAAACTTAGGACTGAAAGCAATAATGCATACTCAAAGGTACAGGAATTTGCGTTAACATTCAGATCCCAGATTCCTAATGAAGAATACTAATCATGCTTAATAAGAGAAAACGTATGATAGATTATATGAGATATCTGTGCGGCCTGTTAGTGCTGGTGTTTTGCATGACGACATTCCATGCCCAGGGGCAGACACAGTTGGAGAAGGAACTGGTAAAAAGCCAACAGTTGTCAGAAAAGGTTCAGGAATTGACCGATTCATGCAATAAGCTTGCTGAACGTGTCCAGTCAATGCGTAATGACTTGAAGTTAAAGCAGGATACATGGAACTACAATGACCGCATCATTAAAGACGCCAATAGTGGTGTTCATCGGAATAATCTTAAGGCGCAAGTGAGTGCATTGGAAAATAAAGTTCAAGATTTGCGTCAAGACAGCATTGATTTGATGGCAAAAAAGGATAAACTAGTGGCTCAGATTAAGGATGCTGAAGACAAGTTGGGCAACATGGAAGAAGCTCGTGCGGTACAAGCCAAGCAAGATGCTGACAAGGCGAAGGCAGAGCTGGCCAATAGATATGAACAGAACAAGCAGCTGCTGAAAAGGAGATATTCCCAGATTTCAAAAGAAGAGTTGGACGCAATCAGTGCAACTGTTGATGACTTTAAGGGAATGAAAGGTTTTGCCGAATATAAGAAGAGAGTGGCAACTGCCGTAAACAATAAACAATTATTTGAAAAGGCTAATGCTCTTTTGGGACAACCTTATACTGACGAGGTTAGAATTACGGATGATAAGTTATACGCTTTGTTAGAGTTAAAGAATGACAATCCAGCTAAAGGAGTATTTGCGTTTTCTAAAGAGAATCTAGATGGAAGCGGCAGCCAGCGTAGTGAAATGGATACGTTGGAAATTTGTATGTATCGATATAAAGGTGGACTCAAAGCCCTTCAGGGACTTATTAAAAAAGTTAATACGAATAAGCTAGTTATTGGTCGCGATTCTAATAATCAAGCAAAAAGAGAGGAATGCTGGGAAGCGATAAACAAAGTCATAGAGTCTTATGTTTATACGAACGATGACGGCAAAAAGTATGACTTTAAAAAAATAAAAGAGCGCTATTTTGATCAAATCCCATACTTGAATAATGCTTTCAATCAATATCTTGAACAATTAAAGAAATCGCCATTGCAGACAACTGAGATTGAGCAGGAGATATTGTCGATAAAAGTGAAATGATAATGATAGTGAAAGTTATGAAGAAGACTATAGTACATATAAAATACTGGTTGTTGCTGATGCTGATGGTGGTTGGTAATTACACCGTATCTTTTGCCGCTATTGTCACTAACGATGCGAACACAGACAGCACGGCAGTTAGTCTTTTGGAACAGACAATTAAGAAAAACCAGTCTCTGGATAAAACTGAGAAATCACTCAATCGGCAGATTAAGGAATTGAATAACACCATCAAGGCTCTTGATAAGGATCTGCAAAATGCTGATAAAGAATTGAAGAAGCAGCAACAGCAACTTGAAAAGATACAGCCCAAAAAGAATCAGGACGAAGAAGCGGATTTGGCGAAACGTCAACAAGACTTACAAGATAAACTGGAGCGGCTGGATAAGGAAAATAAGGCGCTGGAGGAAGAAATTAAAAGTTTAAATCTGTCGTGGGATAAGAAAATCGAAAATCTGAAAGAGCTTGAAGGCATTCAACAAGGCATGGCCGAGGATTTTGTGAATAAGAATGAATCTTATCTGGAACAGGCTTTCTCCAAAATGTCGATGCCCAGACTCCGGGAACTGCAGGAGAAATGTGCTGCTTATCAGGGTGACCAAAAAGTTGATACTTTCTCTAAAAAACTGGAGAAAGTGATTGACTATAAGAAAATTTATGATACAGCCGATTCAGTGGTTAAGCAGCCGTTCGACAGAAATGCTGTGACGAATGCCCGAAGGTCATTAAAACCGCTTTTAAGCCAGCTTAATCACTTGACTAAGGTCCAAGCTGATTCGGTGACACGGTTGCAGCAACAGTTGGATGGTTTTGAAACTGGACTTGTAACGTTTAAGGAATTCATCACTTATTTCCGTGATAATTGTAAATACATATCAAGTTCAGAGGATGTGAAAACTGAGGTGGGCTATATCCACAAGAAGAAAAATGCTGAAGGAAAGACCATGGAATGGCGTATCGATAACGAAATCAACGCGATTCCTTATCTCAGGGATATGTTTGCTCAATATATGACGGCCATCAAAGATATAAAGGCCATCCAAGCCTACAAAAGAGATCCCAAAAATGTTCCTAAAGTGGAAACCAAGATCTTGGAACAGTACAACAACAATATAAAACAATAAGATATGGATATTAAAAAAGTTTCGATAAAGGACGTATACAAGGCTTTTCCGCAGAATCCGAAGGAGATTTATAATAATCTCCATCAGAGGCTGGGGGATGAGAATCCTTTTGCGGTTTTCCAGGTGGGGAATGGCTTTTATGTGTGGAGCCATTCGTCGGACAACTGGAAACAAATGACTGCTGCCGATGAGTTTAAACAGGCTTTAGTCCGTGAAGCCATGCTTCAAATGAAGGATAGAATTACTTCGAGTATTGGACCCAGCACGGCCGAAGTCTTGTTTCTAACACCTGACGACAGTTATATTTTCTATAATGATGATGGTGGCGACATCAAGATTCTGATTACCGGTTGGGGATTCAAAAAGCCTGTGCGTGTTTTGGGAAAAGGTTCTGAATACCATAAAGGTAAAAAGAAACTTAATGCACCAGTCACCGTCTCATTCCTGCATGACGGGGTGGCGCTTCCAAACTATAAATTCGGTTATAAAGCCAAAGAGACTGTTAATCCGCTTGAGACCGATGAAAATGGTATATTTCGCTTCCCATCCACTTTGTCGCATGGCATTTATACATTGGTTGATACGAAAACAAATCGTGAGTATGTGCTGAATGTGGTTGATGGGCAGTCCCATTATGATATTGATGTGACGCAATTCGCAACAGTAGATTTTAGTGCGAACTTTGATGGGTATCCCATTGTGGGTGAGACAGTGCAGGTGAATTATCATGGCAAGCCCTATGAATGCACGACCGATGCCAATGGACGTGCCAGCCTCCGGCTACCCTTTTATCAGGGCGAGACGGTCGAGGCATCGCTCCGCGACCAGGTCAAGTCGCTCGCCGTGCAAGAAGGGGACAATGCCATTGACTTTGAATTCGAGGCTGACGTGATTGAGACTGACCTCAAGGTGGTGGTAAAGGAAGGTGGGGAGCCTGTGCCCAATATGCCAGTGCGTGTGAATTATGGCGGCCAGACATTGGATGCGATGAGTGATGCCATGGGCGCCTGTGCCCTCCATGTGCAGCTTGTTCCGGGGGCTACATGTACGGTGTCGGTTGACGGCTATCCTGACGATTCCAAACTTTTGGAGGAAGACGGTGAAAACCTGTTTGTCTTTGACAAAGAGAAGGTGCAAGAGATGCCGCCGATTCCTCTTGTGAAGGTGCAACCGCACATCAAGGTCGAGGGAAACGATGGATTTATCGGTAGCAGGTATCCTATCGTGGTGGAATATGGTGGACAGAAATATCCTTGCACCACCGACGACAACGGTATTGTCCAACTTCCCGAAATGCCCTGTGGTACCCCTGTAAGGGTTACCGATGGCATCCATGCCGACAATGTCACCGACTATGTGCTTGAGGAAGGACAGGACGAATTACTGTTCCACATCCCGTATGACCCGAATATGGAGAACCGTGACATCAAGGTGATGATTCGCGATGTTCAGGGAAAGCCTGTGATGTGTGAGAAAGTATGCTTTAGGCAGGGTGCAAATGAACGGTTGGTGCAGTTGGACCCCCAAGGCGACACATATTTCTCAAAGGACGCCTTCCAGGTGGGACAACCGATTGAAGTTTTGTTGATTGGAGCATCCAAGGATTATGGTCCCATCAACTTCACTATGGATGAGGGTGAGACTGAATACCTCTTGCAAGAGAACAACAAGAAAAACTCACCATGGATGGTTGTCCTGGAAATACTCTTGGTGTTGTTGGTTATAGTAGCGTTGTTTGCCCTGTGGCCTTATCTAATGCTTGCATTTGAGACCTTGTATGAGATGATATATTAATTTTTGATATCTGATTCGATTTGCTATGATAGGTTTAATTTTATTTTTGGCCTTCTTTATAATGAACTTGTTGACCTTTGCATTATTTGCATGGGACAAGCACTTGGCCGTTTTTAATAAAACCCGTATACCCGAGGCAATCCTCTTGCTTTTTGCTTTTCTGGATGGTGCTTTTGGTGCGTTGTGTGCCATGATTCTTTTCCGTCACAAGACGGCTCACAAGATGTTCACTATAAGTGTGCCTGTTTTTGTGATTCTACAACTAACTGTGATGGTTTTGTGTGGGTTGTTAATTGGTTAAACATCTAATTGTTAAGAAAATGAAAGCATTAAAATTTTTTCTCGGCGCTATCTATGTTGTTTTGATTATTCTTCTTCTCCTGTTGGGGTTGAAGAATTGTAATCGACAAGGCAAGGTGTTGGAACCTCCTACTCCAGCACCAATCGACACCGCGGATGTTAGGCCAGATACAACGGTTGTTGTGGAACGAGACACTGTTGCGGAAAGAGTGGCTGAAGATGTTGGTGGTTCAGGTGACTTGAAAGTGACTTTAATGTGGGATTTTAGGGGAGATATTGATCTTCATGTCATTGAGCCCTCAGGGAATGAATTATATTTTAAAAATATGAGAAATCATGAAACTGGAGGATATCTTGATGTTGACAACATTCCTGGCGGTGAAGGTGCTTGTGAGAATATCTATTGGGAACATCCACCCAAGGGTCAATATCGGGTTAAGTTGAAATATTTCAATAAAGCATTACTTGATTTCTCATCTCATGAGTGCAAAGTTGTTGTGTTCCAAGCGGGTTTTGACCCCAAAACATACACTGTCACCATGGAGGAAGAAGGAGAGGAAAAACTAATCACTGTCATAAATGTAGAATGATAAAATATGAAAGTTTGTCCAAATCCTAAATGCGGTAAAACGATTGAGAACGATAAGGCTAAGTTCTGTCGTTATTGTGGTGCGGAATTACCTGTAATTCCTGAAGCGCTCGCCCCTGAAGGGGAAGTGCTTGTTCAGCAGCCTCGTGATTTTGATGAAGGCATTATTCTCTCTCCGACCACGGCAACAGATAAAGCACCGAGCCTTGAACCGATGTCACATTCCCACCCGAGTGATGGCATCCCACTCGGCTTTGCCGATAATACACGAATTCCAAAAACGCTAACGACTGTTGATGGATATTCAAATAATGAGAATCAGATGACTGCTCCCAAGAAACCAAATAATAATATGGTGTGGGCTATCTTGACAACTCTGCTTTGTTCTCCTTTGTTTGGTATTATTGCTATAGTACAGGCATCTAAAGTAAATGCTTTATATGCTTCCGGGGATTATAACGGAGCCCAACAGGCGTCATCAAGGGCTGGGATGTGGTCAATCGTAGCGGCTATTGCAGGGTTGATAGGATTTTTCATTATCATAGCTAATGGAGGGCTGTGATTGATCATGATATTAGTTAACTGATATTTGTGAGATTATGAGAATTTGCCCAAATCCGAAATGCGGTAAAACTATTGAAAACGACAAGGCTAAGTTTTGTCGGTATTGTGGAACGGCATTACCCGTTATTTCTAAGCCCACAGTTCCTGATGAAGTGGTGCTTGAAAAAGTCGTTCCTGATTCTGATGAGGGCATAGTTCTCACCCCGAGCCCTGCAAAAGATAACTCTCCAAGCAAAGGCCCGGAGGCGGATTTACGTATGAGTGATGGTATCCCACTCGGCTTTACTGGCGATGTCAATATCCCTATTGCTGCCGACAATTCACCCGGCTCTACTGGTGAAGTGAACGCTCCTGGAATTGCGGGCAATTCTCCTGGTATTGCTGGTGAAGTGAACGCTCCTAGAGTTGCGGGCAATTCTCCTGGTTTTGCTGGCGATGTCAATGCTCCAGGGCCTCCTGGCATTCCCGGTACTCCTACTATTCCACCTTTGAATAACGTTAACCAGGGCTTTAATCAACCCTACGTCCCCAAGCAACCTGATAATTATTTAGTTTGGGCCATTTTATCAACTTTGTTTTGTTGTCTTCCATTCGGAGTATATGCAATAGTCTGTGCTACAAATGTAAATTCGTTATATACGTCTGGTGATTATATCGGCGCCCAAAAGGCATCGGCAAATGCAAAAAAATGGTCAATTATTGCTGCTATCGCAAGTTTGGTAATTTGGGCCATTATTATTATTGTGAATTTGGCTTCCTATTCAGGATATGAAAGTGAAGAGTCGAACTTTTATGAAGAAGTAGATACAACTGAAACTGTCTTGGAATATGGAGAAGAAGATTATTCTCTTGATTTGTTAAAATCGGGAATCATTGAGTATAAGAAAGAGTTACCTATAGTCATTGAAGAGGGAGTCACTATCATTGATATCGAGTTAAATGAATCTTGTCTGCTTTATATCGCCAAATGTGATGAATCTATTGTTGATATAGATGAGATGAATAGCGTGAAATCTCTGATACGTGAACAGATTAGATCGTCGTTAATAGAAGAGAGCTCAAACGATGATGAATTGAGGCAATTGCTGGATAATTGCAAAGCAGCCAAAAGAGGCATTGGGTATAAATATATTGGAAATCGTTCCGGTGATGTTTGCACTATTATGGTTTCTTATACTTCCCTGTGAGGATGTTAGATAGATAAAAGGCGTTTAGATTTAATACACGATTACTGGCATGTTCGAAAGAAAGGAAGTTGTAAAAGACGTGTGGAGGGTCTTATTGGTGTCTGGGGGGGCAGTGTTAATGCTTGTGGGCGTGATGCTTTTCTCTCCATTGGCATTGCAATTCAATGATGAAATTGTGACCCGTGGATCTGCCAGTGATTGGGAAATTGACAGCTTGATTAATGCAAAACACTTTCCTGTGGCATTAAACTTGTTGGATTCATTGATAGCTGAAAGAAGTGAGGGCTTGCCTCGTTTGCCGTACTTCGATCGTTTCTTGCCAGAGGAGGACAAGTATAAGGCTGCTGTAGCAAGGAATGAAATTTATGATTTGCAGTGGAAACGTATCAAGGTGCTGCAGGCCAGTAATGATGTAACGTCGCTTAAAAAAGCGTTGAAGGAGTATAGTTCGATCATCGGCTATCATCAAGAAGATGCCAAAGCCATCTTGCGGCAATTAAATGCTGAATGATATGAAGAAGATAAAGATTGCATTCCATTGGCAGATGCTTTTCGCGCTTCTTCTTGGTGCGTTTATGGGGTGGGCATTGAGCGGATACTATGATGTCTGGTGGAAATTTGTGAGTTGTGTGGGTGATTTATTCATGCGGTCCATTAAAATGATTGTCATTCCGCTGGTGCTTTTGTCAACTGCGTTGGGGGTGGCATCGATGGATGATACTCGTTCGATGGGACGAATTGCAACCAAATCGTTTCTATATTATATCGTGACAGCAGTCTTGGCGGCATTAGTTGGTCTGTTTGTGACGGATTTGCTACTGCCTGGACGGGATGCTAATGGACCGACGCTTGATGCCGAGGATATCCTTGCTCAAGCTAGTGAATTTGAGTCAAAAGGCATTCTTGACACGTTAACCGGCATTGTGCCGGACAACATCTTTGAAGCACTATCATCTGGAAATATCTTGTCTATCGTGTTTATAGCTATATTGATAGGATATTTCATGACCAAGATACAACCCCAACGTCGTAGGGTGGCTTGCGATCTTTTTGAATCATTTAGTGACATTATCATGCAAATAACGGCTTTCATCTTGAAGTTCGCTCCATTTGGAATTTTTGCCTTTGTGATGGTCATTGTAGGTAAAATGGGCAGCGATACTGGTCAGTTGAAAGCTTGTTTTTTCAGTTTTGCGTTCTTCGTTTTCGTCGTTTGGATTGCACTGATTGTGATGGGTGGTATGATATTGCCACTTATTGTTGGGGTTGTGGCTCGCGTGTCGCCTCTGAAACACTTGAAACAGATATACTCGGCCTTGATGGTGGCCTTCTCCACGAGTTCATCTTACAGTGCTTTGCCCTTGATTATCAGTGATGCAAAAGAGAAATTTGGCGTGTCAAACAAGATTGCGGCATTCACTGTGCCTATGGGTATTACATTCAACAAGGTCGGCACGATTATTTATGAGTGTGTTGCTGTCTTGTTTGTATCGCAGGCTGCGGGCATGGACTTGAGTCTCACTCAGCAGGCGACGTTGATAGGCACTTCCATTATTATGGTTCTCGGCGCTCCTAGTGTGCCGATGGCGGGTGTGATAGTGCTGGCTATCTTGCTCAAAGCGATGAATCTGCCCACCGAGTTCGTGGGAATCTTTATGGCTATAGACGTCCTGTGTGACATGCCTAAGACGTTGCTCAATGCTTATAGCGTGAGTTGCAGTGCCATAGTTGTGGCTAGGGCCGAAGGGGAGAATTTGAAAATATAGTGTCCGATGGATAGATTACATCAATACTAAAAATGCTATCTATTTTAAAAACCGTTTAAGAAAATGAAGAGGACCATTGCTTTTCTTTCAGTGCTTGTAATGCTTCTTTTGCCTTTGTCGTTGCAGGGGCAGACGCGGCGGGCGCTGGTGATTGGCCTTGGTCAGCAGATGGATCCCGCCTGGGGGAAAATCAATGGTGACAAGGATGTCCCTTATGTGATGACAATGTTGAAGACCTGTGGCTACGCTGACATCAAGACGCTTGTCAATCAGCAGGCGACCAAGTCGGGCATTTTGTCGGCTTTTAAGTCGTTGACATCAAAATGCCGCCCTGGCGACATCATTTATATTCATTTCTCGGGGCATGGCCAGCTGGTCACTGACGTCGATGGTGATGAGAGTGACGGGTGGGATGAGTCGTGGATCTCCTATGACGCCTACCGCAAGCCCTGCAAGAAGGACCGTGGCGAGAAACACTTGATTGACGATGAAGTGAACGCTTCGCTGACGGCCATCAGCAAGAAGATCGGACCGACGGGGAAGATGCTGGTCGTGGTTGATGCCTGTCACAGCGGGGACTCGTCACGCGGCGATGATATGGACGAGACGGTCAGGGGGGTGTTTGATAAATTTGAAATTAGCGGTAAAAAGAAAACCAAGGGTAAACCTCTAACGGTGAGTTGGCTCACGCTGGGCGCCTGCAAGAGTTCTCAGTTGAATCAGGAGTACAAGTCCCCGCAGGTCGGAAAACTGACGTATGCGCTCTACAATGTCATTCAGCAGGGTTCGGTGACCATGTCCAAGGTTTTCAACCTGATGCATCAGTACAGGAGTCGGATACCTCAAAGTCCGGTGTTGACCGGATCGGTAAGTTATACAATTTCAGACGTTTTAAGGTGATGGTATTGAAAGATTCATACTCAGATGTCGCTTTTGTGGAAGGAGTGTACAGCGGCAACCCGATGGTTGAGCGCGCATTGTATGTCCACTGCAAACGCTACTTCGACAGGCATTACATGGCAGTATTCTTCGCTGAAGAAGAAATCAGGAATGATATCTTCCAGGAATCATTCATCAAGTTGTGGGAGAATATCGAGCAGCGCAGAATCTATGTTGAGGATGGTGCTATCCGGGGAAAAGGCGGCAAATCCTTTTCCGGCTCACTGACGACCTATCTGATGGGTATCGCCAGGCTGAAGTTTCTGGAATGGTCTCGCAAGAATCCTGTGGCAGGTAATTATAATGACAATGTGAAGAAGGGCGAGGATGGTGATGACGAAGGGTTGGGCTATGAGGCGCTCTATGATGACGGGCAGAACGCGATGATAGATATTATCGCCGATTGCATCTGCCACATGTCGGAGCGCTGCAGGGAAATCCTGACACTCTTCTGGTATAAAGAGAAGAGCCTCGACGATATCATGGTTGAATTGCCGACATACAAAAGCAAGGACGCGCTGAAAACCGAGAAATACAAGTGCATGACCAACTTGAAACAGTCGGCACATGAGATATATGACAGGTATGTAAAAGTGTGATGAATATGGATATCGACATTCAAGACAAGATAGACAGGTATCTGTTGGGGCAAATGTCAAGCGAAGAGCGCGAGGCGTTTGAGAGAGAAATCCAGCAGGATGCGGAGCTCAAGGACCAAGTCGAGTTCACGCGCAATATGCAGGCCGCCATCAAGAGCCGGGGCAAGAAGCTGGATAAGATGGCGCTGTGGGATCTCGAGGCCGATGAAACCCGCGAACATCATATCACAGGTAGGGCTAAACCGCGATGGGTCAAGCTATTGTATTGGACATCAGGAATAGCTGCTATACTTATCGCAGGTATTATTTTCAACACTATGATAGTCCATGGTCCCACAGGTGGCCCCTTAGGTCAAGTCGATAAGGGGTTGGGCAACGATGGAGCCGTGTACAGGGGCGGCGGGGATTATGCCGGTATCGATAGCCTGTTGACTCAAGGCCGCTATGACAAAGCATTGGAGCTGGTCAAGGCTGAAGAGGATAAAATACTGCAGGAGATGACGTCCGTCTCCAGCGAGGAATCGGGAGAGAAAGCCGAATATGAGGTCCTGGTATTGCAGGGCGAACTTGAGAAATTGCAGTGGCTGGAGGTGAAAGCCCTGCTGGGGTTGGGTGACAAGGATGCCACAAAGGCCATTTTGAATCAATTGAGGCAAAGTGATGGTGAATATCGGTCACAGGCCGACTCTTTATATAATAGTTTGATGTAATTAATGGTCAGGAATCTTCTTCTTGCTTTCATTTGTCTGTTGTGTTCTGTGCCCGTGACAGCAGTGTCACAATCACAGGACCAGCAAGACGTGTCCCTGTTGTATTATAGCGCTTCGTCCTTATACAAAACAGGAGACTATCAGCGTGCTCTGGATGCGTTTCTTAAGGTGGGCGTGATGACAGAGAGGGACACCAACGCGTTTACTCAAGACACATACGTCATGAGCCAGCTGATGGCGATATCTTGTTATCAGCAGTTGAAGCAGTATGACGACGCTTTCCATCTGTGTGAGCGGCTCATGGAAAAGAAGATGACCGAAAAGCAACGCTCAGCCTTAGAGTATCAATATGCCTATAATGGCTATTTCGTGGCCAATGATTATATACGATTGGAACGATATGCCGAGGCTCAGGAATTGTTTAACAGGATTGAACCCTTGGCCGATGGCAAGTTGCGGCGAAGCATCCTTATCTCAACCGCGATGATGTGGTTTCAGCAAGGAACTGACTACATCATGAATGATCAGTTTGAACCAGCGATGCACTGCATGGAGCAGGCGATGAAGTTTTATCATGAGCTTGGCGATAGCTCCAATGAGATATCAACATTGATTCACTTGGGAGATCTGAAAAAGGAGACCTTTAACACCGTTGAGGCATTAGCGTGTTATGAAAAGGCCGCCCAAATGGCTCAAGAATTGCGAGACAATGCTGTATTGATGTCGATACTGCCTAAGCTGAGCCTATTGAATGAGCGTCTTGGCGATGTGGAGAAATCGACCTATTATGATCTGAAGATGGACTCACTGATCGCCCTGTCACAGGATGTGAACGTGAAAATTAATTATTATCAAGACCGGGGGAAAAAAGCATATCAAAATGGACAGCTGCGGCTTGCGGAACTTTTTTATAAGCTGAAAGATGACTTAACCAATGAACTGGACGAGCGCGATTTGTCAGTTGGAGCCATCAAGCATGGGACTTATCTTGGCCTGAGCAATTTGTATATCGAGGCCGGCCGCTATGAAGAAGCACTGGAATATGCCCAAAAGTGTATCGAGGTCTTGCAACAGAATCCTGACTATATCGAGAAACACGATTACTATACCTACCTGCATTTTGCCGACATTTACTGTCACTTGAAAGACAGTGTCAACTGTTTTGCGAACATCGACTCAATGTTTCTGTCACTTGACAAGTTGAAGGATCCGCAGCAAATAAAGACACTGTATTCAACACGTGCCAGGTGCCATGCCTTCTTTGGGGATTATCGCTTGGCATTAAATGACTATCTTGAGGCCGATAGAATCCTCTTGACGGAATACGGCCCACTGGATGAGTCCCGAGTTGTATTGTCAGCTTTGATGGGAGGGGTGGAGAATAAGCTTAGCCTCTTTAATGAATCAGAGCGACATTATCAGCAGTATGCCGAGGGCATCAAGGCTCTGTATGGTGAGAACAGCCTTGACTATGCAAGGGCTCTGGTCTATCTTGCCAATGCCGAGGGATTTGCCGGGCATCTTGATTCCGGGTCTGAACATTATGTCGTTGCTGTTGAAAAATTAAAACAGTTAATTCATGACAGGATGCCCTATTATTCTTCAAGCAAGAGGGAAGGGTTTTGGGCGCCGGTATCAGAAATCGCGCGCGACATGACCCCTTATGCGGTTAAGTCTAAACAGTTGCAGAACGCCTTTACCGAGTCGTGTTATGAGGGGTTGTTGATGTCCAAGGCCTTTCTCCTGTCATCGGCTCAATCCACATTTGATATCATCAAGAGAAACGGCACAGCCGAGGATTTAAAGGCTTTTTCCACAATCTCCTCAATGAAAGCTCAGATTGGAGAGTGGGAAAAGAATTATGCGGCACATGCCGACAGTATTCTGTACTTGACGACGCTTGCCGAGAGGCTTGAAAAGCAGTTGATGGGCACATGCCGTGTCTATGGCGACATGACGTCATTTCTCAACGTCGGCTACCAGCAAATTAAGGAACAGTTGGGAGACAACGATGTGCTGATAGATTTCACCGATTATTATGTGAAAGGAAAAGGCCGTGAATACGTTGCCTACCTGATCAATCAATCCCAATCTCACCCGTTGCTGCAAGTGCTTTTTGACCAGGACACGGTATCGTTCATGCAGGCTCCGCATCTTGACATGTACTATGAAGAACCGTATGCCGAGCAGCTCTGCCGGCTCTTGTGGGACCCCTTCAAGGGATATGTGCAAGAGGGAGCGACGGTCTACTATGTCCCGTCACAATTTCTCTTTCAACTTGCCCCTGAGTCTCTGCCGTTAGAGGATGGGTCATTATTGGGTGACCATTACCGATTTGTCAGGCTGTCATCGGCACGGGAAATCATGAAAGTGAAGCCGATCCTCGACATCAAGGCCAATGACAATGGGTGCGATGCCGTTTTGTATGGTGGCTTGACGTATGACATCGGTGGTGATATCATGAAAGAGGAAGCGTCCAGGTATCATGTTCCTGTGCTGTATGCGACCAGTAGAGATATCGCTCACGGTGAAATGGAGTTCAGGGAACTGCCTTATTCAAAGGCCGAGATTGACAGTATTGAGGCTATTCTCAAAGGCCGAGGTGTGACCGTTGAATCTTATTCTGGCATCAATGGAACCGAAGAATCGTTCGTGGCGCTGAGCGGCAAGGCACCACGGGTGTTGCATTTGGCGACCCATGGTTTCTATTATTCAGCCGACGATGCCCAGGATGTGAATTACCTGCAAGGATACCAAGATGCCATGATGTTGTCGGGGCTGGTCTTGTCGGGTGGCAATGCTGCTTGGCAGGGAAAAGAGTTGCCCGATGGGGTGCTGGGAGGTATTTTGACGGCCAATGATATCGCAAAACTTGACTTGACCGGAGTGGACATGGTCGTGCTATCGGCATGTAACTCAGGACGTGGCGAGATGACACCCGAGGGCCTTTATGGACTGCAACGGGCATTCAAGAATGCCGGAGCAGGCACTGTGGTCATGTCGTTGTGGCGTGTGAGCGATATGGTCGGGACAATGTTCATGATAGAGTTTTTCAAGAACCTTGCCGATCCCGCTATCGGGTGGAATAAGCGTGAAGCATTCAATAAGGCGAAATCCCACATTCGCCAGAACACAGAGTATAGCGAGCCCTATTATTGGGCAGGTTTCATCATGCTTGACTAAGCCGAGAAGGGGGATTATTGGAAGGACTCGATGAGGAGCCCCAAGAAGACGTAAGCGGCAAAAAGGACGAGCGTGAAGATAATGGTGCGCCCAAAGCAACCCAAGGCGCTCATGCCCTCGTTTTGTTTATTCTTGTTGGATTTCTTTTTTCCTGTGGTTTTTTTCTTGGCACCGGTGTCATTGCCGCTCATGCCGGTGTAACGGTAAGTGGTGGATGCCTGTTTCATGCGTGGTTTGTGGGGAGGAGGAGTTTGGCGCTTGGGTGGCTGCTCGTCGCCGAAATCGATGTTGTCCTTCGAGCGTTTGGGTGGTGTGGACGCCTTGTCGTCGCGTGAGCTCACGCGGGCTTTGGGCACGGGTTGCCGTGCCTGCAGCAAGCACTGCGGGCAAACAATCACGCCATCGTTGGCAATGAGTTGCTCATTGCTGATTTCCAGCTTTTTACCGCATTTAGGACAAGTCCAGCGCATTTCTTAGTGAATATTAACAGAGAATAGTTAATAGTTAAGTTGACATACACCAACGGTAACTATTAACTATTCTCTAAATAACTCAGATTATCCCTCGTAGTGGATGATAGCCTTGACAACAACATGCCACAGGCCGTCGATGAACTCGGCTTCTCCGGGACGGTCGGTCACGATGCGAGTGCCGTTGGGAATCTGGATGGCGTTACCCGAGCAGGCACGAATCAGGTTCTCGGCAGGCATCATCAGGGCGAAGCGGTGTACCTCGGGTTTGTCGATGACCTCAAAAGTGCCGTGCTGTCCATCAAACGTGGTGAGCACATAGATGGAGTTGCCGGGCTCGAAGGTGTCACTCACGCGGGTGAAGTTGTCGTCCTCATCAGGCTTGTTCATGAACAGGTTCATGACCTCGCGCTCCTCGTTGGCTTCGGGCTCTTCCTCGGCCACCTCGGCTACCAGTTCCTCGGGCTCTTCACCCTCGGCCAGGGTCACGGTCTCATTCTCGGGAGCATCCACGACTTCGGGGGCGACAACGGGCTGTGCCTCGGTGCCGCGCATCGTCTTACCTGTCAGTCTGATGGAGAGCGCCTTCATCTGGTCGGCAGCGTCGGTCGAGAACTCCTGCAGGTTGGCATTGGTGCGTTCCAGTTCGCGAGCGAAGTTGCGACGCATCTCTTTGATCTTGCCGCGGTTACTCAGTGCGGTGAGCAGAGCCCACAGGCCCAGCAGGGCACCGATGATGCTCAGCCACAGGGGCAGGTTGGCATCCACATTCCAGCAAGCGCTGTTGCCGTCGGCCTTAACAGTAGCGGCATTGCCTTCACCTTCCTGTTGCTGATTCTCGCCATTGTTGTTGTCGGCCTGTTGGTCTCCGTTCTGTGCTGGCGTGTCTTGGGCGGCTTCGGGGTGCGCGGTGAGATAAGCTTGGAACTCGGGCTCAACAAGTTTCCAGATCTGCGGCGTCACCAGATCCTTGAGGTCGTTGATGCTTCCGCCCTTGTCTTCGTTTTTCTTAAACTCCTTGTAGATGCTCTCCCAGCGGCGGCCCTGATGGCTGTAAACATCGTTCAGGTCGTCCAGCGTGTAGCCTTGGGGATATTTTCCCTTGATTTCTTCAATTGTTCTGGCAAAACCGCGAGCATGGGCTGTGTAGTGGGCGCAGGTAGCAATACCCTGCTTCCACTGAGTGGTCGAGAGTTTCTGGTCCTCTGAGATTTGCGCCACGGCTGCGGTGGCGAGGCAGATGATTGCTGCCATGAGTAATGTAAAGCGTTTCATAACTTTAATGGTTTTGGAGATATTTTTATTGATTATTGATTAAACTTGCTGATGACGTCATTGCGCATGTTCTTGAGCAGATTGTGACGTATGACACCGATGATGGGATAGAAGAACGGCACGTCTTCCACTACGTCGGTGGGATTGTATCGCCCTTTAAGGAAAGTGTTGATGCCGGCCGTCAGGTAGTTGGCCAGATTGTCACCCAACACGCTCTCAAAGAGCCTGAGCACGTTATTCTCGATGCCGAACTCATCCTTGACGGTGGCATCACACAGGCCGATGAAGAACTGATTGAATTCCTTGACCTTTTCCACCAGTCGGTCGCGCACCTCGATGGACTCGACTTGTTCCATCGTCAGGTCGTCCTCGCCGAGCATGGAGCAGCAGTAGCGCATACGCTTCACGCTGGTGGCGTTGTAACGGGCGACATCGGCCTGGCCTTCCAGACGGCGGTTCTCGAGTTTGATGCCGCCGCGGCAGGTAATCTGCTTGGGACACTTGTCCTCGCGCTTGATTTCAAATATCTCGGTGTACTGCTTGCCGTACACGCGCTCGATGATGGTCTGGGTGAGCATGTTGATGCGGTTCATGGACCCCAGGATGTTCAAAATCTTGCTGCCCGTTCCCGAGAAGTATATCTGCTTGGGCATCTCATAGCCACGCTGTTTCATCGCTTGGGCGATGTAGTAGATGATGGCCGAGTAGAAGTACATGAAGATGAGCCTGCGCTGACTGTCGTTGCGCAGCAGGGCGTTGTAACTGTACAGGTTGCGGTCAATCTCGCGCAGGGTACGCAGTTCCTCGACATTCTCGATGGAGAACAGGAAGGCATTAATGTCCTCGCTGCGTTTCTGTGCCATGATGTCGGCCAGGATGCTGCCCAGATAGGCGATATTGTTACCCTTGTCGTTCTCAATCAGCTGTTTGAAGTAGCGCGTGTAGTGCTGTAACAGCGGGTTGTTATCGGCATCCTTGTCGGTGAAACCGTCACCGAAGATGGCATTGCCGGCAAACCGGAACGAGGAGATGGCCACCGGCTCACTGCTCATGCGGTCACTGGTGGGTTGGTAAATGACGGTGTCGCAGGTGCCGCCGCCGATGTCGATGGAGACATAACTGCTGCCGGCCACCTCGGCACCACTGTAGTAATAGGCCGGGGCCAGGCTCTCGGGATAGGAGCGCAGGTGGTCTTCATCGGCGCCGATGTAAGTGTTGAAAAGCTCGGTCCAAGTCCTCTCCAGCGCGTCTCGGTCGGCACCGCCCATGCTGACGGGGTAGAAGTACACCACCTCGGTACGGCGCAGGTCGGCATTCTCGAGCAGGGCCTTGGCCTTGATGAGCAGCGTCAGCTCCCGCAGGAACGCCTTGGCCAATTCGGTGTCGCCCTTCCACTTGAGGTTGGTGGTCACTTCATAGCCGTGGAAATAGCGCCGCTCATAGAGGAACGGAATGTTCACGTCGCTGAACAGGTTGCAGCCCATGCCGCTGTTCTCGTTGCGGGCCAGGGTGGAACGCAACGGGAAACCGTACACGTTGTCTATCTCACGCGGTACGAACTCCACGCGTTGCACCTGTTCGGCATATTCCAAGGAGTGAGGCTTGTGCAGCGATGCGACAAGCACCTGTTGGGAGCCGTATTCAAAGGTGAACGGTCGGGAAGGCTGACCACGCTCGGCCCACTCGACATGAGTGTTGGTTGTACCGAAGTCAACGGCAAAAATCAATTCTTTGGCACTCGGGGCATAAGGCTTCCACTGAGGAATAATCACACCGCCCGAGCGTCCCAGATGGTTCTGGATGCTTACTTCCATGTAGTCGAACGAGCCGTCCACATCATAGTAGGTAGTGCCATAGCCCGAGTGTGAACGGATGGCGTCGCGCACATTCAGGCCGTCGGTCTTGATACCGTTTTTGTAGAAACGCAGTGTGGCACCACCGTTCTCAATCATGGTGAACAGTTCGACGGTATAGTCGTCGTTGGCGTCGGTCTTGACAAAGGGGAATATCGATGTGGACAACGTGGCGCCGAGTACGCGGCCCGTGCCACGGTGCTCATCAAAGGTCCACGTGTGGTCGTTGATGGGGAAGTACTTGCGCGACAGTTCGATGTAGCGATTCTCGCCCTTCTTGACACGGATGCGCAGGGTGACCATCACACTGCCGTCGGTGAATTCCTCGATGTCCAGCACGTGGCGGCCGGCAATGGTGCCCTTGATGTAATCGGTGTCAAAGTAGGTGAACAGCAGCGGCTTCAAGGGCAGCAGGTAGCCACAGGTGGGCTGAGGCGTGCGCGGCTTGAGGTTGCCGTCAAAGAAGTGCTCGGTGTCGATGATACACCCGCTGCCCAACCTGACGATGGTATCGGTGAGAAAATCGTCGGTGGTGACAAACGGGTATTGTATCGAGGTGTCGGGCAACTTGCGGTCACTCAAGGGCAAACCATCGGCATATACTTGGGTGGCGCTGTCCCATTCCTTGTCGATATAGCGGAAGTGCTCCACACTGCCGTTGAAGCCATTCACGAGCACCAGAGGCAGCTCTTGCTTGTCCTGAGGCATAGTGGGAGTGATGACGAAGTCGCTCTCGCTGGCTGCAGTGCGGATGTCGAGGACACGCTTGTGGTAGAACCGTGCACCCAGCACGCTCACGTCGATACCGCCGCCGAAGGGGTCGTAGCTGTGCTCCAGCTGCTCCAGCACGGCACTGGCGCGTCCCTCGTCAAGAGCGTCCAGGTTGGGGATGACGGTAGTGATGCGTCGATACAGGTCGGGACGGTTCTTGCGCAACGGCTCAAGGTTCTTCTGCATGTAAGCATACACCTCGCCACAGTGCAGGCGCAGAGTGGGGTAGGCGTTCATCAGCAGGTAGAAGTAGTAGACGAAGTCCTCGTCGCGTTCCCACAGGTGGCGGGTCTCGCCGAAGAGGCTCACGCCCTGCTCCACCTTGATGGCGTCGATGGTACCCAAAGCGGGTGCCGCCATCACCACCGAAGCCGGCGACGTGCCGCCCAGCACTTTGCGGTCCCACATGAGGATGTACCAGTCCTTGAGCAGATCAAAGTTGTACACCTTGTCGCTGCGCAGGAACAGGTCCAGCGTCTCGCCGTAGAGTTGGTGCTTCGGGTTGGCCTTCAACTGGTCGATGCATTCCTCGCGGTTCCAGCGGATGATGCGCAGGTAGTCCTTGTGGTTCTCATAGTCAAAGAACAGTTGTGCCACATCCAGGGCGTTGGACACCAGTCGTTCGTTCATGCGCGCTCCACGCAGGTGCTCGTTGGCAAGCTGCTTGAAGGCGTTTTTCACCAGGTCCAACTGGGCCAGCGGGCTGGGAATGGCGGTGCGCGGGTTCTCGCTCAGTCCGCCGTCAGGGTCCTTGATACGCGCGATGTCATCGTCGGTATAAGGGCTTCGGCTTACCCAATCCTCCTCGCCGTTCTTGGTCGTGTTGTTGCTATATGATAGAATTTCGCTCATTTTCTTTTCTGTCCAGATGTTCTAGATTGTCCAGATGCTCTAGATATACTCTTTAGTTGATATTCTCGTACCGCTCGATGAAGATATTGTGGGCCGCTTGGTTGAAGAGGTCCAGCAGCTTGAATTCCACCGTGCGGTCGCTATAGGACGGGTTGTTCTTGCTCAACTTGTTCATCTCGGCCTTGAAAACGTCATTGTCCACCTTGTAGTGGCCCAGCAGGCGCTTGCGCACACCCACACCCTCGATGGCATGGGACATGTCGATTTCGCCAGGCTTGAAGAATGCCACGCTGCGCATATTGTCGTTCATCTCGGTGAGCCACTGGGCGTAGCCCAGCATGAAGTGGTCCACCAGTGTACGGTAGAACTGCGACGTGATGAAGTCGCTCTTGATTTTGGGTGCATCCTCGGTGAAGCCTTGACCAATCATGTTCTTGAAACCTGTGGTGAGGAACAGGAACAACAGGTGGAACTTGCTCATCGGTTCGTAGATGAGTCGGCGTGTGCGATGTCCCAGCGACAGGAAGTTGAGGCTCAACTCATCCTTGGCAAGGGCATATTCATAGGCAGTTGTGGGCAACGGGTAACCATCGGGGTCGGTCAGCTTGCTGTCGGCAACACCGGCAAAGTCCAGCGGTGCCATGGCGCCAATCAACTCAATCAGGTGGGCGTTGTTGCGCTGGCCGTGCTCGCCCGGGTCATACAGGTAGGGCTTGCTCCTTACCTGGTCTCCCACGTAGTAGATGCTGTTCACGTTGCTGTCGTTGTCTCCCGTGAGCGTGTTCTTGTAGTAGTATAGCGCGCTCTGCGTCTTGACGATGAAGTCGCTAGTGGCGATGCGCTGGTCATGCTTGTTGCCTTCCAGGGTGAAGTAGGGGAGCACTGTCAAGCCGCCGATGGGTGCGCGGCTCAGCGCGTCGCGGTTCTCGATGCCCTCGAGGTTTGCCGCTTGGCGGATGTTCTTCACCATGATGGGGAAGCCGGCGGCTCCCGTGCCACCAAAGATGGAGCTGATGAAGAAGATGCGGTCGCCCTGGCGGAAGATGTTGCTGAAGGCCTTGAATTCGTTGCTGTCCTTGATCTCGTTCAGCGCCACGCTGCCGATGTTGGGACTGCCCACAAAACCGATGTTCATCTTGTTCTCCAACTGGTAGTTGGCAAACAGCAGCGACGTCAGTGCCTGGTTGGCCTCATTCATCGTGTCATAGCCGATGAACTCGCGGAACTTGGCATTCTCCACGGCACCCAGGTTGAAGATGAACGTGTCGTTGAGCGACACGCTTGTGTTGCTCATGATCTCGCGCAGGGTGACGATGCGGTTGGCAAAAAAGCCATCGGCGTTCGGTTCGTTGCCGTAGAGCTTGCGCCTGATGTCGCGGTAATCGTTCAATAATGCTTCGGTGCGCTTCAGGTCCTCGTTGGCCTTGTGCGGATCGATGATGACGGGAACAATTTCCAGGTCCTTCACTGGCTTGCCGTTCTCGTCAAGGGGACGCACACCGGCTGCCGACAGCATCAGCAGCGACTTGAGCACCCTCGACCCGGTACCTCCGATAGCAAAAAGGAATAATCTCATATTTAGTTGTTAGTTTCTAGTCCTTAGTTGTTGATAAGTTACTGGGGGATGGGTGTGTGGCGGCAGTTGCTGCTCCACCAGCGCATCGAGAACGAAGCCACGATGTAGAGCAGGGCGGCAAACAGGATGGTCTGCATCTCGAAGCGGATGGACTCGCCCACATACATAAAGCCGTTCTGGGTAAACACCGTGTCGTTATAGATGTAGCACACCACGGGTGCCAGCACAGCTACAACGCCCAACACGGCCAGCCAGTGATACCAGCGGTCGAACTTCACCGAGTTGATGACATAGTAGTAGATGGCTGCACCACCCCATGCCACAGCGATGGTGATGGCGGCAATCACGGGATACATGTTCAGGTTGTACATCTTGTCGTTGTAACCCTGGTTGAAGAACAGTTGTTCCCAAATGTTGAATCCATCAGTGCAACTGAGGATGAAAAACAGCACCGTGATGCCAATGCCAATAATCAGTAAAACTAAATGTTTCATATCTATGTTTTGTCTTTCTTGTCGATTTATTACCGTTGCAACTGGATGGTGACGTCAAAGAAGCTGCTGCCGCCTTTCATCGCGTCAAACATGCCGCCCAACAGTTGCTCCAGGCCCAATGTTGTCGTCGAGAAGTTCCCGTCGGCACTCGTGTCGCTGTCGCTTGATGACTGGCCGACCCACACTGGCAGCTCGTTGAGCAGCGAGATGCGCACCTCATCGCGCGGACTCTTCAGGTCGCCCACAAGTGTCAGGATATGGGTCATCCCTTCGAGGTACTCCTTGTTGTTGGCCGTCACCATGCTCTGGTCAATGGGCTGTATGGTGAGGGTGTAGCCGTCAATACTCTTTACCTCATAGTTGGCTGCATCGGTCAACAGGGCGTCGTCTTTCATCAGTCCGCTCAGGTTGGCGGCAAGCGAGAAGCACAGCTTACCCGTCTGGCGGTCACCGTCACACTTGGTGAGCACGATGCCGTCGCCGTGTTTCACGCGGAATCGTCCCGCATTGTCCTTCCACTCGGGCAGCACGCGGCACTGCACCTCGCTGGTGCCCTGGTTAAAGCGGTAGCTGTTGCGCACACCGGCAGCATCAAGCACACCGCTGTAGCGCTTGTCCTGTGCCAGTTGGTCCATCGCGTCGTTGTCAGCGATAATAACCAGATAGAACGGGCGCTTGCCGTTGTAGTTGAACGGCTCGTTGTTATAGGGATAATACTTGCCGCTATAATCACCCATGAACTGCTGCACCACCACACTCTTGCCTTTGTACTTGGCAAACACGCGGGTGGCCAGGCTGTTCTCCTCGTTGAAAATCTTGTCCAAACTGACGCCGTGGGTGTCCTTGGGCGAATAAATCAGGTCGCTCACCAGCACGCTGACGTTGCCGGGTCGCTGAGCTTCGAGAATCTTCTCAAAAATCAGCTGGAAGTCGGTGTAAGAGGCGTTGCCGATGCCCTCAGTGCTCTGGTAGATGTCGCGGTCCTTGAGGAACTCGTCCACCGTGTGCTGGTAGGGATAGATACCATCGTTCACAATGTTGATGTCCACCTTGCTGCCTGCCGGGAAATGATTGATCAGGTCATTGACGGCTTTCTTGAGTTGGCCTCCACCGCCGCGCTGGTCATAGGGGACCATCGAGCCGCTGCGCTCAAAGTAGACCGTCAGTGACAGGTCCTCCACGCCGCCGTAGGGGCGGGTGTCCCAGTGCATCGGCGGACGCAACTGACTGCCGATCTGTTCAATGAAGTCGGCCATCTTCTTGTGGTCCACACGACCCTCGGGCGTTAACAAATCGCCATAATTGCCGGGATTCTCGGTGACAATCGTGCACAATGAGTCGTATGCAGCACGTGTCGTGTCACCACTGACCAGAGTGGTGCGTATCGCCTTTTCGAGCTTGCCGCGGCCTCCGCAGGACAGCAGTCCGGCTATCAGCACGCAGCACAACATTAGTATCGGTAATCGTTTGATATACTTCATTCTATCAGTGGATAAATCTTTCTAATATGGGTACATTATCCCATTAAATAGCAAAAGTAGTGCCTTTTCCATCAATAACCTTGTTTTAACATGTTAAAAAGTGTTAGAATGCAGACCTCAAACCGCTTACTGGCAAGTCAAGAAAGGGGTGTTAATGAAATACAGGTGAATGAATAACGGGAAAAAACGAAGGAACTGTTGAAAAATCTGTCAATTTTTTTGTACAAGTTGACATTAATGCTTACTTTTGCCGCCAGATAAGGGAGTCCCCTATGTGGGGGACGCTGTGGTAATTAAGATATGAAAAAAATAGTTTCAATGATGGAATTCATTGTCTTTCAGTTGTTTGGTGTTCTTCACCACACAGCTTGAATGATTTTGAGTGCCATTTTTTTTATCTGTCTTTCCATTACTCCTCTCCATCGCCATGATAAAGGATGGTTGATGGACCTGTAAACAACCAGTGCATATCCAATTCAAAGTATTAATAATTAAACAGTTACGAAAAAAATGAAAAATTTACTTACCTTTTTCTTAACAGCCCTATTGGCCTTCGGCGTCGGTTGGGCAGAAACGGTGACGTTTGTCGCAGGCACCGATGTGGGCTCAACGACAAACACATCAAACGATAGCATGACCAAGGATGGCATTACCATCAGTAGTACATCTGCTGGTTTAGCTTATCCTGATTATCGTTTTTACAATGGAACGATTACGATTTCTTCAACAAATGGAGAAATTACTTCTGTAGCGTTTACTTGTACATCAAGCAGTTATGCGAATGTATTATCCGGGTCTACTCCAAGTGTAGGATCTTTTTCCCTGAGTGGTACTACTGTCACGTGGACAGGCTCTTCAAGCAGTTTCACGATTCGTAATGCGGCTCAGACGCGCGCTTCACAGATTGTCGTCACGACATCTGGCGCGTCATCGATTACCGAGGTGGCAACGATCGCCGAAGCATATGGCACGGACCCAAATACGCAATTCGTGTTCACTGGCAATGCGGTGGTTACCTATCAGAACGGTTCCAACCTGTGGATTCGTGATGGCAGCGGCAGCGGCCTGATTTATGGCAGTGGCCTTGGCACGTATAACAATGGTGATATACTTAACACCGGATGGAAGGCTACCAATGTCGTGTATAATGGCATTCCGGAATTTTCCAGTCCCAGCAATGTCGGCAGTTCAACCAATGTCGGCACGGTTGATCCCCTGCCGTTGAGCACGCTCACCAATGACGACATCAACAAGTATGCTTCATTGAGCAACGTGACCGTTACCAGCGCGAGCGGTAATGACTACTACATCCAGATTGGTGGAACGACTTTCCATCTGCGCAACCAGTATGGTCTTGTATCCCTCACCCAGGGCAAGACCTATAATGTGACAGGTATTGTCACCCTATACAATAACGAAATTCAGTTCAATCTCCTCTCAGCCACCGAGGTTTCCACAGGCGATCCGCTGTTGCTCGTGTCAACTGATGAGTTGACCATTAGTGACAGTGGCGTGGGCAACACCTTCACCGTTGAAGGTTCCTACTTGGGCAATGATAACGTGGGAGTGACGGTTCCTGTTGGCTCATTTTCAACGACTACCGATGACCAGTGGTGGGGATTTATAAACCATGGTGGTTCGGTTAACGGTACGGTGACTGTGAACTATACTGGACGCGACCTGAGTGCTACCGGAACAGTCCGAGTTGCCAATAACATCATTGAGACTTTCGTTAACGTGACCTATGTGGCCGACCTGTTCGTTGTCGGCAATTATGGCAGTGGTTGGGATTTCTCGGCCGGTGCAGCAACGGCAATGACCAATAGCAATGGTATCTACACTGCTACGTTGACAAACGTTCCCGCCGACTCCCGCATTCTCTTTACCAGGAAGACTGGTGAAACCTATAACTGGGAGAATGATGCCAACCGCCTCTTTATCGGTGCTGATACCAATGGCGGCGATTGGCGATTTGGTGACAATACCAGTGGTAACCTTGATACCGACCCGACAAATGATAATCCTGTCAAGTATCATCCCATCTGGTTCCCTGAGGCTGGTACCTACACCATCACCATTGATGCAAGTAACGGCACATTCACCATTACTAAAGAAACTGAGAGTAGCGATGACTTTGTCCTCGTGACCAATGTCAACGACCTGAACGCAGGTAATGAGGTGATCATAGTCAATAAGGGTGAGGCAAGCAATGAAGCCCGCACCATGGGTCAGAGGAATACCAATAACTATTATGGTACCGCGGTCACTGTAACGAACGCACTGAAGGTTACTGCAACCGAGAGCACTCAGATTTTCACTCTTGAGGCCGGAACCGGTGGTTGGTATTTCAAGACCAGTGACGACCAGTACCTAAATTCTACTACGGGTACCAGCAATCAGCTGCAGACGAAGGATAAAGATGGAAATGGAACTGGAACAAGTCTTGCAACCATTACAATTGGCAGCGGTAATGCTGCATCCGTTGTGTTCCAAGGTTCTGGTCAACGCAAGAATCTGAGGTATAACGCAAACAACGGTGTTAGTACAAATACTGACATCTTCTCGTGCTACGCTTCTGGCCAGCAGCCTGTTTACATCTACCAGCGTCAGGCCAGCGCCGAGCCGAGCATCACGGTGGATGAGTCGTCGCTGAGCTTCGTCAATCCAGCTGACGGCACGCCGCAGTCCCAGACCGTTACTGTTACCGAGAATAACACGACTGGCACGACGAGCGTCAACATCAGTGGCACTGGTGCGGCGAACTACAGTGCAACCCTCGAGAATGGTACACTGACCGTGACCTATAGCGGTACTGCCACCCAGAATAATCCGGATGAGGCCACAATCACCTTGACCAATGGCACCGCAAGCGCAACCGTTACAGTGACGGGCTACAAGTTACCGATGACCGTAGCTATCACGCCTGCCGATGGCCATACCTTCTCTGGCACCACGGTGAGCGGTATGATTGAGTCTAATGTGGCTGATGCTGTCATTGAGTACAGTTTTGATGGCACAAATTGGCAGACCTACGATGCCGATGATGGTTTCATCACTCCCGAGGTGACCAGCATTGGAGGCACGATTACTGTCTATGCACGAGCAAGCCATAACGGAGAAACCGTGACGGCTCAGGTTACCTATACCCGTGTGGCCCAGACCACTACCTGTACCGCCGATATTATATTTGATCCTCAATCCAATAATGGCGAGATGAGTCAATGGAATACGTTTGTTACTCACATTGGTGAGGGAACAGAGTATATATCGGGCGGCACTGTTACGAAAGTGTGGACCAGCTCAACATATGAATCTATGAGGTTTGGTAGCGGTAACTACACTGGAGAAGTGTCGTTCACGCTCGACCTGTCGGCATTTGGCGGATCCTGCAAGTTGATCAAGGTGACCATCAATGCTGCACGTTATGGCAATGATAGCGGTTGTGAACTGAAAGTTTCAACCGATGTTGATACAAACGGCAAGACTGTTAGCATCACTGCACCTCAAGATAACTTTGCCGACTATGTCTTTAACTTTGATGGCAGCGAGATCAATACGCTAACCATAGCCAATACCGCGGCAGGCGCACGTGTCTATGTTCACTCAATTGAATTAACGTATAATTGTGCTTCCGAAACCGTCTTGAGCCTCAGCGACTTGGTAAATACGGGTGTCGTCAACGAGAATTACACCATTTCCGACGAATTGGTTGCCGCCAAGGTAACATGGGATGACAATCAGCACAAGTTCGCTATCTTTGCCAAGGACGATGAGGGGTACGCTAACAAGCGTTATCCCACCGATGGTCAAGAAGAGTACTTGATTGAGTATCAGAACCAGGATAAAACCTTCACCAACGCTGTTGAGCAGCGTGACTATGACCAGAGCAACTGGATTGAGATCTTGATTCCGACTGAAGTTGTAGACAAGACGGCCGACCCGTCGGCCTATCAAGCCAAGCTGGATCTGTTAAAGAACCAGTATGAGAACAAGCTTCTCAAGGCATCTGCCGTTAAAGGTACCTACGTCGATGCGCTGAACCCCACAATCGTGGTTGGTGATGCACCCGAAGTGGAATCAGGCTCTGAATATACGCCTAATATCTACTGCACAGCTAACTTCCTGATGGAGAACATTGACGCTGATGGTGCCTTGAGTTATCGCGAAGACGACCTCGGTGGACAGTACTTCTTCTTCATGGACGCCAAGCCCCATGAGGAATGCTTGGTCGTTTGGGCTTACTACGTGGGCGGCGACAGCTACTTTGTCGCTCCGGCCCGTGAAGGCAATGATGTCAACGGTTGGCAGTTCCGTGGCAGTTTCAAGGCTGACATGTCGCTCTGTGAGGATGCCAATGTGACCAGTGAAAGCTCGGTTGAGAATTGCTTCGAGCCTTCGAATTCCAGCACCTATGGCAGCGAGGAAATGCTCTACGGCTTTGATGCGATTGTCCGCAAGAATCCCGCTTCGAGCGTGTGGGCTGCAGGCGGTAATGGTGCGCCTCGTCGCATCCAGCCTTACGCTGACGGCATGGAGACTGATCCCGCCTATATCGTTTACCCGCTGAACGCTGGTTCAACCTCATCGGGTAACGTGACTGCTGTCAAGGAATTGATTGGCAAGAAGGTGGTTGAGAGTGTACGTTACTACAACGTCATTGGTGTGGAAAGTGCTGAGCCGTTTGAGGGTGTCAATATTGTTGTGACACGTTACAACGACGGCACTGTCTCCACGGCTAAGGTAATCAGATAAGCGGATTTCTCAACAAGAGAATCGATATTTTTTGGGCGGGCGGCTCCAGTCGGGGCGGCCCGCTTTTTTTCATGCTGTTCACAGCCCCACTATCCATAACACTGGCCTCAGAAACCTATAAAACCCGATAATCTCAATGCGGTTGAAAGCTAAAAAATGGTTAAAACTAGTGCTGGTACTCAAATAATGTGTACATTTGCAGGTTAAAACTGAAATAATTACAAAAAACATTATAGAAAATCAGTATGCGCAAATTGCTTTTCTTGCTGTTTACCGCAGCAATGACGACCCTGGGCGTTCACGCCGTGACCGTTAATAACACGGCTGGACAACTGTCCCAACTGGTGCAGAACACCCAGATTTCCCAACTGACTGTTACCGGCACGATGGATGCCCGTGATTTCCTGTTCATCACCGATGAGCTGACCGACTTGACATCACTGGACCTGAGTCAGGTGACCATTCTGCCCGTGGACGGCGGCAAGGTGCTCTACGGTACCCTCTCGTCGTTTGCAGGTAATGAGATTCCCCGTACCGCTTTCTTCGGCAAGAAGTTGACGTCGGTGGCTCTGCCCTCTACAGTGGAGGTGATTGGCTATGCAGCCTTTGCCGGTTGCTACCAGTTGAGCAGCATCACGTTGCCCGCCTCGTTGACCTACATCGACGACTTTGCCTTTGCAGGTACCGCATTGACCAGCATTGAGCTGCCCGCGACCGTGAAGGGAATGGGCCGTGGCGTCTTCTCACGTTGTGAATCGCTGGTGAGTGCCAATATCAACAGCTACACTATCTCCGACTACGCATTCCTGGGCGACTTCAACTTGAGCAATGTCCAGATTGGTCGTGAGGTGAAGTCCATCGGCAAGGGCGCCTTCAACGGTTGCCGTGCATTGACAACGGTCAACTTTGACCCGAAGTGCACCATGTCGAGAATCAGCGAGGAAGCCTTTATCAATTCGGGTCTTCAGCAGATTGATATCAAGAAATTGGGTTTGGGTGCTATCGGCGACTGGGCTTTTGCTCAGACCGAGCTCCGTAGCATTGAGCTTACCGACGGTATGAACAACCTCGGTGAGGGCGCGCTGGCTCACAACCGTCAGCTTGCTAAGGTGACCCTGCCTGGCCTGCGTGACATGAGTGGTCAAGGCCCGGACACTAAAGCTGATAAGAGTAAGTTGGAACCTACAGTGGGTCCCCGTTTTTCGGCTTTCCGTCCTCATCTCACCCTTGAGAGAGTGAGCAATTATGCCTTCGCCGGTGACACGGTGCTGAATGCTGGCAACCTCTTGACCCGTGGTGTGATTTCTATCGGTGACTACGCTTTCTATAACGTCAGTCAGGAGATTGACACGATGTTCCTGCCCGCCACCATCACCTGGTTGGGTGACTATGCCATGGCCGGCATGACTGGCATGAAGAACCTCAAGACAGCTGCCGAGGAGGTTCCCGAATTGGGTGAGAACGTGTGGGCCGGTGTGGACCAGCCTTCGGTACTTCTGCTTACTCCCAGCAATGAGAGCACCGCGATGTATAAAGCCGCTGACCAGTGGATGTACTTCTTCTTCAAGAATGACTTCACCTGGGGTGACGTGAACGATGACGGCTTTGTGAATATCTCTGATGCCATCCTGCTGATCAACTACATCTTGAATGATAATCCTGCAGGCATCAACCTGGATGCTGCCAATGTCAATGATGACGATGAGGTGACCATTTCAGATGCTATCGTGCTGATTAACTACGTGCTGAATAGCTCTTCAAAGCAGAGGGTAGACGATATCCATAGTGCAATCGTTGACCGATTTGACGCCACAAGTGATGAACTGGTGATGCCTTCGGCATCCTTGCGTCCCGGTGAGACACGCACCATCAATGTGTCGCTCAACAATACCGAGCGTAGCTATGGTGCCATGCAGTGTGAGCTGATTTTGCCGCAGGGCGTGACGCTCACCGCTGTCGAGGGTGTTGAACGCGGCAATGGCCACGATTTCTACATGCAGCGCCATGAGGAAGAGCAGAATGTCTACACACTGATTGGCCTGTCGATGGACATGGCAAGCTTCAACAGTGACGAGGGCACCGTGCTGCGCCTGACGGTGACCGCTGGCGATGACTTCAACCCCGACAATGCCGAGGTGGAATTCGCCAATGTGCAGCTGGTGACCACCAAGGGCGATATCTATCTTGCTGGCAGCTCGGTAACCCGTCTGAACGACGTTACTGGAGTTGAGCAGGTAACTGTCGCCAATGAGGTAGTCGCAGTGCGTTACATCAACGTGGCTGGCCAGGAGAGCGACACCCCGTTTGCTGGTGTCAACATCATGGTCACCACCTATACCGATGGCACCACGAGCACGGTGAAGGTAATCAAGTAAGATTTTAGCAGACCGCAGACTAATTTGTGGAGACGCAATACCGATTGCGCCTCCACTTTTTTATGCCGGTATCAACGTGTCTCCTCGCTAAGATAGGCTTCGCCATGACATAAAAAATGAAAAAAAAAAGTTTTTTCATTTTGTTCTGTGCACTATCGTTCCCTCGCTGTTGCTCGGGCAAGATAGGCTTCGCCATGACATAAAAAATGAAAAAAAAAGTTTTTTCATTTTGTTCTGTGCATGGCTTGCACTATCTTTGCATTTCTAACGTCTAATCTGCGAGACCAATGAATGTGAAAAACATAACGATATTGCTGATGCTGGTCTTGATGGCATTCAGGCTTGAAGCGCTTGAAGTGTCATCCACTGCTGGCACATTGTCGAATGGCATTGCTGATGAAGGAATCACCGAACTGACGGTGACCGGAACCATGAATGCATTGGATTTCTATTACATTGCCGACCACCTGCACGAACTCAAGACCCTTGACTTGACTGATGTGGAGATTGTTGCCTGCAGTACGTCTCAACATCATTATTGGCATGTCGATTTTGCCAGTGATGAGTTGCCAGTCTGTGCTTTTGGAGGACTGGGCTTGACAAGTGTGAAATTGCCGTCGGGCTTGAAACGTATCGATGAGGGCGCCTTTGCCGGATGCTCCAGCCTGGTCGAGGTGGTCATGCCGTCCACGCTGACCGCCATCGGTGACTATGCCTTTGCCGGATGCTCTGCCCTGACGAGCGTGACGTTGCCTGCCAGCGTTGAGAAGGTGGGTGCCGGTGCTTTTATGCGTTGCCTGTCTCTCACCAGTTTTAGCGTTGAGCCGTCAAGCTGCTTGACAACCATTGAACCGACAGCGCTGATGGACTGCCCTGCCCTGACGACTTTCCTGCCGGGACCGGTCCAGACCATCGGTGAACGTGCGCTTGCGGGTGCGGGTGTCAGCTCCGTTGACTTGACCGCTAGCAAACACTTGACGACGATAGGGGATTGGGCGATGGTCCAGTCACCCGTTACCGAGGTCAAGCTTCCGTCAAACGTGACGAGCGTGGGAACCGGTGCCTGGATGTATGATACCGCTCTGCAGTCGCTGACCTTGGGAGGCCAAGTGACAAATCTGAGCGACTATATTCTGGCCGGAACAGGCCTGAAGTCCCCCCTTAACCTCACAGGAGTGAGCGAGGTGGGGGATTACGCCTTCTACAACGTATCGAGCCTGGTAAACGTGGAACTGCCGGCAACTTTGTCGTGGCTGGGTACACGTGCCATGGCGGGTATGACGGGCATGAAGGCGTTGACTTGCCATGCCGTGGAAGTGCCTGCCCTGGGCGAGAAAGTGTGGGAGGGCGTGAAACAGCGCTCTGTCCCCTTGACGGTTCCCGAGGAATCGTTTGAGCAATACAGGTTGACTCAGCAGTGGATGGATTTCATGTATGAAACCAAGGGTCTGTTGGGCGATGTGAACATTGATGGCGAGGTGAATATCGCTGACATCAACACGTTGATCAGCATAGTCCTGGGCGAACAGTTCAGTGATGAAATCATGCAGCGTGCTGATGTCAATGAGGACGGAGAGACTGGACTCGCCGATGTCAATATGGTCATTGATATCATTCTGAATCCGGGCAGCTATGCGGCTCATGTGGTGAATGTCTCCGACGGCCTGCACATCGACGACGTGTCGATGCGTCCCGGTGAACAGTGTGAACTGAACGTTGAACTCGACAACGCCAGCGCTTACAACGCCCTGCAGTGCGATATCATTCTACCCGCTGGCCTCACCCTGGTGAGTGTGAAGGCTGTTCAGGGACAGACTATCGAGACACGGGCAACGGATGCCTCGATGGCACGCACGCTGATGTTCTCGATGGACAAGCAAGCCTTTGACGGTGATTGTGCCGCTGTACTCCATATGACGGTTCAGGCCGATGATGCCTTCATCGGTGACGCGCAGCTGCTGTTGACCAATGTTGTCCTCTCGGGCGATGACAATGTGGCCAAATATGCCGCCGACTGTGTGGCTGGTGTGAAGGTGAGCAGCGGTATCGATGACTTGACTGTCAGTCACGACCGCCTGTGGACCGAGGGACGCACACTGTGCATCGAGTCCACCACCGACGGCGTTGCCCAAGTGGTCTCAATCAACGGTATGGCTCGCCAAGTGGACGTAACTGCCGGTGTCACGCGTCAAGTGCTGGAGGCTGGCTTCTATGTGGTGCGCCTCAACGGCAAGAGTTACAAAATCGTCATCAAGTAAACAACCTGATATAACGAGACTATGGGTAAGAATAAACTCAAGAAATTTGCCGACATGGAGCGCATGGAATGTGTGTTCCAGTTCCCCTGGGCTGTGGTGACGCAGGAGGGTGGTTGCCCCATGCGCGGCAAATGGAATGAGCAATATTTCAAGAACGACAATCCCATCGTGCTGGAGCTGGGCTGCGGCAAGGGGGAATATGCCGTGGGATTAGCACAGCGGTTCCCCGGCAAGAATTATATCGGGGTGGACATCAAGGGAGCCCGCATGTGGACCGGAGCCAAGCTGGCGACAGAGTTGGGGCTGCACAACGTAGCCTTCCTGCGCACCAGTATCGAACTGATAGACCGCATGTTTGCGCCCGATGAGGTGTCCGAGATATGGATCACCTTCCCCGACCCGCAGATGAAGAAGGTGAACAAGCGCCTCACTTCGACGCGCTTCCTGGGCAACTACCGCAACATCCTGCGTGACGGCGGTATCGTCCACCTGAAGACCGACAGCCCCTTCCTCTACACCTACACCCATGCACTGGTCGAGGAGAATCACCTGCCTGCCGAGGCCGACACCGATGACCTGTATGCCAGCGGCATGGCTGATGACATCCTGGACATCAAGACGCACTATGAGATGCAGTGGCTGCAGCGCGGACTGACCATCAAGTATATCCGCTTCGCCCTGCCTCATGGCGTGGAACTGATAGAACCCGATATTGACATTGAGCCCGACACCTACCGCAGCTACAACCGTGGCTACATTCAGATGCCGCAACTCATGCCTGATCATGACGATAACCCTGAACTATAAACTATAATTTTTTAGAACTAAAAATGACGATTTATCCAAATCTGATATTAGACGCCCTGCGCACGGTGCGCTATCCCGGAACGGGAAAGGACATCGTGGACATGGGCATGGTGAATGACGACATCCGCATCGACGGGAACCGCATCAGCTTCTCGCTGACCTTTGAAAAACCCACCGACCCTTTCATCAAGAGCGTGGTAAAGGCCGCCGAGGCCGCCATTTTGGCCCACGTGGGCGGTGAGGTGGACATCAAGGGTAACATCGGCGTGAAGACGCGTCAGGACAATCCCGTGCGCAAAATAGAGAATCCCCTGCCTGGGGTGAAGAATATCATCGCCGTCAGCTCGGGCAAGGGCGGTGTGGGCAAATCCACCGTCGCCTGCAACCTGGCTGTTGCGCTGGCCCTGCAGGGTTTCCGTGTGGGAATGCTTGATGCCGACATCTTCGGCCCCTCGATGCCCAAGATGTTCGGTGCCGAGAACGAGCAGCTTTACATGCATGAGGTGGACGGCAAGAACCTGATCATCCCTCTGGAGAAATATGGTGTGAAGATGCTTTCCATCGGTTTCCTGGTGGACAAAGAGAAAGCCGTGCTATGGCGCGGTGCCATGGCCAGCAATGCCCTGCGCCAACTCATCACCGAGGCCGACTGGGGCGAACTTGACTATTTCATCATTGACATGCCGCCGGGCACCAGCGACATCCATCTGACCCTGGTGCAGACGTTGGCCATCACCGGCGCCATCGTGGTGACCACGCCTCAACAGGTGGCCCTGGCCGATGCACGCAAGGGCATCAGCATGTTCATGGGCGAGCATGTGGGCGTGCCTGTGCTGGGCATTGTCGAAAACATGTCGTGGTTCACGCCCGCCAGCCATCCCGACGAGAAGTATTACATCTTCGGACATGACGGTGGCAAAGAGTTGGCCGAGAAGCTGGATGTGGAACTGCTGGGACAGATTCCGCTCGTTGCCGGCATCTGCAAGGGCAGTGACGACGGTCAGCCGGTGGTGCGCATGAACGACGTTAGTGGTGTGGCCTTCAAGCACCTTGCCACACGTGTCATTGAGGCTGTTGACAAGCGCAATGCCACTCTGCCGCCGACCGAGGTTGTACAAACGCATTAATTCATTTTTATTTATCTATCTAAATACAATCTATTATGAAAAAGATTATTGTTATGCTGACGTTGGCAGCCATGCTGCTCACCAGCTGTGGCTCGGTTCCCATCACGGGCCGCAAACAAGTGATTGTTGTCAGTGATGAGGAAGTGCTGGCTGCTAGTTTGCAGGAGTATGCTACCTTTATGCAGACGGCGCCTATTTCGGGCAAGAAGGCTCAGAGTGCTCAGGTGACTCGCGTGGGACAGCGCATCGCTGCTGCTACCGAGGCCTATCTCAAGTATGCCGGCCTGGAAAGCGAATTGCAGAATTTCGCTTGGGAGTTTAACCTGATCCGCAGTGACGATATCAATGCCTGGTGTATGCCTGGCGGCAAGATTGTGGTCTATGAGGGTATCATGAACCTTGTGAGCAGTGATGACGAGTTGGCTGTGGTTATCGGCCACGAGGTGGCTCACGCTGTCGCCAAACACAGTAACGAGCGCATGAGTCAGCAAGTGCTGGCCCAGTATGGTGCGCAGGCCCTCGGTATCTTCACCAGTGGCAAGAGCGCTGCTACCCAGCAGATTGCACAGCAGGTCTATGGCTTGGGCGCCCAATATGGCGTGATGCAGCCCTTCTCGCGTAAGCATGAGAGCGAGGCCGACAAGATGGGCCTGGTGCTGATGACGATTGCTGGCTACAATCCAGATGTTGCCATCACCTTCTGGCAGAAGATGGCGGCCTCCTCATCGCAGGAGCCTCCCGAGTTCTTGAGTTCTCACCCGAGCCACAAGACACGTATTTCTGACATCCAGAAGTGGCTGCCCGAGGTGAAAAAGCAGTATGGAAGCGTCAATTGATGCAATCTGAATGAGTAAATGACCAAGGTGGGCCTTTTTATGACTAAGGAGGTCCACCTTTCAATCCCAAGTTGAGCGAGAATGAAACATCTGTTTACGATACTCGTCGTGTTGATGGCCTTGACACCCTTGGCCAGTTCGGCACGCACGATAACCGACCTGTTCGCCACTGAACCGGGCAACATCTTCCCCTTGTTGACGAGCGTGAACCGCCTCGACATGGTGGACTACTACAACAGTGGCCAAGTCGTTGACATCAGGAATAATCTGTTGGGCGACAGCCGTCTGCTGGAGATGGACAGCACCTACCTCAAGGTGCAGACCAGCGCAAGCCGTGTGGTGGAGATGCGCATGAGGAAGGTGGGCAAGGATACCGTTCTCACCGTTATCGAGACGGTGATGACGCCTGTGCCCGACAGCCGGCTCACCCAGTGGAACAGCCACTGGCAGCGATATACCAGCGAGAAACTGTTCGCGATGCCCACAATCGACGATTTCATTGTCGGCAAGATGCCGCGTGACCTGCGGGCCGACCTGCAGGATGCGATGATTTTTCCGCTCATTCAGCTCACCTTCAAGGGGGGAAACCACGATGTCATCGAGGCAACCCATGGACTGGAGCCTTTCCTGGCCCCAAGCGAGTACAAGCGCTTCGCGCAGTACCTCAAACCGTCCATCAGTTACCGCTTTAATGGCCTGAAAATCAAGCCTGTCAAATAACCATGCAAGAACAGTCACTTTTTCCTGAGCAACCTCAGAGCATCACCCTGAGCCAGTTCAACGCGCTCATCAGCCAGACCATCAACACCAACCCCGCTCTGCAGAACCGATGGGTCGTCGCCGAGACGAGCGACCTGCGGGTTGTGCGGGGTCATTGCTATATGGAACTCGTTGAGAAAGATGACCGTGGCACGACCGTGGCCAAGCTGGGTGCCGTCATCTGGGCAAGCACCTTTGTCAGGTTGAATGCGAAGTTCCAGGCAGCGACGGGCTCTGAACTCAAGACCGGCATGAAACTGCTGGTGATGGTGACGGCCAACTACCACAGCCAGTACGGCTTCAAGGCGGTCATCAACGACATTGACCCCAGCTATACCCTGGGCGACATGGCGCGTCAGCGGCTTGAGATTCTCAAGCGCCTCAAGGCCGACGGCATCATCGACATGAACAAGGAACTGCCCATCGCCGATGTGCCGCAGCGCATTGCGGTCATCTCGGCAGCCGGGGCAGCAGGCTATGGCGACTTCGTGAACCAGCTGGAGCACAATTCTTATGGCCTGAAGTTCTATACCTGCTTGTTCGGCGCGTCGATGCAGGGGGCTCAGACCGTTCCCAGCGTGCTGGCGGCCCTCGACCGCATCAATGGTTATCAGGACTTGTTCGATGCCGTTGTCATCATCCGTGGCGGGGGTGCGACGTCCGAACTCAATTCGTTTGACAACTATGATTTGGCAGCCTCCGTGGCTCAGTTCCCGTTGCCGGTCATTGTCGGCATCGGGCACGACCGCGACGAGACGGTCCTCGACTTTGTGGCCGCCGTCAGGGTCAAGACACCGACTGCTGCTGCCGAGTGGCTCATCAAGCGGGGTACCAATGCCCTGGCCCATCTCGACGAGCTGCAGGAGGCCGTCGTCACCGCTGTGCGCGAGACCGTGGGGCATGCACGCGAACAGCTGACCTACTACACGGGCATGATTCCTGCTGCCGCACGCCGCATCATCGAGACCAATGGCATCAGGCTTGACAACTATGCCAAGAGCATTCCCCTGGCAGCCAACAACCTGATTGCCGCACAGCGCACCCGTCTTGATCGCGCCTCAGAGCGCATGAGCCAGGCCGTCGAGCATGCCATGCAGCGCGAGCAGCAACGTCTCAAGGCACTGGGTGAGAAAGCCGCCCTGCTGTCTCCCGAGAACACCCTGCAACGCGGCTATTCACTCGTGTGGGCCGGCGGCAAATGCGTCACAGCAGCCAGCCAGATCAACCCTGGCGAGCGAGTAACCATGCAATTTGCCGACGGCACCGCCGATGCCACCGTGGATTAAGTCGCTAGTTTAGAAGAGCACGTATGCCAAATAATTAGTTTAATTCGCGTAATTCGTATTTTATATAAACAAGAACGCGGATGCCAAAATAATGGTTTAAATCGTAAAATTCGTAGTTTAGAAGAAAATGGAAGAGAACAAAGAAATGACTTACACCGAGGCTGTTACCGAACTCGAGCAGCTTGTACAGAAGATGCAGGACCCCCAGTGCAGCATCGACAACCTGAGCGCCTACACCAAGCGCAGCAAGGAGCTCCTTGACATCTGCCGAAATAAACTCACAGCAGCCGACGAGCAGCTCAAGCAGATCCTCGCCACCATCCAGCAGCAAGGGTGACAAATCCCCCAGGGTAAAAAACTATTAACTGTTAACTATTAACTGTTAATTAAAAAATTACTACCTTTGCACCCGCAACGATGGAGCAAGCCACGCGCCTGTGGTGAAATTGGTAGACACGCCAGACTTAGGATCTGGTAACGCAAGTTGTGTAGGTTCGAGTCCTATCAGGCGCACAAGTAAAACAAAAACCCGCTGAACTCCAGCGGGTTTTATGCGTTAATATTTGCTCCTGAAATCAAACTGAGCCCATGATTGTTGTTGGATTTTACGTCAAAAGAACTGTCCCTTTTTTTCTTTCTTTTGTTTTGCATAAAGAATTATCCAAAAATCTCGGATTCTAAATCTTTATAGATTTGTGTCTCCTCTGTAATTAAAGGCACAATTGTATCTCTAAAGAAAGCATCTTTTGTGTTTCCGCATTGTGTCAATGATAATATCCGTTTTAGCTCAGTATATATCTTCCCACTTGCAGATTTAATATCATCGGTAGGATTTCCTCTTTCCACACTTTCAGCTATTGCTTGTTCTTTTGCCTTGAGGCACTCCTCTATTATATCTTCTTTATTGTATGAATGACACAATTTTGTAATTATTTCATCATCCAAAAGATAGCACTCAATATGCCTTTTTTTCAAGACCTTAATGCCTTGTGCGTTTAATTCTGCTACTTCTTCCTCACTTTTATCATCCCTATCAACAAACCTAATTTTTGTGGAGTTTTGAAGAACTTGTGAAATAATTCTCATACTAACATTATTATCGTCCTCAAGTTCTGAACATGAACCAATTGAAACAAACGAAGTATCTGGGTACTTTGAAGAAAAGATGCGTCCATATATCTGTGCATCAAAATTCTTATAGTGACGTCCTTTGACAGTTCCTTCACAAAATACTACTTTTTGTGGAGCTATCAGTTTAGCAAAGTCTCCAAAAGCTAACTCAAGGAACTTTTTCCAAATAGTAGCATCTATAGTTGATGGGCGAATTACTGCGGATGTATCAAAATCTATTTCAGAAAAATCTAAGAAGCAAACTGTATTCGGATTCTGTTCTTCAAGATCTTTCGCAGCCTTAAGCATACCAATAGAATGAGTTGACAACCACAACTGCGAACCATCTGATATCAAGTTGTACAATTCTGATAGTAATTTTGATTGAAGTGCTGTATGCATGTGAAGTTCTGGTTCATCTATGCAATACACAGTATTTTCATAATACGCCGCTTTAATCACCAGGTCCAGCAACAAATCAAAGGCAGATTTCTCCCCAGCAGAAAGGTTTTTATAATGAAAATTCTCTGAGCGACCTTTTGTAAAATAGAAACTTCCATTTGAAAGCGGATCGCCAATAGATACTAATTGTAAATCTTCAAATACATTATTCAATGATTGCCTTATTCTCCCAACGAGTTCTTCCCTTAAATCCCCTACAGATTTATTGTCATTATTGGAATCATATATACCCGATAATGTCTTTGAAACTAATCTTTGATAATTTTCGGATACTGACATATCCGTTTTCATTAATGTATCAAATTGAATTCTGTCTTTCGGATTTTGTTGCCTTGATAATTTTGACGTTGTAAAATCAGGTTCGTGACGATAGGCTGTACGAAAGTACATGATCCCATGTAATTTGTTTTGATCGTATAATATGGTATCATGAGTAAGTATCTGTACTTTGTTAGAGAACCAATCACCATCTCTATTATCTCCTTTATCCCCCTCTTTAAGATAGTAATCTTTTTCTCCGACAGTGCCAAAACCCTTCAGTTTATACCAATAATTGAATCCTTCGAATACAGAGGATTTCCCACAACCGTTTGGGCCAACAAGTATTACCAACTTAGCTGTTTCAGGAATATCTGTAATTGTTAAATCAGTAAAACGCTTAAATTTATTAAGTCTGACTTCCTTTATTTTCATATAAACAAATTATTATATAATGCGATGAATATCTCTTGTATTTTGTCCTTAAGAATTAAAGAGTGGTTCCAAAGGCTTGTTCAATGTTAGATAGCAAAAGTCAATGCCTTGTTGCCCATCTTGAAAAGCAAAGTATTCTATTGCAAAGATAGTCCTTTTTTATGAATAATTCAACAATCAAAGCCAATGATTTCAGTTTTGGCCATTGCTAGTGTCAAATGTATCTACCAAAATGAAAAACGCACATCTCAGCCCATAGAACCCCTATCTCTGAATTAAGAAAAAAAGCTTTAAAAGTTACTATCAATGAATCCAATACTAGGGGGAGCATAGGCTCCCCCTATTGAACCGTCGAGCGCCTTTAGACGCCGTTTAACGCATGATGCGGTTCCATTAAAAGTGGTTATCGCCCAATTGGTCCAACCCTGTGGGAATAGCGAAGTTCATTGCTGTCCACTAAAAATCTAAATCTAGCAAAATGCCGGTTAGTTGATTTTATAAAAGGCTCAAAATCAATGCTGTTTTTTGCCAAGTACTTAACAATCAGTAAGATTGCGATTTCAAATCCGTTGACTCTAATTTTTAGTATAACTAACAGAATGCCAATGGTTTAGAACGATTATTGCAATTTTTTAATGGACGCTAATGAGCGAAGTTAATTGCCTTGATGCATAATTAAAGCGGTTATCGTACCAAAAAAGTACGGTAACCGCCTCTATGCGTAAAAAACACGATGATTACTCGTTTTTAGATGGCATTTCGTACCAAACTGAAAAAACAAGAAAGTAATCTTCAACAGAATCATCCGAGAATCTTATGGGGATTATTAATTTAATTTCAGATTTTTTTCCAGGCTCGCTCTTTAATTTTTTAGGATTATATAAATAATTCATTAGATATTCGGCGCCAGCTCTCGTTTGATTTGTAATAGCACGGCAAATTGATTTTGAATTTGCAGGAACAGCCTCATCTGCTTTAGGATTGCCCATTGTTAATCTAGAGTCGGTACCAAAGACTAAACGATCTTCGTCAAATCTAGCATTTTTCCATTCAATATAGATGCGTTTATCAGTATTGTTAGTGACGGTGAAGCCATAAATGAACGCAGTTTGAGAATCAGTAATTCCGCAACTAAAAGATACAGCATCTGCTTTATCTTCATTCTGACAACTTGCCTCTAGGTTGTATTTAATAACAGGCTTGGGCTTTTTCTTAGCTGATACGTCCAGACTTAGAGCAATAACGGATATTCGAGCGGTAGAAACGATGTTATATACTTCATCTTGTCCTCTCCCTTTAAGCAATGCCAAAGCAATATTAAAGACAGGTGAGGAATTACTTGATATTTCGTAAAACTGTTGTTCCATGTGATTACTTTTATATTACTTGTAGGCGGAATTATAAAGTCTATTAAAATATAAAATATATTCTAAGAGCTGCGATAATCGCAGATTCTTTAGTTGTTTTGTTGGCGGGGTTTATGCGAATACTCCGCCTTGATTATCAAACTGAATCTATTCTAGTTTGTCGTGTATCTAATGAACTGTCCTTTTGATGTATTAATGTTTTGTCAACTCATTGTAGCAGTATGATAATTCTTCATTAAAACAATCCATCATTTCCAAATAGAAGTCCTCGTTCTTATAGTTCTCAAGGGCTTTTTTACCGGATGTAAATGTTTCAATTGCCTCATTATATCTATGCAATTCTTCTTGGGACCATCCTTTTCCGAGAAATGAAGATATATAAAAACTAGCCTCGTATGAATTTAATTCTCTTTTCTTTAAGACTATTTTAAAGGCACTTATGGATTTGTCAGAATATGAAACAGATTCTGTGTATTTCTTAAGAAAAAAACAAGAAGCTCCAACGCTGTAATAAGCAAGAGCTCTTTCAATATCTATTTTAGCATATTTCAACATTAACATAGAATACTCAAATTCTTTGCTATGGTTCTGAGTGGATGCAGCTAACTTATCATAAACATAAAAAAGAATACCATCAACATTTTCCCCACCATCTAATTCAATTGCTTTTAAATAACATCTTTGTGCGGAATCATTATCTTCGAGATTAGCATAACAAAGACCCATGTAGTATAGTACCCATGGACTCGTTTCTTCTCCCCAAAAATCGTATACAATTCTAAACTTTTTTAAAGCCTCAGAATAGACTTTATTATCTAAAAGCTCTTTTGCCTTATCATATATTGCTGAGATTTCGTCTTCAGAATAGATACTTGCGTTATGTATGACGAGATAGTCACCGTCAATAGAGACTTTACCTAATCGTTGAATAACAGACTGCCCAAGTAAAAGCGGGGCATTTTGAGAAGGGACAATAAGAGCAGTAACATTTTCAATCGTTTGCCCAGCAATTTCAACATCCCTCAAGTTGACAACGACATTATCAACGACACTTCCATCTGCAAGAATAGATTGTGTGGTTCCTTTAAAATCAGATTCTACGAGATAGCCATTCTCCAGCATCATTTCAGCATATGTCGAAGAGATAGACACATTTGCCGCTCCAGTATCAAAAATGAACTTCATCTTCAACCCATTGACTTGACAAGGCACCTTATAAACCCCAGCCTCCTTCTCCATTTGGATTCTAACCTCTGCATTCAAACAAAGGCAACCCATCAGTGTTATGAATAGTACAATAATGTGTTTCATATAGTCTTCATTTTATTCCGCAAAGATAGCAGATCTTATTTAAAATCTTTATATGAGATGATATTATTTCTTTTTCTATTAAAAATTTAATGATAAAGATTTTTTTATTGATTATCAGGTACTTATATTTTTCTTTTTTCGGTTTTATTTTATTTTCTTTTTTTTTATGCCACTTAATTCAAGCTATATCTTCTATATGTTTTACTACCTTCGGCTTTGATTTCATGCCCAACCATACTATAAACCATTTTGCGCAGTTCATCCCGTTCAACATCGGGAAGGCGATTTGTCATATCAGAGATTAGGCTTTGGGGATGGTACTTCAAATCTTCCAGGATCAATGCTTTTAAAGCGTAGGGTTCAATGGTCTTAAGCGATGTCTTTATATTAGCCTTAGAATTGGCTATCAACTTAGGGTTAACATAGTAGGTGGTTCCTTTTTTGGTTCCACGCTTAGTGATGAGTCCATCACGTAATAAGGGATCAACATAACTCCTTAATCGTTCATCGTCAGATAGCTGGAGATAGGCACTTAATTTTGTTGCTTGCAACTTAGAAGATACAGCAATAGCACCAAAGGCCATATAACCTTTCTGAGATAATCTATAGTTGTTCAGAGTATAATCTAACAAAGGCAGAATATCAACATTCTGGATTTCAGAATATAGCGTTACACGAGTTTCATTAAATGAAGACTCAATGAATGGCGGTTTCTTGCCTTCCATGCCATTAAGCTCATAAATCAAATCATAACCAGAACCCTCTCCCTCCATCAACTTGAGATCACTCATAATAGTTATAAGGTATGGGTTACGGCGATGGCGTTGATGAAGGATATTATCTTTGGTAACACCCAAAGGTAGACCACCAGGGTTGGAAATCTCCAAGCGATCAGGATAAACGCATATCATAATGTCATTGGAGATGGTGAAGCTCTTGTGAGCAAAAGCGTTGAGCAATAATTCTCGCAAAACCTTGGGATTATAGTGACGGATCTGCTTGCGGAACAAGCCATCGGGGAATTCATGAGAGTAACACAATTCTGTAGCCTCATCTTCGATTGCCAATAATAGATCTTTGGGATTAAGTGTATTGTCATGCCATTCCACCTTTCTCACTTTCTGCTCCAAGTGGTTATAAACAATGTATTGTACTGTGATAGGGAAGGAAATGCGGCTGCGTTGTTTGGCATTACCTAACCATAGGACACCCAAATTGGTGACCTTTTCGTTATCCACAAGATTGTAATGCTCTAGAATCTCAGGATCGGACATCTGTTTGACATGCTCCTTGACTCGGTCAGATTGTCTTATGTCATTAGCAAAACGTTTAATATTCTCAACGGGTAAATCTGAAAGTAAATAACGCGTTGACAATAATTCCCACTGGTAGGCACCTTTTTCAATAGACAATCGTTGCAAGTCCTCGTTGCGAACTGGCTCACATTTGTCTGCAATTCTACGATATATCTTGCCATCAGATGTAGTAGCTATGGACTTTGTTGACGGAGCAACATCAATCTTGAAGAAATCCCCGCCATTTTCGTGTTTTATTAATCCCGAGGAAGACAAACTCACATTGAAACATAAACTGTTCAAGCGCGATACAGCATCATTGACTTCAGCCTCGCCAATAATTTGTCCATCGGGAGGAGTTAGTGTATCATCTTCTATGCCAATATACAACGTTCCTCCTAATGCATTAGCAAAGGCTACACATGATATCGCCAAATCTTTAAAGCCCTTATCACCCGTGCGAATTTTGCGGATACTTTTATAATCTATTTTCTGATTCTCTATATCCATGTTACGACAATTTTCACCGTAGATAAATCGTAAATTATCACATTAACGCATACAACTTTTAGTAAGCACTGCAAAGATATGAAAAGTTTTGCTCATTGTTGTCCAAATGTGTCGTGAATTGATATTATGATGATAGTCTATTGTTGCATTTCAAGGGGGAGCGTACGCTCCCCCTTTTTGCGCCGTTCAACGCCTTTCCGCGCCTTTTAACGCCTCATCGGCTTCCTGGAAAAGCTCTGTCTATCAGGCGTCGGGAGGTTTTTAAAGGTTTTGTGAGGCGCGAACTTGACTCCTATCAGGCGCACAGGAAATCAAAACCCGCTGAAGTCAGCGGGTTTTGTGCGTTGTTTTAGGTCCTGAAAGGATTCTGAAACCATTGTTAGTCTTTCGCATTAAAGCAACTGCGATGATCGTCGGGCTTTTATCGTTTCTCTTGGGCTACATCATGAAAGTCACTGGAAGCACGTACCACACATCAACGGGCTCACCATTGTGGCTGCCTGGGGTGAATTTGGGTAAGGATTTCACGACGCGGATAGCCTCCTTGTCAAGGTATTTGTCCGCAGAGCGGACAACCTTTACCTCACCGACCTTGCCAGTCGTCTTGTCAACAAGGAACTGCACAATGACCCTTCCCTCAATATTGTTCTCGGCAGCCATGGGCGGATAGATGATGTGCGACAGGAGGTATTTCATCAGTGCAGCATCTCCACCCGGGAACTGGGGCTTTTGTTCTACGCTGTAGCCTCTGTGATTAATCGTCAATTCTGGCAGGGGCCTGTTTTTACCTCTTCTGCCGTAAGATTCTATCGTCACTTCCGGAAGGATTTCAACGGCATCATGGCTGTCAATACTATCTATATCTATCGTCACTTCGGTGGAAATGGCCACGCCTTCTTCACCGCAATAGGTGCCCATGAAATAAATCGTGCCCGTGCTGCTATCGACGATGTAATATACAAATGGGCGCGTGGCATGGAATTCCACGTGCCTTGGGCGGTTGTCGCCCGACAATGATTTTGTAACCCCCTTGGCAATAGTAACGGCAGTGGCTTTGGTCCCCTTTTCATTGACCTCGATTTTAGCCTTCTGCATCATTATCGAAACCCAGAGTTCTTCATCCTCGATCATTTTGGAGAATTGGGCAGCGAGATAATGGAAAGCCAGCGGCATTCCCATCGATGAGAGGACTTGCTCAAGTTTGATCTCGCTTTCGGTTGTGAAGCGGGGCATCATGATATCCACATTGTGAATCGTCATTTCCTGCGTTCGCTGCTGCTCCAGTTGTTGCGCCGATAGGCTCTGGATGATGTCGCCGACGGTCTTGCCCTCGTGTGGAAGCAGCACATACATGCTGTAGCTGCCGTTGCCATAGGGCAGGCGCAGCATCTTACATAAGTTGTTAGAGCCGTAAGCGGCTTTTATGGCAACGTGCATCATCTTGTGCTCGAGGATAGTGCCGTCCTGCTTTGTGAAAATCCTATTGCGGGTATTATTAGGGTCAAATTTGTCGGTCCACGACGCCTTGAAGAAGACAGCGTTGAGCAGATACATTGCGGCGTAGGGGTCGAGACTGTCAAGGATTTTGGGGATCATGCCATCGGTGTGGGTGTTGCACCAGTTGTTGATGATGTCCACATTCCTGTCATCGGTGAAGGGAAACGCATCGATTTGGGCATCGTAAAACTTCTGCATATTCTCCTTATACTTTGGGATAAGGCGGTAGCCCCTAGCCGAGTTGATGTTGATGCTATTAGCGATTTTAATCGTCACCGTTGAGTCAACGCTGGAGGCTTCATCCATTATCTTCTTGAAATGCTGGTTGATCTCTTGTGCCGAAACATCCAGCCCAAGCACGTCGGTAATCTGGCGTTGTGTATCACCTTCAGCGCCATCATTGAGCATTCCCAGCATATAGCCCACGCTAATGGGGGACATGATGAAGCTGCCATCGCTCTGTTTCTGCTCGTAGATGGAGCGGAACAGGTTGCAGGCGAAATCATTGCTGTTGTCAGTTGTCTTGTTTTGAGTTGCGGTCGGTGCGCTGTCCTTGGCGAATGTCAGGAGGCTGCTCATCAGCACCAAGGCAAACATTGTGATAATTTTCCTAGCTCGTGTCATATCAGTCATATTTATCAGGTTGATAAAAACGGGTTTACACTCGGTTGCAAAGTTACAAAGGATCATTTGAATTAACAACAAATAACGCTAACATTCGCAGGTGGCTTATTCATTAGAGCACGTGCTGAAGATGCGTGGAATCCGGGTGTGGGATCCATAATTATGCCTCGGTATATTGGCCGAGCTATCGTATGGGTAATCTGTAATGATGCGGGGTCCGCTGGTTAGAACATGCCGCGGGATTTCATCTCGAGGTAGCGGTTGATGACGTTGACCGAGAGGTTTTGTGGTGAGGTGAGCAGGCTGTTGATGCCATACTGACGCAGGGTGTTGATGATGAGCGACTGTTCGTTGTCGATTTTGGCGGCAATGGCGTGCTCGTAATAATCCTTGATGCTATGCGGCTGTTGGTTGATGAAATCCCGGCGTTCTTCGTCGACGAAAAAGACGACTATCAGTCGGTGACGGCTGTTGAGTTGCCGCAGGTAGGGTAACTGCCGCAACATGCTGGTGTAGTCAAAGAAGTTGGTATAGAGTATGAGCAAGCTGCGTTGCCCGACCAGGTGGTTCACGTTGACGACTAATGTGGAATAGTCGCTCTCGGCAAAGTCGGTCGTCTGGTGATAGAGGCATTCAAGAATGTCGTTCATCTGCGTGGGGCCGCGATCGGGCTTGACGAAGTCACTGAACTCGTCGGCGAAGGTGATGACGCCTGCCTTATCGTCGCGATGCAGGGCCACATAAGAGAGTACCAGCGACGCGTTGATGGCATAGTCGAGGATGGTCATTCCCGAGAATGCCTGTTGCATGATGCGCCCCTTGTCGATGACGTTGATGATTTGCTGTGACCGTTCGTCGGTGTAAACATTCACCATGAGATGATGCGTTCGCGCACTGGCTTTCCAGTTGATGTGGCGGTAGTCGTCGCCCTGGACATAGGACTTGATCTGCTCAAACTCGGTGTTGTTGCCCACGCGCCTGATGCGCTTGATGCCCAGCTCGTTCAAGTTGTTGCTGAAGGCCAGGAACTCATACTTGTTGAGCATGAGGAAGCTGGGATAAACCGCCACATCGGCGGGCTCGCCGCAGGTGAAACGTCGCTGCACGAGGCCGATGGGGGAGGAGACGAATGCCCTGATGTGTCCAAACCCGTACACTCCACGCTTGGTGGGCCGCAGGGTGTAGTCCACCGTTCCGTTCCCGCCAGCTTGCAAGCGCATCTTGAAGTTCAGGTCTCGGCGCTGGAAGATGTGAGGGATTTCATCGATGATGTTCACTTTGACAGCAAAGGGGTAGTCATTCTGCGCCTCAATGCTCACGGGGTTCTCGTCGCCATTGGAGAAACGCTGGCTGCAGTGTCGGCTTGCCGTGAAGCCGTGGCGAGTCCACAGCATGGCGATGTCGGCGATGAGCGTCAAGGCAAACAGCACCAGCAATGCTGCCCCCACGTAGAACATGGGCGGCCACAGTTGTCCCAACGCCAGGACAACGGTCACCACGATTGCTGTATAGTAGAAACGAACGGGCAGAAACATAGCAGCGGCGCTTGGTTAAAATATCACTTGGGCACCTCGACATTGTTGACCAGCGTGGTCACAACCTTAGAGGCCGTGTAACCCTGCATCTCGGCCTCGGCTGAGATGATAATGCGGTGGTCAAGCACGGATGGTGCCACAAACTTGATGTCGTCGGGGGTGACAAAATCACGACCATAGATGAGGGCGAGGGCCTTGGAGGACTGCAACATTGCCACGGCAGCGCGAGGCGAGGCGCCCAGGAGCACTGCCTTGCTTGTGCGGGTCTGTTGCACGATCTGGGCGATATAGCCCAACAACGAATCATCGATCACCACCGCGCCCATGGTCTCTCGCAGTGCCAGCAGCGAGTCTTTGGAGATGATGGGTTTGATGTCTTCCAGTTTTGCCAGGCGTGAGTTGGCCTGATGCCGTTGCAGGATGATTTTTTCTTCCTCAACTGTGGGGTAACCCATCACAATCTTGAACATGAAGCGGTCAAGCTGAGCCTCGGGCAGTTTGTAGGTACCCTCTTGCTCCACGGGGTTCTGTGTGGCAATGATGGTGTAGGGGTCTGCCATGTGGTGGGTGATGCCATCAATGCTCACTTGGCGCTCCTCCATCACTTCAAAGAGGGCAGCCTGGGTCTTTGCCGGAGCGCGATTGATTTCGTCCACGAGTACCATGTTGGCAAAAATCGGACCTTCATGGAAGTCAAATTCGCTCGTTTTCATGTTGAACACCGTGGTGCCGAGCACGTCACTGGGCATCAGGTCGGGGGTGAACTGTATGCGGCTGAAGCGGGCATCAATCAGTCGGGCTATGAGCCTGGCCAGGAGGGTTTTTGCCACACCGGGTACACCCTCGAGCAGCACGTGGCCATCGGCGAGGATGGCCGCAATCAAGAGGTCCACAACCTGATTGTGTCCCACCACTACACGGGCGATTTCTTCTTTTATCTGCCTCACTTGGGCCGAAAACTGTGCCAAATCAAGGCGGGGGGCTGTCGTTTGTTCCATTGTCGTATATGATTTTTAGATGTTGATTCTTTGCAAAATATTGTTCATCATGTCGATGAGTTGTTTCAGCCGATCATCGCTGATTTTAGGCGCATTGGTGGCCATCACCACATCGCGTATCTGCTGTTGCAGCTCGTTGAAGGGGATGCCAGTGCGATTAGACAGCGACATCAGCTCATCGTCAAGGAAGTCATAGTTGTCAATATCAATCATTGCCTTGGCTCGCAAGTCGTTGCTGAATGTGACATATTTCTTGATAAGCAGGTCCACGTTGTTGTGTCGCTTGTAGTAGATGCCTCCGATTCGTTTAACGAAATCCATCATGTGATTCACAGGCGGCTTGATGACCGGTATCACGCGTTGACGGCGCCTGGCCGAGAAAATCACAGAGGCCACCACTGTTGCAAGGGCAAGATAGAATGCCCATCGCAGTGGACGGTTGGCCAGCAGATAGCGCAATGGTGATTCAGATTCCGATTCCTGCTCGCTGGTCTCCTGGCTGATGAGTGTCGAGTCATAGCGCACGATGGGCAAGTTGCCACACACAGTCAACAGGCGTAGCACTAACTGCCGCATCGTGTCATCGAGGATGCCATAATTGGTGAACAGATATGGCATGCTTGTCACAACTATCTTGCCCTTGCCATAGTCTCGGATACCCGCCACAGTATGGGTAAGCTTATCGTCCTCAACTGCGTAGTCATATATCCCTTGGTATTGCTCATTACCTCTGTTGTGCGTCATCAAGGAACGGAATGAACTTGTCATATTGAGTTGATAGTGACAGAAGGCTCTGTTTACCTTAAAGGTAGCAGCATAGAACCTCTCATTAGGGAGCCAATTGATGAGATCATAGCAAGAGCTGTCACTCAATAACTGAAAATTATCATAATAACTGTAATAATCGATGGACTCAACATTGAATTCCAATTTCTCATTGAAGGTGTCATCGTCATCAGAGTAAATATAGCTATCAGTAGCGATGATGACGTTGTTACCTTCCTCGATTAACCCGAAAAAATCAATATCTTCCAAATTGATGAATTGATCAATGTTGTTCGTGAAGAGGAACGTGTGTTTGCCCGCTTTGAGCGAGTCATCAAGGCACTTCTCGATGTCTGACCCACGCACCTCGTATCCTTGAGGCACTGAAGCCCGCAGCACGCTATCCATCACATAGCATCCAAAGGGTTGCTTGCTGCTGTAGCTTTGCGAATATTCATCCCAGTGGAAACGGTTTGGTGCGTTCATTTCAAAGAGTATCATCACTGCCATGAGCACAATGATCACAGCGACAAATACACCATTGACTTTCATGACTGCACACCTCCTTCCTCTTCATGATTGGCGGGCTCTTGCTTGCCGTTGCTGCCGGCAATGCGCGCCAGCGCTGCTTCCTGGCGTGAGCGCATCTCTTCGGCCAGCGCGGCATCGGCCGTGTAGTGACCATAACGGATGCGCAGGAAGTGGTTGGTCATGACATTGAAGTCATCATCCTGCCACTCCATGGCATATTGCATGGGCGTCTTGTAGCGGCGCCAAGCCACCAGCGACGCGTCGCTTGCAGCTTTCAAGGTCTGTAGATACCGCAATCGGCACAACATCAGGTGGTCTCCATTTTTTACGGCTTCGGCGATGAGTTGGTCAAAGTCCACCTCGTTAATGTCGTCTTCGGTAATCTCCTCTTCTTTAATGTCAACTACTCGAGGGCCGAACAAGCTTGTCCGATACCTCCAGATGAGATAGCACAAGGCCATCAGCAGCAGCGCCCCCATCGCCCACCAGAGCCAATTGGGGATTTCATCTGCAGGATTTCCCATGTCGACAAAATCGTCGAGAGAGCGCCACAAACGGTCAAAATAGTTAACCTCATGGTTGGGCACCAGCTCTCGCGCATAGTCATAGTCCCCTGAGTTCCGGAACGCTTCCAGTACCGAATCATTGGCAGCTATTGTGTCACGGGGCGATATCATAATCAAGGTCTATTTCAGTTGGGAAAAGTTATCAATATCTTGCTCCAGGCCGATGTCCTCAACTTCGGTCGCCACACTGCCATAATGAAAAGTCATCGCAAGAACAAGCAAGCCGATTTCCACAAAAATCATAAAGCTCTCGGCCACACACAGTATGTAACGGAGGACGTCCAGGCTGAATGCCCACATTACCGAGTCGGATTGTTCCAGAAGTGATTCTACTACCACAAAAAAGCCTAGAGGGAAGGTGACGGCATTGTTAATGAGCACCGACACTAGAACCATGACCACCGCTATAAGGATGAGTGTGCCCCACTTCTTGTAGCCCAGAGAAAATGCACGCTTGCTCATGCTCGACATGGAGTTGTTGGACTCAAGTAGCATGATGGGGCACAGCAAGAATATGGGCAACACGGCGAAGATGACTACAAATCCTATAATGGGCAAGATGATTGCCAAAAATGACAGCGCTAGCAGAGGTGTCCATAATAGCATGACACCAAGGCATTTGAGCGATGTTTTCGGCATTATCTTCCACATGCTGGCAGCATCACACCCGTCGAGCGTGCCATTGTGATTTTCATGCCACTGGACCAGCAATATCTGCAGTGCAGTGACCAGGGCACAGCCAATGAAGAACAAAACGATGGCGAAGCCATAGGCCGTATTGGACATTGATGCGTTGGATTCGTCGTGGAAAGTGGCGATGGTGGTGCCGAGCAGCACGCTGAATGGCAGGAGATAGTAGATCATCATCTTGAACCACTTTCTCCAGTTCTCTCCCACGAAGTCGAACACCATGTTCAAATTCTCGGAGATCGTGCGGCGCTTATAGAGTCGGTTGCTGTTCATCGCTTGCTGATTCCCTCAGGCGTTTGCGCCCCTTTAAGTAAGGTAAAACAATAAAGTAGAAAATAATGAACATGGCCGACAATACAATCACCATCACCCTGAAGGCGACAGGGTACTCGGTGTGCCGCGTGAGATATCCCTCGATGAATGCGGCAACGACGGTCACGGGAAAAATACTCACGGCAATCTTGAGGCCCTCCTTGGCCTTGCGGCGGAATGCTTGCATGCGACTGTAGGTGCCAGGAAACAACCATCCTGACCCCATCACAAAACCGGCTCCTCCCGAGAGCACTATCGTGGAAATCTCGAGTGTTCCGTGTTGCATGATGGCCATCATGGCATCGCCAAACACGCCATACTGGAAGAAGAAAAAGGTGAACGCCCCAACCATGATGGCGTTGTACATCATGACAAGCGCCGTTGCAAATGGCGTGAAAATGCCCAACGAGACGCAGATGACATCCACCCGCAGGTTGTTGAGCATGATGCCGAAGAACGACAGGGCTTCCGGACCTTGGCTATAGACGCCAGTGGGTGCTCCCTTCCTGATGTTCTCGATAGTCATGTCCACATATCCATCCCCCAAGATCAGTCTGGCGAAATTGTCATCGTTGAACAGCGAAACGATGCCCACTAACAGAAAGAACACAAACACGGCCAGCGCCGAGAGCATCGCCTTGCGGTTATCGTAGATCGCTTGTGGCACCTCATCGGTCCAGAATGTCCACAGGCGTGACCATTTTTCTTGATGCCCACTGTAGATTTCGTTATGGAGCTTGAGCGTCATGGCGTTAAGCATCGAGGTGATGGTGGCATCGGGAAAATGAGTGCGAGAGAAAGCCAGGTCAGATGTCAACTCGGTGTACATCTGTGCCAGTGTGTCTGGGTCCTCGTACGATGGATTCGCAAGACGTCTTTGATAGTCTCGCCATCGTGCGATGTTTTGTTTGATGAATACGGACTCTCTCATGACATTGGAGAAACAGGAATTGGTTTCTGTTGCAAAATTAGACAATTATTAGTACTTTTGCAACATATTCTTTTAAAACTAACGGGACGAAAAGGTTATGGCGCAATCGTCAATTATCACCGGTCAATATGTGGAACTTACCCAAACTCCTGCCAGTGTGGGAGATAGACTATTGGCCGCTCTGATTGACTATATCGCCCTTTCTGTTTATTCCGTTGTGATGTCATTGATTTGCTTTAGCGTTCTGGACGGCTTGCACAATCCCAGTGACGTGGTCCTTATAGCGTGTTTGGTCATCTTTTCTTTCCCGGTCATCTGTTATTATCCTGCCTGTGAGATTTTCGCTAATGGGCAGAGTCTGGGAAAGATGGCTATGAAAATGCGGGTGGTGACGCTTGACGGAGGTTCACCCTCGGTGGGCTGTTGCCTGTTACGATGGCTTCTCTACCCGATTGATACCTTTCTTACCGGTTTTCTTGGACTGGTGTTTATCCTCTTTACCAAGCATCGGCAACGCTTGGGAGACCTCGCTGCAGGCACCATTGTGATAAAACAGTCATCCAACAGTTATGACTTCTTCTCAATGAACGATTTCAGCTATGTCCAGCAAGGCTATGAACCCACCTATCCCGAGGCCGCCTCATTATCCACCAGCCAGGTGGACGTCATCACACGCACCCTCTACAACCCCGACTTCAACCGTCGTGACGAACTCATATACAAGCTGGCTGTGCAGGTACAGCAATTCCTTGGCATACAGGTCACTCAAAACATGTATGCCGATGCCTTCCTCCGGACGGTGCTCAACGATTTCTATTATTATTCCTCAACAATCGAGGTGTGACATTGCAGTCTGGGAGTTTCGGGACGGCTTGCGTCACTTTGTCCCCTCCAATATCATGTCCTGATAATCAGGTTGTGGCTCAGCGCTTTTTTTCAGCCACCCTTTTTCAATCATCATATTCATGGCAGGGTCATCGGTGAGCGTGTCGGGTTTCATGGTCATCACCATGAGTTTGTCGTTGGCATCGTAGCGTGCCACAACAACTCCCGGCAACGGCATCTTGCCGTCTTGACCGCCCTTGTGCCAGAAGTGCAAGGAGTACTCGTAGCAGGCAATGTCGCTGCCTGCTTTCTCATAAGCCTCCTGTATTCTGTCATCTTCAGCTTGAATGGCAGCGGTGTCGGCTCCAGGCTCTTTCAACAATTTCTCCAAGAATAGCCGATACTCAGTCAAGCTGATAGCATAGGAGTACTGCCTCCTGGTGCCCTCAAAGTCGAACTCGTAGGTGTCGGGATTAGGAATGTTGGCTTTGGCAAATGCCTCCATTTCAGCACGATGAGGACCCGGCTTGTCTTTTTCACACGAGCACATCAGTGCCAGAACTGCCAGGAAATAAATAATCTTTTTCATACGATATGATTTAGTAGTTATTACAGATTTAAATTCATGATGATCATTAAACCAGTGGCAATGATGACCCATATCCACCACTTGACACTCTTGTAACGTTGTTTTTGTATCTCCCTGTTGGTGCGGTAATTCTCCTTCATCTTATCCCATAACGTCCTGTTCTCCCGTGGAGGAGCGTATTGTTGGTTGCTCGCCTGATAGGGAACCTGTTGCTGTGGGGCCTGATAAGGGGGCTGTTGCTGTGGGGCCTGATAAGGAGCCTGTTGCTGTGGGGCCTGATAAGGAGCCTGTTGCTGTGGGGCCTGATAAGGAGCCTGTTGTTGTGGGGCCTGATAAGGAGCCTGTTGTTGTGGGGCCTGATAAGGAGCCTGTTGTTGTGGGGCCTGCTGTGGAGCCTGCATTCGTGCCCCGCAGTTGGCACAAAATTGAGCATGATCGGGAAGTTGGGTCCCGCATTGTGAACAGTATTTCATAAGTTTTTGGTTTATATTATTTAGTTTACGTTATTATGCTTTATCATTGATGTGATTATCCCACACTGATGCAGGCTTCGCTGACATCATCGGCGAGGTTGAGGAAGGAGTAACCCATTTTGTCCAATCCTGCTTCCACTTCACTGAGCTTGGTCTCGACGCCGTTCAGTTTACGCAGAAGATCAATGGCATCCCTCAGACGAGTGGGAATTTTCGAGATGATGTGGCGCTTTGCGTCGCGGGAACTGATGAGGTCGAACGTCTTCTGGAGTTGACGGCAACCTTCCATCATCTCGCTCACGGCGCGTCTCTCCAGAAATTCTTTCTTTATTCTGCCTTCGGCCGTGCGGGCCATAGACCAAAGCCTGTCGGCACGGTCAAAGCGTTCTGCGCCCTTGTGGAACACGGCATCGGCCACTTTGGCGGGGTTACGCAGGGCTTCGCCATGAAGTTCCTTGTTAATCATGCGTTCCAGGTCCACGCCATAACTCTCCTCATGGTTGAGGACGTCCTCAATCACGGTCTGGTCATATACCCTGGCGGCGACAGCGGCCTTCTGCGCCTCCATCTGTTCCATCTTCTTCAGCGTCTCTTTGCTCACGTTGGCGGGCTTGAAGGACAGTTTGTTTGGACTCAACGTGCGGGAGTTGACCACATTGCGGAAGTGTTTGGCGTAGAGGGCCTCCACATACCGCTGACTGAAGTAATGCATCTCCTTGTCGGCACCGATGTAGTAGTAAGTGACGTCGCGGTCAAACGTGATATCCAAACCCTGTTTCAACAAGTCGCCCTTCGACCCCGTGGCACCCTTATAGACATGGACTTTGCTGATGTTAATCTTTCCCGCTTTGGCCAGGTCTTTCATAACAAGATCGTCGGTCTCGTCGTAAACCTTTCTGAGCAGATTGTTGAAATACTTTTTCACAGACTTGAGACTCTCACCCGCGAGCCTGGGATTGCCGCCCAGGAGCCTGGGGGTCTTGAGCAGCATCATGGTCTGCTTGTCGGCCTGGCACACAAAGATAAGTTGGTTCATCAGCCGCACATTCTCAGGGGTGGGATTCCATTGGACCATCTCAACCATGGTCTTCAGGTCCTCTACGTTCTTTACGGCCTGTTCCAGAGCGCCAGCCTCTGCTGCAACGTATTTTGAAGTGTTTGCAGCACCCTTTGTACCCGAGAAGAATGACTTCACCTTTCCCTCTAAGTATTTGTGGGCCGTATTCCCTATTTGCTTCTTCGCCCAACTGTTCAGCCTGGTGATGGCCTCATTCTTCAAGGTCTGCCCCATGACCTTAAAAGTTTCCGCCATGGCTTCCTTTCCCATTTTGACGCCGGATTTCAGCGATTCCTTGGTGACAGACTTAATAACTTGGCCCGTCGCTTTACCACCGGCCTTGAGCGCTTCCTTAGTACCGGCTTTTATAACTCCTTTTGCGACATTAACGACGCCTCGACCAGCAGCGCTCGCGCCCTTGCCGACAGTTTTAACGACAACTCCCGCAGCGCCGAGGGTAAAGGTAAATGCCACTTCGGTCCCGAAATGCCAGGCTGCCTCCTTGACGCCAACGACAAAGCCGCCTCCGACGGTCGCATTTTCTTCGCTGTCAACATATTCCTTCATCTTGTAGGGAATATTGAAGACTAACTCCGAATAGCCTAAGGATAAGATAGCCCAGCCAACACGCACAAGCCAGTGCTGCTTCTCGAGATAATCGTGTCCCTCCAGCGAGCGCTGAATCCACCACTCAAAATTATACCACTCCAGTTTGTCGATGCGCGTCGCCTCATCAGAAACCTCGTGGGCTTCTTCTCTCAGTCGCTCCAAGGCATGCATGTAGGTTTTTTGGATGGCTTTGATATTGCTTTTATCAAAGCCGTAGGTGGCATCGTAGTAGTCTAATTGCAGGCTGATGAAATGGACCAGTGGGCCCCAATCGTCGTTCATGCCGAGAACATTAATAGCGCCTAAAATCTCCTCCAGGCCATGCCTGATTCTTTCGTCCTTCTTGAGGGCCTCCATCTCGCTTTCCATGTTTGTGTGCTCTCGCACAGGCTGCGAGAGCAGGTGGACTATGCGTTTGTAGCTGTAGGTCTTTCTCTTGTACTCGGCGGTCACCTCCATCTCCACATCAAAGCGGTTGGGCGACCTGAGCGCACCCTTGACACTGCGCAGCACATAGTAGATCTTCCCGTCGGCTTCATCAGTATCCTCTATCCATTAGGCCTCGAACGACAAACCCAGGTCTACAACTTGTTTCTGGAGCGTTAAGATGCGCTCCTTTTCCACATTACTGAAGACTTGGGAGTGGGCTGCCGACACGAGGGTGCCGATGCTGCCTAAGCCTGCTGCGGCCAGTGCTGCATTCATTCCCATCTCCGAAATTTCATTGCCGATGAGGTCTCTCATCACCTTTTGGGCTCCGCCCTGGTCTTTGAGGTCCTTTATTGTCCACTTGATATCCAGCGGATTGGGATCAATAATCAACAGCTGGTTTTTCTCTTCGTCATAATCGTAGAGCTTCAGGTAGCATTCCTGCTCGGCGGGAACGTACTCCTTGCCATCGGGCTGCGTTGTCTTGTACTTGGAATCATGTTTTGAGGGGTTGTACTCCTCAAGGAAACATTTCACGTTGCCGTCCATGCGCATGACAAGGCCCATATAGTAGCGGTAGAGGGGCATGACTCCCTCGATGACGCGCTTGACAGGCTCATCTTTGTGAGCCTCGAGTTTGACGTAGAAACCGATGTAGTTGCCCGGAATGCCCTTGTCGGCCTTCTCTTCGGTAAGCAAGTCTTTAATGATGGCGTAGTAGCGTTGTTCCTTTTCGTTCCATTCCGTCCTGATGTTGTAGTCCTCGGACGGCTCATCATGCCCTTCTTCGACAATCTTGGCCTCGATTTTGGCTGTACCGTCGTTCATGCCCAGGACGATGAAAGGCAGTTTCACTTCCTTCTCATAACGGGCCGGCAGGGTGAGGTTCTCCTGGAAGAATCTTATCTCGCCGTCCACGATGTTGAAGACGACCTTGTTGCGCAGCGATCCGCCGGGAGCGTTGAAGACGAACGTGATGTCGCCCTCCCAAGGCTGTTTCTTGGGCAACTCTTCCACCTTGATGAGCGCGGCGCGGTATTCCTCGGCCATGCCTCTCTCGACGATGGTGATGTTGTTGCCTTCCACGATTTCGATCTGGGCAGTCAGGTCCAGACGCTGTATCTTTTTGCCTTTGGCGGTAATCTCCTCGATACGGGCTCCCACCATTTGGGGCTCATCGCCCACCATCAGCGAGTCATCGAACTCCTTGTAGAGAATCATCTTGAAGGTGCTTGGCTCCTTCTCGTTTTGCTCGCTCTCCTGTGGCTGTATCACGTACGGCTCCTGTGGTACTGGAGGCGCTGGTGGTGGGACAACGGGTGTCACGGGCTGCCCCATTGTCACCGTTCCCATATTTGGATCTTGGACTGGCATTTGATACGGACCGTATGGATCGTATGGTCCACCTGGTCCACCTGGCCCGTTATATGGTCCGCCTGGTGTGGGTCCGTCGGTAGGCGGCAGGCCTTCCTCTTCTTTCTTGCGACGGTTACGCAGCAAGGTGTAACCGATTGGAATGCCGATGCTGACTACAGCAACAGGGATGACCCACGGCGGCAGCTGCGTTCCTGAACTCTCACCATCCTCTCCCCATACGGTCGGGTCATCGGCGCGGGTAACGACATCGACATCTTTCCCGCCGTAACGATACAGATAGACCACATGAACGGCACTGGTCTTTCCTCCACTCCTGCTTGCCGCAACAATCGATTCACACTGGTAAGAGATTGACAGCGTAACCAACATATAGGATTCTTTGTCCAGTTTCAGGTTATAGGCCCATTTCTTCCCTCCGTCATAACTGAGTTTTCCCGAGGCCAGGTCCTTGCTATCGAATAGCCAATGGGGTATTTCTCCTTCGTTGGAATTACAGGCCTCCATCATGGTATCTTCATAATCGTCACCCAAGTCTTCATTCATATCATTCAAGCTGGTGATTTCGTCGAGTTTTTTCTGAAAAAAGGAGAAACCGATTGTCTTATTGTTGAGCGTGACTTCAGGCATCACTGCGACCTCAACCTCAATCTCATAGAATTCATATTTGGACGATACGGCTTGTATCACTTTGTTTTTAGAAGCGTCCGGCAATTTAGAAACGTTATACTCGTTCAGAATCGACGGATTATAGGGCTTGCCGTCGACCGTGGCTGTGAAATCGATGGCTATTTTGTCCTCTTCGCCTATCTTGACGTACGTCTTTGGCGTCGACCAAGAAACAGAGAACGTGTTCTGGTAATCAGTCCATCTGATATCATATTTATCATTCGGATTCGCCGGTTTGGTATGCACAACCTCAAACTCGGCTAAACCTTCCCGGGCATTGATGATGCGAGCATTTTAATTATTGATGGGTACCCCGCCCCATACTTTCCCGTCTTCCTGATAGACTTTATTGTAAGCCAGCATCCAGTATCCGACTCCCTCCGCCTTTTGAGCCGACGCCGCCAAGGCCGTCATAGCTCCCATCGTGAGCAAGACGAGAAGATGTCTGCTCAATCCTATTGTTCTATGTTTCATGATTCCTGTCATTGTCCGGGTTATTTGTATTTAGCTGGAACTTATTGATTGAAGACCTGCACCACTTCCATATAGATGTCGGAGAGGGCCCTCAACTCGGCCTCATCGGTAGCGACAGCAACGCCGCAGAGGACGGACCTGTCAATCAACGTAGCCTCCCCGTAGGACCACGAACGGGCACCTTTGCCATCCTTCCAATTCATGTAGGTATAGCAGTGGGGCAGGTAAGACCCATCGGCATTCTCATCGTAGTGGACCTTGTAGGGCTTTTCGGTCTTTACATTCTTGGCAATCACGCCGGCATTGGCATCAAGGATCTTGCTGAGCAGGTCACCGATTTCCTCGTTGGTGATGCCGTTGATGCCCTTGAGCTCATCGGCATAAAGCCTCAAGACAAGGCGATTGGACCGATCAGTGGCACCTTTCGGGATGATGAGACAGGCCTCGCTGCCCTCGACCGTCATGCGGTCATCCACCACATATTCATCATATTCTTGGGCAATCATGGATGTGATTTTATCTAAAGTGAAGTTGGCGCCTTGAGCATGCTGCTCATTCGGTTGACCATCCACGCTTTGTTGACTGTGATTGCTTTGTTGAACTTGTTCGGTGGTTTCCTGCTCGTCCATTTTGTAGTCACCCGGCTCAATCTCGCTGTCCCCTCCCTTGAACAGGAGTGCCGCAACGATGGCAATTGGGATCAAGGCAAGTAAGGCGACAAGCCATTTGTTGCTAAAGAGTCCACGCTTTTCTTCATTTTGAGTCGGCCACTGCTGTTGAGGCCATGGCTGCTGCGGCGGCTGTTGTTGCCACTGCTGCTGTGGCTGCTGTGGCTGTTGCCACTGTTGCTGCTGCGGCTGCTGCTGGGGCTGCCCTTGTTGCTGCTGCTGAATCGGTTGCTGTGGCTGCTGCTGCTGAATCGGCTGCTGCGGCTGCTGTGTCTGAATCGGTTGCTGCGGCTGCTGTGTCTGAATCGGTTGTTGCGGTTGCTGTGGTAGTTCGCTGTCTTTCACAAAGGCGCGCTTTTTGGATTTCGAATCGCTCCAACTGACCCCAGTAAACTCTCCCTCGTCGTCGGGGGCTTTGGTCTCAAACTCGCTGGTAATGAGGGCATCGTCCAGGTCATCTGTTTCTATGCCCTTCACCTCATCGGGTGTGCCGCCACTGGCTGGAGTGTTAAGTTGTGCTCCGCAATTGACACAAAACTTGGCTTCGTCGGCGAGCTGTGCCCCGCAATTGATACAGAATTTCATAGCTATCGTGTTTTGATGATTATTTCAATTTTGTGAAAGTTCTTGTGATCACCTCCTTGTCGTCATCGTCAACGATGATGAACGTGATTTTATCCTCGGTGTTCAATTGGGGACCCGTCATGAAGTTGTGGGATTTCTTGCCGTCGTGGATGCAGAATTCCTCGGCTGCGTCATAGCGGTATGACCCGTTATAGAGCTTGAAGACGTAAGTGCCTTCGCCCTTTTCGGCAAGCGACTCGATGGGGCTGGAGAAACTCCAGCGAATGGTTGTACCGTCGCCGTTGAAAAAGAGCGTGTCGCCCTGGTCGACAAAGACACCGTCGTGTGCAGCGGGCACAGGTCCCAGATGATCCGTCTTGGGGGGACGGTCGTGTACTTGGCACGAGACCAAGGCGAACAGGAACAATACTGATAATACTAACTGTTTCATATCGATGTCAATTCTATTTTGAGATTTATTGCGATTATTTTTTCACCTTGGGGCAGTGCTTGAGGATGTAGTCAAGCACAAAGTCAAAGTCTTCTTTTGTCGTGTAGACCTGGTTCTTGGCAAACGGCTCGTTGACCTTGATGGTGCTCCACATGCGTTTGGGCTTCACGCTGCGCACCTTGGAGAAGTCCGACGACAGTGAGGTGTGGCTGGCAACCATCATTCCCTGTCCCACGCGTCCCACACTGCCTGTCAGTACACCGGCGCCTGCCGTCGCTGCGCCAAGCTTGCGGGCTTTTTTAGACTGGGCTGGAATCTGCTCATGGGTGATTCCGTTCTCATCCATGGTGAAGCTGACAATGTATTTCCCACCGTACATGGCAACCACCAGCAGGTAACCCAAGATTGTGACGGCAAAGAAAACCAGCACCGCCACGCCCCACCACTTGAGTTCGCTGAACAACTTAGCGAATTCACCATGGAAGATTGCTCCGAAGTTCAATAGGATGTAGGCAATGGCCATCAGACTGCCCAGAATCTTGATGACAGTAAGGTAGATAGAGGGATTGGTGAGCATGTTCATCGGGTAAGTCCAGCGATACTTCCCGTCTTCACACAGGCGAACATCTTTTCCTTCATAAGAGGTGCTTTCAAGTTGTTCGCCAGAATTGGCGCCAAAAGTCGTATTCATAGGTAAATGGTTGGGTTTGGTTAATAAATTTCAGCAAACTATTAATAATATTTAAAACTGTCAAATATTGAGGCCGATATTTGGGCAAAAGAGAAAAAGTTTAGACAAAACTACCAAAATCAATAGTTTTTGTACGTGTTTGGTGCGCTGAATATCTGGTGTCTGCCACCATTGCGCCACCTTACAGAGAATGATGACTTCGCTCACGCCACTTACAGAATCCTTTTTATAGGCATGATAGCTGGTTGAATGAGATGATTGTTGTATCTTTGCGACAGAATAAGGTACTCTAGCCGGGTTAATAATAATTTGTTACCTAAAAAGGAGTTATTATGAAACGATTGATTATTTCAACAAGTGTAGCCATATTGGCCATACTGGGTATGGTGGCAAACCCCATTACAGCCGAAAAAGCCATGGAGATAGCTTTGCAGTTCTCACATCAAAGTCAGATGCGCTCTTTCTCGGGCTCGAATCAAAACAATCTGCGTTTGCGCCATGTCGCCCGTAACGCCATGGGCGCGGTCGATTATTATGTGATTGACCGTGAAGACAACGAGGGCTTCATCATCGTCTCCGGCGATGATATGGCACTCCCCGTGTGGGGATACTGCGAGCAGGGCCGGTTTGACTATTACCTGTTGCCTGAGAACCTCCAGTGGTGGTTGTCGGAATATCAATCTCAGTTACAGTGGCTGCGTGATCATCCCGAAGCGCTCCCCCGCAAGTCGGTGGCCCTGACATCAAGCGTGAGCCCGTTGTTGAGAACACAATGGGACCAGATTCGTCCCTACAACAATTATTGTCCCGCCACGCCTAACGGGCCTAACGGCCGCGCCTACTCGGGTTGCCTGGCGACGGCACTTGCCCAGATCATGAAGTATTATAATCACCCTCAGAGGGGGATGGGCAGTCACGCTTACACCTTTGAGATGAATGGCGCGCCGATGACATTGAGTGCCGATTTCAGTCAATCGGTTTATCAATGGAGCAGAATGTTGAATAACTACTATTCCGGCAACTATACAACGGCCCAGGCCGATGCCGTCGCCCGACTGATCAGCGATGCCGGCATAGCGATTAACATGAAGTATGGTGCCGGTAGCAGCAGTGCCTTCTACAAGGATGTGCCCGAGGCGCTGGCGGCCTTCTTTGACTACTCCCCGTCGTTCAACTATCTGCTCAGGGAGCAATACGAGGGGGACTGGGATGGTACAATGCGTAGCGAGCTGAATGCCAATCGCCCGATTTATTATTTCGGCCAAAAAGCTGAGTCCTACGGTGGAGGTGGGCATGCTTTTGTCATGGACGGTTATAACAACGACGGCTATTTCCACATCAACTGGGGCTGGGGCGGTGACTATGACGGCTATTTCGCCAGCGGCCTGTTATCGCCCAATGGCGGCAGCAACCCGACGGCAAACGGCTATAATACCCAACAAGGAGCCATCATCAACATCAAGCCCGATACCGCTGGAGAAGGAGGCGTCACCCTGAGGAAGGGGGTAAAGGCAGAATCGTCGTTGATGCCGGCTGATAATGTTCAAGCTTCCATCCAGCTGGAATCGTTGGGCGGAACCTATTCAGGCACCATACGATTGGCCGTGGCAACGAAAACGGGAAACAATTCCTACAGTTGGAGAAACATCTTCAAGAAGACGGTAACGTTGGCTGCCAACAAGCCCACGGTCATTAACTTCAAGGGCGCCTTTGATATACAGGAAGGCGAAACCTACTACTTCGTTTTGCTGAATCCGCATATCCCCAATTTCAATTTCATCTGGTCCACTCCGGTGCCGTTCACGGTTGGCATGACCGGCGATGTGAACAGTGACAAGGAGGTGAACATAGCCGACGTGAATGCTGTCATCAGTCTTATCCTGAATGGCGGTAACTATAAGAATCGTGCCGATGTGAACGGTGATGGTGAAGTCAATCTTGCTGATATCAATGCGATTATCAGCATCATTCTCAAGTGATTCTGACTCATGGGAGGGTTGAGGATGAGACGCTTTCTATTACTGGCCGTGACAGTGGCGCTGGGTGTGATGACACTCTCGGCGCAGCAGCACAAGACGCTGCGTGAGTGGGGCTTCCCGACGGGCATTTTCCAACCGGGGCCATATAATGCCATCACCGATGTGCCGGGTGTGACGGTGGGTCACGTTACCCTCATCGAGGGCGACAGCGTGCGCACTGGAGTGACAGCCATTGTGCCACATCAGGGCAACATCTTCCGCAACAAGGTGCCGGCGGCCATCCATGTGGGCAACGGTTTCGGCAAACTGGCGGGCGTTACCCAGGTGCGCGAACTCGGCAACATCGAGACGCCTGTCATTCTCACTAACACCCTGAATGTCGCGTCAGGCATAGTCGGCGCCATCCGTTACACGCTGATGCAACCTGGCAACGAGCGCGAGAATTCGGTCAATGCCGTGGTGGGCGAGACCAACGATGGACGCCTGAACGACATCCGGGGCATGCATGTCACGCCCGAGATGGTCATCGATGCCATCAACAAGGCGCATGGAGGCCCCGTGGAGCAGGGCTGCGTGGGTGCCGGAACGGGAACGATCTGTTTCGGCTTCAAGGGCGGCATCGGCACCTCGTCGCGCGTGCTGCCCGAGTCGCTGGGTGGTTACACCATCGGTGTGCTTGTCCAGACCAACTATGGAGGTATCCTTGAGATTGACGGTGTGCAGGTGGGCCAAAAACTGCAGAAGTACGATTTCATCAATCATGTGCGCAAGACCGAGAACGTGGACGGCTCGTGCATGATGGTCGTCATCACCGACGCGCCGCTCGACTCCCGCAACCTGGAGCGCGTGGCCAAGCGTGCCATGATGGGTATGGCCAAGACGGGCGGCATTGCCTCCAATGGCAGCGGTGACTATGTTATTGCCCTGTCGGTCGCCCCAGGGAATCTTATCAGTGATAAGTCTAAGATGGTCACTTCCAGCGTGTTGGCCAACAGTGAGATGTCATCCATCTTTGCCGCTACCATCGAGGCCACAGCCGAGGCTTTGTGGAATTCCCTGTTCATGGCCGATGCGATGACCGGCAAGGGCGGTTACCATGTGGACGCGCTGCCCGTTGACCAAGTGCTGGAGATGTTACGCAACAGATAAGCTTTTATAGGGTAAAATAATGGTGTGACGAGATGAAAAAGTCAATCATGAGATATTGGGTCATTGTCCTGTTGGCATTAGTCGTGTCGTTATCTGCGACTGCAGATGATGGCAGTCGAGTGCGCGTGGGCATCGCGTGGCAACCTAGCGATGCAGCCTATGACCGTGTTGTCCGCTCAATAGAGTTGGCGGGTGGAGAAGCCGTGATTCTGCCGCAACTGCGTCCTGCGGACTTTGATTATGATGGCGCGAAAATCAACCCGAAATATGTCGATGCGGCAGGTGTGCTGTTGCAACCCTATGCCGACATCGTCAAGCGCGACACCTATCACGGCACCGATGCCGATGAATTGCTGGCTGGCGTGCAGGCCGTTGTCTTTCTGGGCGGTGGAGACATCAGTTCCACGCTGTTTGCCGTCCCGCAGACCTGGCACGGCATTGCCGACGACAGCCCTGCCAATGCCACGCGCGATGTGTCTGAGTACCTCACGATGGCCTATTGCCTGGATCACGATATCCCCGTCCTGGGTTTGTGTCGAGGTATGCAGATGCTGGGTGTCGTTTCGGGAGCACCGCTCATTCAGGATTTGACCACCTACTTTGAAGGATTAGATAAACAGTACCATTACCTGCATCGCATGCAGCGTGATGCCAAGGGAAAACGCTATTATACGCCTCATGATGTGTGGATTACGGATACCTCTTCACTGCTTTACAGCACTTGTGGCACCAGAGTCATCAGTAATGTGCCCTCGTGGCACCATCAAGTGGTGGGTGACGTGACGGGCACCCCGTTGCGGGTGACAGGCACGACGCTGACCGACGGCGTGGAAATCATCGAGGCCATCGAGCGCACCGATAAGCGCTTTGCCCTCGGTGTTCAGTATCACCCCGAGGAAGCCATTCGCAAACACCTTGATGAGGAGTCGGATGCTTCACGTTTTATGCCCATAGACGAGGCTGTCAAGTATTTCACCGCCCTGATTGAACATGGACAGGAGGGCCGCCGTTTCATCTCTGGCCGCGCCTACACCCGTTCCGATACAACGGTTTACAGCAAAACTGCCGCCGAATGCTACAATTTCTTTGCGGTGCTCGGACGTGCCGAGCAGGGTTCCCTCGAGGGTGCCGCCGCAGAGTTGTCGCTGTTGCTCAACCTGTTTGAACGGCGACATTCTGACCGTGAGAATGTCTCCATTCAGGAGGTGGCCAAATGGGCTACCGAGTGTGGCTGGTTTGCTCATGCCAGTCGCCGCTGGGAGAAAACCGCCACGCCCGAGTATCTTGCAGTGGCCAAGAATGTCTTGGGCGGCAACCGCGTGTTACCGTCAAACATCGTTGAGCATGATTGCATGGAGGATTTGGCCTATATTGAGACCAATGGGGTCAGATGCAGTCCCTATGAGCGAGACAAATACGTGAGCGGTGTGACAGTGTGCTATCAAGCTCCGGTGCACGAACACAATGGCCGCAAATTCGGTTTCAGGCACCCGGTGCATTGGGTGTTCTATACTTTCCCGGCTGCAAAAAGTGATCCCTTCGGCTCATTGTGCGACGAGGGTTGCAGCCACGAGAATGTCACCAGCGAGGAAGACATCATTCGATAATTAAACAAATATTAAATTCATTAGTGTCTGGGGATAATCTATTTGATTTCCATAATTCATTGACTGATAATTAACTATGCGTATCAATCAGTCTTGGGGCTTACTTTAGGGCTAATCTCGCCCGACGGGCGAGCATTTGAGTAACCCGTGGTAATGCTGGCAATCGAGCGTAGCGAGAGAGTCAGCATTACCACGGGTAAGGCCATAAAAAGGATGTCGCTGAAGGCGACCCCCTCGATGATTATGGGTAATGGGGTCGCCTCCAGCGACGATATGTGCGGATTGTGGCGCCGGGGGTGCCTGCCACTTCACTCGCTATACTCGTTTCGTTAGCAGGTACCCTCGGTTACTCAAATGACACCCTCCGGGTGTTTCACCCGCATGAACTAGTAACCCTGCCTGCTTCATCATTAAACGATCTTACCGGCCCCGATACATTAAATTTGAATAATTTCCCGCCCGTAGGGCGGTCAAAATTCCAGTAGATGAATTATGACCCATCCTCTACAGATTGTGGATATCAGGATTTTTATTTGTCGGGATTATAGCAGCATCAACGGCATTTCAAGTTGAGCAGCCTTGAAGAGGAATTCCGATAATTGATTGATAGTGAGTGTTGTGTCGATACCTTCGCTACTTGCGACACGATGTGCTGTTCCATTTTGGATGGCATAGCAGCAGTTATTCTCGCTGATGTGTTCGTCGCCGGTAATCCGCAGTGTCATTGACAGGTCGGCGTGGGTGGCGGCATAGAGTTGTAGCGCTTCCATGACATTGATGACGCGCACCATGCCCTTGTAGTGCGGCTTGACGAGGTAATAGGCCTTTTCAAAGCGGCTGTAGGTCTGCAGTGTCTCCCACTTGCACTCATCCTGCAGCAGGACGCAGGGGCGTGAGCGCTGCCAACTGTCATAGGCCTCAAAGCCGTTTTCCACCACATTCTCGTCCATTTGCGGTGCGTTGCCCACCTGGGCATAGCCTAGTTTCTCGTACATTTCCTGCAGCCCGGGTTGCTCAATCAACAGGGTGGAGAACACCTTGCCTTGGCACATCAGGCCGCGGTGCATATACTTGAACAGACGAGAAATCAGATGCTGGCCGCGGAACTCGGGTAGAGTGCCCACGGCATAGAGATAGACGGCGTCGGTCTGCTGGCCGTGATAGCTCAGGCGATAGGGCAGGGCCTGGGCGGCCGACACGACTTGTCCATCATGGGTGCGGCAGTAGTTGCCGGCTGGGCTGTAGACGTGGGTGAAGAAGATGTCAAGCGCCTCGTCGCTGTCGCTGAATACCGTTTTCATCAGGTGGCGCGCGCCTGAACGCTTCGACTCCTCTTGCTTGGCTGATATTTCGGGATAGGAGATGGCGCTGTCTTTCTTGATTTGGTAGGCGGGATGGTAGGACGATTTGGCCCGTCGCAGTCCTGGCAAGCCCATATCCTCCTCCAGGTTGATATAAATGTACTGCTCTGGAATCTGTTGCATGAACTCGTGGCGCACAACAGTATAAACGCCCTTGTAGTTGATGTCACCCTTCTCGACACACAGGTCAAAAGTGTTGCCGTTGATGGGCACGCCATAGGTGAACGCCACGATGTTACTGTCCACGAACAATGCACCGCCGATGGCTCCGAACCGCTCCCAACTGTCAAACACTTGACTGATGGACTCGCGTTCCATCACCTTGCTGTCGGCACCCTGGAGGTGGCCGATGGCCTCGGCATTGTCGCTCCATTGCTGCAGCAGTTGCAGGCACTCGGGAAACAGGTCAGGCTCCAGCTGACGATATTCGTGATTGGGATAGAATCGGGGAAATTGATACAGATGCTGGCGTTTGGGACGCATATCCTTGCCCTCGAGAGTGATGATTTTCTCGCGCAAGCAGATGTAGTCATAGCGCTCGGGCATCGGTCCGGAGAACTCAAATTCGCCCGGGAATACGCGTTGCAGGAAGTCGATACTCTGCTGGTTGATGTTGGTGATGCTGAAAGGCTGGTGATGGGCAAAACACTCTTCGCGCAGGGCGCGAATGACGCACTCCAGGCAACCATAGCCAGCCTCGGCCAGACGAGGGTGCTCAACCCCCTCGGGCACAGGCGGCAACGGCATGGTGTGGGTGTATTGTCTGTCATAGATGAACCGCAGCACCAGGTAGCCCTTGACGATGGCATATTCCAAACCGAAACGGTTCCACGTGAGCAAGTTAATGGCGCTCCACTCGCAGCCTTGGACATCGTCCCACCGCAGATAAGGGCGGATGATGTCCAGGTCCTCAAAGCCTATCGCCTTAAACTCAATCATCGGGTGCCGTGTGGGCTCTTACTTGGTCGTGACGTAGTATCCCATTGACTCTAGTTCTTCTTTACTCATCTCCTTGCTGTACAGACCGACGGGACTCACCTCACACGTTCCATCCTTCTTGACAGTGACTCTCACAATCAGGTTGTCGCCACCGTTGGGATGGTCCACGAAGTTCATCGACCGCATGGTGATGTGCCGCACGCCATTAAACATGCGGTCATCCCACGCATGGACGTGTCCCCAGAAGGCGATGGTTGTGTCCCACTCCTCGAGTTTGTTAAGCAAATAGTACAACTCCTCGCGGCAATAGGTCGAGGCAAACTCGTTCATTGACGGGCGGAAGATGTTGGTGTGGGTGAATGTGAAGGTGTTGCGAATCTGTTTGTCGTCATTCTGTAAGGCATTTTTATCGATTTCATCTGTCTGGAAATCTCCTAATGTGCCATTGGCAGAATCCAGGAAGATAAAGCGGTCATAACTGTCGCCAACTTTGACGGTAAACTCGTAGAAAGAAGTCTTGAATTGTTCGCAGAATAAGGACCATCCATTGTGGGTGATATCATGGTTGCCCACGACAGGGTAAAATGGCAAAACCCAGTCATCCCAGGGTTTAAGGTAATTCTTCGTTGAAGGAGTTATCCTGTTATCGAAATACATTCCATCGTCAACCGTGTGGTATTCATTAATGAGAGGTTTAATGTATTTGGCTTTCCATGTCCTGGTCGCATTATATAATGCTAATTGGGTGTTGGAATAGTATTCAGGCTTGGTGTCTGCAAGGTCGCCCAAGTGGCAATAAAACAGGTCATCGTTTTCGATGCCGATTTGTATCATCTCAGACAGTCGGCCTGGATCGAAGGTAATATGGCTGTCGCTGCCGACGAGGAAAGAATACTCTTCAATGCTGTCCGCAAGATCCCAGTCCAAATCTTCGCCATGGTAGGCGTAGTAAATCATTGACTGCCTTACACGGTCGTCAACACTGGTGTTGCCCATAAGTACGCCTTGGGGACTCACTTTCTCACAAGAACTGAAAAATCCACTTGCTGCCAGCAGAGCGGTTGCCATAAGGATATATGATATTGACTTTTTCATTGTTATTTCATTGTTTTTTGTTCTCAGATTCGGATGCCAAACTAGAAACTAGGGACTAGAAACTAGAAACTAAATCATTTCCATCGATAAATTAAACCCACTTTGCCTGTTGTCTCATATTTGCTTGCCAACTGGCTCATCGAGCCGGCAGGGCGGATGTTGAACTCGCCGAACATTTTCCACCTGGGGTTGAACCGGTAGTAGAAGTCCAGTCCCCAGTTGATGTTCCAGTTCTCGTAGTAGAAGTCGTCGTAGTTGCGGAACAGCAGACCCACGTTCCAGTTGTTGGTGCGGGGCTTTAACGTGGCATGGGCGCCGAAGGTGAGTGTCGGCAGCTCGGTATAACCACTTTCGCCTATAGTGTAGTTGATGAGACTTTCGCCAAGTGTGATGTCCCAATAGCCGCGCTCAAAACGGACCGAGATATTGCCGTCTATCTCGTTGGTCTCGTACTTGACGTAGCGGTTATACAAGAACTCGGCACTGGCAAATATGTGAAACGCTTTGACTTGGATGTGATACTCGCCCTTTGCTTTGACGCCGTAGAGCTGCTTGGTGTACTGCAAGTTCATGCCGCCGTCCACGCTCCAGTGGTTGTTGAAGAAGTGCTTGTAGTGCACAGTGTTGCCGATGCAAGGGCCGATAAGGATGTTCTTGCCCGTGGTCACCGAGGCTGATACCTCGTTCGGGTTCTCCCCGTCAAACGTGTGCACGCCGCTGTAATACTGGGCCATGGCTGTGCTTGCGCTGAAGGCGAGAAGTAGTGACAAGGCGAATTGTAGTAGTCTCATATGTTGATTGATTTAATTGTTTTTGGTGGTGCAAAGATAGTATTTTTTTCAAAAAATAACACCCGTATCGACTGAATTTCAGTCGATACGGGTGCTCGGGTGACTTAAAGGGGCTTTTTTTCTGAACCCCACAGGCCGATGCCTGGGCTTGGCCTTTAGGCGGCGAGGGTGCGGTTTGTCGTGGCGGGAACCAAGTGGAAGTGCTTGACGAGTCTCTTCAACAGTTCGTCGGTTTCGGCCCGGGTGAGGTTGAAGAAACTGATGCTCAGGCTCTCCAGGTCTCCCCAGCACTCAATGTTCTTGTTGTAAAGGTAGTTGTGAACGCGGTTGTAGGTCTTGAATGAATTTGTCTTAATCGTAGTCATAGTTGCTGTGCTTTTTTTAAGGATGAATAATACTGAGTCGATAAAATGTAAAAGTCATCTGAAAAATTAAAAATTCATTCCGATTTTTTTCATCGGTGCCCGCGGTCGGGTGGTGGGATGCCTCGTGTGTGGAGGGGTGAGGCAGGTGGCTGGTCATCGTTTTTTTTCCTTAGGACACGTTGTCTTGTTGTGCGATAATAGTGGGGACCTTTAACGTCGATGTGACGCTTGTGGTGGGGGCAGTTTTATCTGGTTTGCAAAGATAAGGTGCACAGTGCGCAGCCTTTTTGCGTAGCAGAAAAAATTTTTCATTTTTTTCGAGGCAAAACTACGATAAGCAACTGCCATCGGGTGTCAGATGTTAGAAAAAGCTCAAAAAAAATGATTTAAGAAGGTTGTGTGCATCTCATTTTATACTGCAAAAAACATGCCATTATAGCTGTTATCGGTGCGGTGTATGCAAAAAAGTTGTACCTTTGTCACAGTTAAATGAAATGATTATGAGTATTAAGACATTAATCATCCTGGCTGTGTTGGCAGTCGTAGTGCTGTTGTGTGTCACATGTGCCACGAAATTCGGGAAAAACAGCAAGAATGGCAGTAAAGCGCTTGTCACTTTCCCCGATGTGGACGTTGATGAATTCCAGGCACTGATAGCCGACCCAACTGTGCAGCTCCTTGACGTGCGCACCCGTGACGAGTTTGACGAGGGGCATATCGCCGGAGCTGTTCTCGTTGACGTGAATGAGAGTGATTTTGTGGAACGTGCTGTGGCGGTTCTTGACAAGCAGCGCCCTGTGGCGGTGTATTGTCGCAGTGGACGACGCAGCGCCCGTGCCGCCAATCTGCTTGTTGAGCAGGGTTACACGGTGACCAACCTCACTGGTGGTGTCATGGCCTGGCAGGATGCCGGCAAAGCACTTGTCAAGTGATGAAGCCATCCAAGCACTACAACGTGGTGGCTGCCGTCATCGAGGTGGACGGCAAGGTGTTGTGTATGCAGCGCGGCGTGACGCGTTATGAGTACACCAGCAACTTGTGGGAGTTTCCCGGCGGCAAGGTGGAGGATGGTGAGACCCCACAACAGGCCCTGCACCGCGAATTGCTGGAGGAAATGGAATTTGATGTCGAGGTTCATGAGCACCTCGCAACGGTCACCCACGACTATCCCGACTTTACCATTACGCTGGCTGCCTATCGTTGCACGGCCACCTCGACCGATTTCATCATGCGTGAGCATGCCGCCAGCCACTGGCTCCCCTGGGACGAACTGATGACACTCCCCTGGTGTGCCGCCGACGAGCGCCTGATCGCCATCTTCCCCAAGAAATAAGCTAGAGGCTATAGAAAATCCAGATGATCTGGAGCCTCTAGATAAAACAAGAAATGGATGCCGGAGCATCCATTTCTTGTTGATGCCTAGACCGTTATGCTTCCAGGTCGATGTTGAACTGCTCGTGCCATGGCAGACCCTGCTCGTTGAGGACTGCCAGGAACGGATCGGGATCAAATTCCTCGACGTTGTGTACGCCGGGCTTCTTCCACAGCCCCTTGAGGAACATCATTGCTCCCGTCATGGCGGGTACGCCGGTCGTGTAGCTCACTGCCTGCATGCCGGTCTCCTCAAAGGCCTTGTGATGGTCGCAGTTGTTATAGATATAGTAAGTCAACGGCTTACCCTCCTTGTCGGTACCGCTGATGCGGCAACCGATGCTGGTCTCGCCGGTGTAGTTCTCGCCCAGGTCTTGCGGGTTGGGCAGCACTGCTTTGAGGAACTGCAGCGGCACGATTTCCATGCCCTGGTAGTTGATGGGCTCGATGCTGGCCATGCCGATATCCTGAATCACGCGCAGGTGGGTCAGGTACTCTTCGCCGAAGGTCATCCAGAATCTTGCACGCTTGATGGTGGGGAAGTTAATGACCAGAGACTCAAGTTCTTCATGATACATCAGGTAGCTCTCGCGCGGGCCAATCATGGGGTAGGTGAGGGGCTTGTGGATTTCCAGAGCACCGGTTTCGACCCACTTGCCATTTTCCCAGTAACGGCCCTTCTGAGTAATCTCTCGGATGTTGATTTCGGGATTGAAGTTGGTGGCGAAAGCCTTGCCGTGGTTACCGGCGTTGCAGTCCACGATGTCGAGGGTGTGCATCTCGCCGAAGTGGTGCTTGGCGGCATAGGCGGTATAGACACCGCTCACACCCGGGTCAAAGCCACAGCCCAGGATGGCGGTAAGTCCGGCCTGCTCAAAGCGTTCACGGTAGGCCCACTGCCAGCTGTACTCAAAGTGTGCCTCGTCGCGGGGCTCATAGTTGGCGGTGTCCAGGTAATTCACGCCGCAGCGCAGACACGCTTCCATGATCGTCAGGTCCTGGTAGGGCAGGGCAAGGTTGATGACCATGTCGGGGCGGTGACGCTCAAACAGAGCGACGATCTGCTCCACGTCGTCGGCATCCACCTGGTCGGTGGTGATGTTGTCCTTGCCAATGGCCTTGGCCACGGCATCACACTTGGCGTGATTGCGCGAGGCAATCACGATTTCATTAAACACGTCAGGGTTTTGGGCGCACTTGTGTGCGCACACGGTGCCGACACCACCGCATCCGATGATAATGACTTTGCTCATAACAGGTGTATCGATTTCATTACTTTTCCGCAAATTTACAATAATTTGACATAGTGGCCAAATTTCTCACAATTATTACCTTGTTTCCCGTTGTTATTTGCTTTTTCAGGACCGATTTCGGGGGTAGGGGTGATTGAGCGAGTATGCCTTTTTGTCTATAAAAAAGGTATGATTATCTAAAATATTTGTGCTTTTCGATGGCTTCTAGTACTTTTGCACCATCAAATCAAACATTCACACTACACCAGATTCAGTCATGAAGAAGATATTATCATTGATTTTGTTCTTGGGATTGTTGTTCCCGTTGGGCGCTAGCGCAACGGTCATTAATGGCATGTTGCTCGATTCCCAAGACACCACCGCCCTCATCGAGGCCACGGTGAGACTGCTCCAGAACAGCAAGGACAGCACATTGGTCAAGGGTACCACGACCGATGTTAATGGTGTCTTCAATATCAAGGGGGTGAAACCGGGGCATTACCTGCTGCGGTTCTCTTACTTGGGCTATAACGACGTCATCAAGCACGTCAGCATCGGTGAAGACGGCCGCGACGTCAACATCGGCGTGGTCAAGATGGATCCCAATACCATCATGCTCAAGGAGACAGTGGTGGTGGGCCTCAAGAGCCCCATTACTGTCAAGGAGGACACCATTGAGTTCAATGCCGACACCTACAAGACCCAGGCCAATGCCGTGGTCGAGGACCTGCTCAAGCGTCTGCCGGGTGTTGAGGTGAGCGCCGATGGCAAAATCACTGCTAACGGCAAGGAAATCAAGAAGATTCTTATCGACGGCAAGGAGTTCTTCAGCGACGACCCCACAGTGGCTAGCAAGAACATCCCCGCCGACATGATCAACAAACTGCAGATTGTTGACCGCAAGAGCGACCTGGCCCGTCTGACCGGTGTTGACGACGGAGAGGACGAGACGGTTATCAATCTGTCGGTCAAGAAGGGCATGAATAACGGCTGGTTTGGCACGGTCAATGCCGGCTATGGCACCGATAAACGCTATGCGGGCAATGTGATGATCAACCACTTCCGCGACGGCAACCAGTTCACCATCCTGGGTGGTGGCAACAACGTCAACAACTTGGGCTTTGGCGACGGCGCCTCGGGCAGGTTCCAGCGCTTCGGCGGTGACCGCGGCGTGACCACGTCGCAGTATGCCGGCATTAACTTCAACGTGGGCAGCAAGGAGGACGAGCACTTCCGTGTGGGCGGTGACATCATGTACAGCCACAGCGACCGCGACACCCGCACCCGCACGGCACGCCAGTACCTGCTTCAAGACTCCACCAGTTACGAGGATGCCAACACTGTGGCCCGCGATAAGAGCCACAACCTGCGCGGTGACTTCCGCATCAAATGGGAGGTGGACAGCAATAACACTATCGAATTCCGACCCAACTTCTCGTTCAATTTCAACAAGAGCGAGCGCGGCGACACGTCAAGTCTGGTTGCCGGAGACGCTGCCAGGACCGCGGTCAACCGCAGTTTGAGCAACTTCTTCAACGACGGCAAAAGCTACGAATGGGGCGCACGCCTTATTTATAACCACAAGGTTGCCAGTCATCCGGGCCGCAGCCAGAGCCTGATGCTCAACTACCGCTACAGCAAAGTGAACGAGGATGGCGACACCTACACCGACAATACCTACTATCTTGTTCCCGAGAAGAACCAGCTCATTGACCAAACGGCCAACAACCGCCGCAAGACTCATAACATCACGGGCCGCATCTCATGGACCGAGCCTCTGGGCGACGTCAAGAACGCCCGTTTCCTCGAACTCTCCTATCGTGGCAACTACCGCTACACCACGAGCGACAAGATGGTCTATGACAACGATCGCAGCGGTATCTGGCCCAGCGGCACGATTACCGATCAAGAGTGGAACGAGCGCTTGAGCAACAGTTTCCGCAACACGTTCTTCAATCAGGAGTTCAGCGTAGGCTTCCGTCAGGTGCGCAAGGAATACAACCTGAATGTGGGTATCAGTGTCAACAGCGCCATGTCCAAGAGCAAGGACCTCATCAACAGTGCCCGCAACATCAAGGAGCGTTGGGCATGGTCGGTGGCTCCCTATGCGCGCTTCCGCTACAAGTTCACCGAGACGCGCAACCTCAACTTCTTCTACCGTATGCGCGCCAACCAGCCCAGCATCAACCAGTTGCAACCCGTTGCCGACGAGAGCAACCCCAAGAATATCATCGTCGGTAATCCCGAGTTGAAGCCCACCTTCAACCACAACATCAACCTGAGGTTTGGCGACTTCGCCCAGGGTGCCCAACGTAGCATCATGGCTATGATGAATGTGGACTTTGCGCAGAACAGCATCGTGTCGACTGTGACCACCGACGAACTGACTGGTAGCCGTACCACCAGCTACACCAACGTGGGCGGTGTGTGGAGTGCCATGGCAATGAACATGTTGAGCTTCCCCTTCGGCGCCAGCAAGGTATGGTATTTCACTAGCCACATGTTCACCCGTTATGGTGTCACCAAGAGTGTCACCGACGGTGTCGAGAACCGTAGCAACACGTGGTTCATCAACTATTCGCCCGGACTGGCGTTCCGCAACAGTGTCTTTGACATTGAGTTGCGTCCCCGTTACAGTTTCCAGAACACCATCACCTCGGCGCTCAAGGCCAACACACGCAACATCCACACCTGGGGAGGTATGTTCGACGGTACCTACTCGGCTCCCTTCGGCCTGGTCATCAGCACCGACCTGCGCTACAGCACCACCAGCGGTTACAGCGCCGGTTACAACAGTGACCAGTGGATTTGGAACGGCTCTATTGCCTACCAGTTCCTGAAAGAGAAGCAGGCCGCCTTGACCATCTCGGTCTATGACATCTTGGGCCAGAGGAAGAACATCTTCCGCAACGTCACTGGTGACTACATCGAGGATGTCTTCTACAACTCCCTTGGCCGCTACGGCATGGTGACCTTCACCTATCGCTTCAACACCTTCAAGAAGGGTGAGCAACCCAAGGACCGCAATGCCGACCGTTGGGGTGGCCCCGGCAGTTTCGGCCCTCCGGGCGGTGGCCCTGGCGGACGCAGACCCTTCTGATTTCTTTCAGAAAACATTGAATCCTGATACTAACAAGTGGCTGTGTCGTAATTAATTATGACGCAGCCACGTTTTATTGGAATAGCAGTTCAATCTTCAATAACCTGCAAAAAATGGGAAAAATGCCAGTGTCAAGAAAAAGCATTACCTTTGTGACGGACAATCCTTTTTTGAAACTCTAAAGATGAAAGTATAACTCGATAACTGATAAAGATGAAAAAATCAATTCTACTTCTGTTTTGTGCCCTGATTTGAGTATTGAATGTCGTGGCGCAGCAAGCCTATGCGGTTTACAACAATGAGACCTTGACATTCTATTACGATAACTTGAAGAATTCCAGGCCAGGTATCGCCTATAACCTGAACACTGGCAGCAGCGATCCCGGTTGGTACAGCGACGATAATTGTATCTATCTCAGACATGTTGTCTTTATGCCATCGTTTGCCAATGCCCGCCCCACATCCACTTATAGATGGTTCAGTGGCAAGTCAATTCTTGAGTCCATCACAGGCATCGCTTATCTTGACACCCGTGAGGTGACCAATATGGCTTATCATAAAAGCCGAGGGGGTGTCAACTTCATAATGACACCCCCTCGGTTATTTGAGGACTCTCTGTAGGCTAAACTTTGTCAGCGTGTCGCGACGCCTACGAGTTCAGCACGATGTTAATGAGGCCAATCACATCACTGATGTTGCACAGGCCGTTGTAGTCCACGTCGCCGGCAGTCAGATTGAGGCCTGTAGCGTCTCCGTTCAAGATGTAGTTGATGAGGTCAATCACGTCACTGATGTTGACATCGCCGTCCTCGTTGACGTCACCTGTGAGGAACGTCTGGACGGGTTCCAGTACGGCCTCATAGAAGTCCATGACATTCAGGTAGCCGGTCTTGTTGATGCCGAAGCCGAATGGCGATGACTGATTAGAGAACACGCGGGTCTCTGGAGCGTAATCCAGAACGACTTGTCGGTTCAACAGACCCGTCTGCTGGCTGAATCCGTTGAGGTAGATGGGATAGCTGATTTGGTACTCCTCATCATAATTACCCATGTACTGGGGCAAGACAAGTACCAGCTGTCCATCTTCGAGACGGCCCTCGACCCATGAATCGGGGAGGAAATCACACAAGCCCTGGATGAAAACATGTTCGCCGGCAAAGCCCACCGAGACGGTGCGCTGTTGCGCTACCATGCTGCCATACTCGTCGGTGGTCTTGAATTGAATCGTGTAATCATAGGTCTTGAGGCCTTCGGGAGCCACCACCTGGGCATCGGGATTCTTGGACAGCGTCAGTCCCTGATAGTAGTTGAGGTAGGAGAGGTTGTTCTTGTCTACACTGATGAACACATAATCATAGGTGTACAGCGTGTTCTCTCCATCAAACGTCAATACCATGTCCTTCTGCGTCGTGTTGCCGGTGACGGGATTGAAGTCGGCGGCCTTGAAGTAGAGCAGCACCTCATAGGAACCCAGCAGCTGCGAGTTGGGGAAAGTGACGGTGTTGCCTTCGATGTGACCCTTGATCCAGGCTTTAGGCAAGTAGCTGCAAATGCCCTGCATCCACATGTCCTCACCGTCAAAGCCCACTTTCACGACGGCGGAATAGGGCTCCCATTCCATGCCGTCGTTGATTGCTGTGGTGAAGTAGTAGAACTCGGTGGCCATATCCTCGGGAGGCGTCAGGGGTGTCTCATTGATGGGAATGTAAACCGATTCATAGTCACCATCCTGCAGCCACTCGTAGTCAAGATACTGGAACGTCTGGCCGAAGGCGCGGTTCATCGTTCCCAGGATGTTCAACTCGTCGGTGCCGTTGAGGCTGATGGTGCCATCGTCGTTGATCGTGTAGGTCACCTCCTGGAAGGCGGGATTATAGAAGTAGGAGCCTTGCTCCGCGTCATAGGTGAACATGGCCACCTGAACGGCCATTTCCAGCGAGTAGGTATAAGCGATAGATTGTCCCAGAGGCACGGTGATGGTCTTGCCGTCGGCGCTCAAGGTGCCCTCTACCCATCCGTTATAATAGGACCAGGAAACCGGACGCTGGATGTAAACCTTGTTGTCCTCGGCAAACACGATGCTCAACGACCCTTCTTGAGCCTGGGTGATGATTTCATAGGGCCATTCACCCTCTGGAACATTCTCTTTCTCCACTTCCCTGATCACTTTGCCAGAGCGCTGATACAAGCGCAGCTCTCCATCGGGCTGGTCCTCAATCACGTCGGGCACATAGGTCTGTTTCTCGACAATGGTGTAGTGGAAGGTCATCTCGGGATTGACTGCACCGGTGGCGAGCACCTCGATGCAGGCGGCAGGCACATGAAGCGTGTAGTCGCCGAGGACGCTCAACGGATACTCCATGTAGATATAGGCGTTGCCGCCAATCTCCATGATGTGGCACTCAAAGGACCGTCCTGTCTGGTCGTTGACAAGTTGGGGCAGGGCATCCTCGTTCACTTCGATGGGAGAACCGTAGGTGATGGAGAAGTTCTGCAGCAGATACACCTCTCCCTCGGCTGGAGTGATGGTGTACTCTGTAGAGTCTTGACTCTTGATGGTATAGTAGAATTTCAGTTCAGCGACCTCTTCGTCAAGCGCATTGACAATCAGTGACCCCGCGGGGATGGTGAGCGTGTACACACCAGGTTCAGTAACTTCTTCGGGGAAGAAGATCGTCACGTTGTGGCCTGATGCCGACATGCGCATCTGGACGGTGGCGCCATTGGTGGTATTGGTCAGCTTGGCCTTGCTGCCGGTGGTGATGCCGTCCACTATCTCGGGGAAGGTGATGGTGAAATCCTGCAGACTGGCCACCGTGCCCTCGGCGGGATCGATGGTGATCAGGTCATAGAACGACGTTTGGTCATCGCCCTCGATGGTGTAGTTGAAGTTGAGCTCATCCACCTCAAAGCCAAGGGTGTAGATGACCACGGCACCCTCGGGTATCGTGAGTGTGTATTGGCCGGGCCTGGTGATTTCGTCGGGGAAATAAATCAGCACGTTGTAGCCCACTTCATACATCTCGGCCTGATAGGTAGTGCCGCTATTGAGGTGCTTCAACGTGGCTTTACAGCCCTCGGCGATTTCACCGATGTATTCCGGGAAGGAGATGGTGAAATTCTGCAGGCTCTCCACCGTCCCTTCGGCGGGATTGACGCTGATCTGCTCATAGAACGAGGTCTCGTCACCGCTGATGAGGAACCTGAGCGTGATGGGAAGAAGATGCTGTCCGTTGACAGTGAGCGAGTTCTCTGGCAGGTTGAGGAAATATTGCCCCGACGCGGTGCAGCTTTCATCAAAGTCGATAATCACCGTCTTGCCGTCGGTGTCGAGACTCATATGCCCCTCCAGTGTGGCGCCGCCACCCTTTTGCAGGGTGGGGACAGCATTCTCATTGACCACCACGGGCAGGTCACCGAAGGTGATGGTAAAGTGTTGCAGGCTTGTTACATAGCCCTCGGCAGGAGTGACTTCCATCGCTTCATACGGATCAGTAGCCGCATGTGCCGGCGAGCAGTACAGGATGGCCAGTAACACGGCTAAAAAATGTACAGTCTTGCTCATTTTGATTGATAGATGTTGGTTAATAATTTTTGCAAAAATACTCTTTTGGGTAGAATCGTTGTAATTATTTGTGTGAAAAAATAACAAAATGTTAGATATTTAACCTTTTACCATAATCCATAATGTCAAGTGAGGCTTAATTCCTAAAAATAGCCGCGTTGAGCCGCTGCTGACCCTGCCGAAAAAACTGAAAACCCAAAACTACCGATAACCCAAAACTTTGTAGTACCTTTGCCCCCGAATTAACCACTATAGACCGAAGAAATCGATTAAAAACAAAAAAATGAGAACACGTAGATTGCACATGTCGCTCACCAAGAGATACATCCGTTCCTTGAAACGTGCGCGTCACAAACTCAGCGGCGTCATCTGCCTCTCCATCGTTGTGCTGCTCTTCGGAGGTCTCGCCGTCAAAATGGGTGCCTCCAATATGCTCAATACCGTCATGCACACCGCACACGACCTGCTGTTAAACACATGCTTCTTCCTGATGGCCGTCTGCGTCATCACCGGAGCCATCGGGCGACTTTTCGTCGAGTTTGGCGTTGTCGAGCTTCTCGAGAAGGCGTTGCGCCCCTTGATGAAACCCCTGTTCAACCTTCCGGGTATGGCCTCGCTGGGCGCCGTCCTCACTTTCTTGAGCGACAACCCGGCCATCATCACCCTGTCCCAGGACAAGCGTTTCGCCTCCCACTTCAAGAAGTACCAGTTCATCTCGTTAACCAACTTCGGCACCGCCTTTGGCATGGGCCTCATCGTCATCATCTTCATGATGGGTTACGGCTTCTTCAAGGAACCCCTCATCGGCCTTGTCGGTGCCATCTTTGGCTGCATGGTTTCCACGCGGCTGATGCAGTATTTCGTCAGGAAGACCCATCCCGAGTATGCCGAGGAGCCCGCTTGCGAACTCACCGAGGCCGACCTCCAGGTCGAGCATGAGGAGGAGAAGTCGCTTTTCCTGCGCATCCTCAACTCACTGCTCGATGGCGGTCGCACGGGTGTCGATGTCGGTCTGGCCATCATCCCTGGCGTGCTCATCATCTCATCGCTCGTGATGATTCTCACCTTCTCGGCCAGCGCCGACGGCAGCTACACCGGAGCTGCCTATGAGGGCGTCGGTGTCCTCCCCTGGCTCGGTGAGAAGATCGGCTTTGTTTTCCAGTGGCTCTTTGGGTTCGAGGATCCGCACCTCATCGGTTTCCCCATCACCGCCCTCGGTGCCGTGGGTGCCGCCCTCGGTCTGGTGCCCAAGTTCATCCAGCAGGGGTGGGCCGATGGCAACGCCATCGCCGTGTTCACTGCCATCGGCATGTGCTGGAGCGGCTTCCTGAGCACCCACACCGCCATGCTCGACTCGATGCACTACCGTGAGCTCACCTCACGCGCCATCCTGTCACACACCATCGGCGGCCTCGTTGCTGCCATTGTCGCCCATTGGACCTATGTCCTTGTGGGGTTGGTTCTATAGACTGTAAGAGCAGACCTCACTGTAGACTTGCAATTTAACGTTTTTTAATGATTTTTCCCCAACATTCTTTTGCTTTGTTGTGGAAAAGGCTTTATCTTTGCACCAAAACTATATAGTGTGTCACAATAGGTGATTTTTAAGATTCTTGATATGAAAAGTTTAGGTCTTTCCATTCAGCACTACTGGCACCGGCTGCCAGGCGTGAGTTTCTTTATCTGCAGGCCACATGGTAACAGGTGTGCTGGAAACTGAGAAAGACAACTCCTTAAAAATGTAAACCAACAGAGGTTATCCGGAACCTTTTGATAAGACAAAGTTGATCAGACCCTATTATTAATGACTTTTTATTTTTGAGAAAATTATACAGATTTAATTATTAACTTTAAAATTTTTATTCTATTATGAAGAAAGTTTTATTTACACTCGCAACTCTGTTTGCATTTGGCGCAACCGCCAATGCTCAGTTGCCCGCACCCGTGCTGGCTTTCGGTACTGATGCCAACAATCTCATCACCGAGATTGAGCTGGCTCCCGGTGAGACTTCTGAGGAGATTCATGTTGTTCTCGTTGAGCAGCAGGAGGTTGTTGTACAAGGTTTCCAGATGCAGTGGTTGATGAAGGATGCCACTGGCGAACTGACCGAGACCGTTAACTGCCCCATGATCTATGGTGGCCGCGTTAAGACTTGGACCAATGCTGAGAACATCTCGACTGCTAACGAGGCAGTTGGTGGCACCATTGGTAACTCGCTCGCTTCTTCACATCCTCTGTTTGCAACCTGGCGTTGGGTAGGTACCAACACCAGCAGCAACCAGTTCTGGTGGAACACCGACTATGATGGCAACCCCACCGCTCCCGTTTGCGTTGGTTGCTTCAAGATTGAGGTTCCCGCTGACTGGGCTGATGAGTTTGTTACCTTCGAGCTTGACAAGGAGTACACCATCTACAACCAGACCGCTGATGAGACCCCCGCTTCGACTCAGGGTTATGAGGCACGTCCGGACTATGACATGGTTCTGACCGTGAAGAACAAGAACTTCGTTCCTCCCGTGATTGACGAGCCCCTGACCGGTGAGATCATCCTGGGTGAGGTTGACGCTGAGAACGGTCTGCTCCCCGTTAGCTACAATGGCGACGAGGATGTTACCATCACCGTTACCGTTAATGGTGAGGTTGTTGAGATCGTTGATGGCAATGTACAGCTCGCTGAGGGTGACAACACTGTTGTTGTTACCGTAACTGCCGAGGGTTACCTGCCTCTCGAGAAGACCGAGACCGTTAACTGGACCAAGCCCCAGCCTCCCGTACAGACCCCCGCTCCCACGATCAACATCACTCCTGGTGATGAGGCTTACATCATCGAGGCTGTAGGTGAGGGCACCGTTACCCTGTTCATCAACAACGAGGAAGTTGAGAATCCCTACACCATCAACCGTACCGATGCTGACCAGGTTATTACCGTGACCGCTGTTGCTCACGTTGACGGCCAGATCGACGGCACCGTAACCGGTGAGTACATGATTCCTGCTCTCGAGGTACTTCCTCCCGTGGTAACTCCCGCTCCCGAGATCAGCTACGAGGTAACTGACGAGGCTGTTATCATCACCGCTACCGGTGAGGGTGAGGTTCTCCTCTATGTTAACGGCGAGCTCGTTGACAATCCCTGCACCATCGACCGTGGCGCTACCGACGTTGTAGTTGTTGTAACCGCTACCGCTCAGGGTGAGGATATGGAAATCAGTGAGGTGGCTTCTATGGAGATCACCATCCCCGCTATCGGTGAGACTCCCGAGGATCCCCACATGACTGGCTACTGGATTGTTCTCATCGACGAGAATGACAACGAGGTTTGGTACCCGCTGAACGAGGATCCCGATGACAACAACTGGTACATCATGAAGACCCTCCACCACCAGCCCTGGAACCTCGATGTTCCCTTCTACTTCATGGTGAACGGTGTTCGCTACGGTTCTGAGACCGACATGCAGCTGCCCGCTATGGGTGATGCCGAGCAGACCATCCTCAACCCCGTATTCGAGAGTGAGAACTTCTGGTATGTACCTGCTGGCTACACCTACACTTGGGGTCTGCAGTTCGTTGATGGCGAGATCTATCTGCTCGTTTCTCAGGGTAAGATGACCGGCATCGATGAGATCGTTGACGGCAAGACCGTTGCTAACGTACGCTACTTCAACATGGCTGGTCAGGAGATGCAGGAGGCTAACGGCATGACCATCGTCGTTACCACCTACACCGACGGCACCACCAACGCTGTTAAGGTGATGAAGTAATTCGTTAGGCTTTAGGCTTTAGCTCTTAAGCTTTAGCCGATAGCGAGTAAAAAACAGGCGATCCCCTGCGGGTCGCCTGCTTTTTTTGCCCCCTGGAGTAACTGTACCACCCCTGCCCTCATCCCTCATTTCTCATTCCTCATTCCTCATTTCTCATTCCTCATTCCTCATTCCTCATTCCTCATCCCTCATTCCTCATTCCTCATCCCTCATTCCTCATTCCTCATCCCTCATTTCTCATTCCTCATTCCTCATCCCTCATTCCTCATCCCCTCCAGTTTGGTCGCTTTCGTTTTTTACTGTTTTCCATACCGTTTTGGATAAATTTTTAAAAAAAAGTTATTTTTTCTTTGCCAAATGATAAAATCGGTGTATCTTTGTATCCCGAGATGAACCAACTTTGCATTATGTTAACCGAAATTCGAAATACAAAATATGACATTTCAAGCTGTAAACAAGAGAAATCAGTGACCTGATGGGCCGCCTTTTCGCTGTGTGCACACCGCTACTCCGCCGTCGAGGCACAGCTTGCAGATTTGAGCTTAACATTATTATATATATAGAAACGAGATACACCTTGTGAAAAGTGATCAATCATTGCCTGAAAGAAAAAGTAAAGTTACTCCGGAGCTCTTTGAAAAATTAAAATTGATTTAACCCTTTGGATGTTAGAAAATTAGTGTTTTATTCATTTAATAACTTTTATTAATTTAATTTCATTCATCTATGAAGAAAGTTTTATTTACACTTGCAACGCTGTTGGCATTTGGCGCAACCGTCAATGCACAGCAACTGCCCGCACCTAAGTTGGCTTTCGGTACCGATGCCAACAATCTCATTACCGAGGTTGAGGTGACTCCCGGTGAGTCGGTAGAACTCAAGGTTGTCAGGGTAGAGCAGCAGGAACTCGTTGTTCAGGGCTTCGCTATCCAGTGGAAGATGTTAAACTCTGCAGGTCAGCCCGAGACCACGAATGTTGTTTGCCCCAAGGTTTACGGTGGCCGCACCAAGACTTGGACCAACCCCGAAGGTTACTCGACTCCTGACGAGGATCTCGGTGGTGTGATCGGCAACTCGCTGGCCAGCCAGATTCTTGAAGGTTACATCTATCGTTGGGTAGGCACCAACACCAGCAGCAACCAGTTCTGGTGGAACAGCGATGCTGATGGCAATTCTCCCATGCCCGACGTTGTTGGTACTTTCACCGTTCAGACCGCTGAAAATTGGGATGATGACTATGCTACCTTCGAGTTTGATCTTGCCTATGGCATCTACAACCAGACTGCCGATGAGACTCCTGCCAGCCAGCAGGGTTATGAGGTTCGTCTCGACGAGGCTCAGGCCATGTCGCTGAAGATCATCAACAAGAACAAGCAGCAGACCCCCGTTTATGCTGACGATCCCATCATCACCTTCGCCGAGGACGGCAGTGGCGTGATGATCACCATCGAGAACTTCACCGAGTACACCATCACCGTGGACGGTGAAGTCTTCCAGCAGCGCAACGAGGACTACGCTTATGTAGAGAAGGTTTATGACAAGGCTCAGGCAATCGAGGTTTATGCCAAGAACGATCCGGGCGCTCCCATCCTGCCTGCCGAGAAGACCGAGACCTACAACCTGCCCGCAAAGGCTAAGGAGGTTAACAGCACTCCGAGCGTAACTCACAGCTACAATCCCGAGACCGGCGAGCTCAATGTTTGGGCTTATGGCTGCACCGAGGATGATGTTGAGTACACCCTGTACTGCGACGGTGTTGAGTACACTGGCAATATGCCCATCATCGTAGACACCGAGGCTGGTTACAACCACACCTGGACTGCCACCGCAGTTTCTCCCACCACCACCGTTAGTGCCGTGTCCGCTCCCGATGAAATCGTGATCGATCCTGTTATTCCTCCCACGGTAACTCCCGATCCCGTTATCACCGTTGGTGAGCCCAACCTCGAGGAGGGTACTGTAACCATCACTGTTGAGGGTGAGGGTACTGTAACCGCTTCTGTTACTAATGGCACTGGCACCACCAACTACACCGATGAGGATGGTGATGGCAAGATTGAGATCGTGCTCAACTGCGGTGAAGAGGCCGACTTCGCCATCGTTAACGCTACCGCTGTTCTGCCCGGTGACAATGTAGTTCCTGGCCATGCAACCTCTGAACTCATTGAGATTCCCGCCAAGACCGCTAAGCCCGTGATCACCAGCGAAGAGGTTGAGGGTGGTGTAAATGTTACCGTTACCGGTAATGGCACACTCAACATTCTTATCGAGGGTTATGGTGATGGCGACGTTATCACCTACACTGGCGAAGGTCCCAAGACCTTCTTCCTCGCATCGCTTGATGATGATCAGGAGGTTACCGTAAGCGCTAACGCTCAGGAGGAAGGCAAGGCTGTCAGCGACTATGCTATCGAGGACATTTACATTCCCGAGAAGCAGGTTACTCCCGATCCCACCTACACTCCCGTAGCTCCTAAGGTAACTATCCAGACCAACACCGAGGACGTAGTTGTTGAGGGTATCATCGAGGGCGCAGCTGCCGACCACGGCACCGTAACTCTGTACACTGTTGACGAGGAAGGTGTTCGCCACGAGGTAGAGAATCCCGAGAGCTTCGCTCGCGAGGATGAGGACTACGTAGTAACCGTAATTGCCGTTGCTACCTATGAGAACGGTGAGGTTATGGAGAGCGAGCCCGTTGCTGTAACCATTACCAAGAAGGAGCAGCAGCCCGATCCCACCAGCATCAACGAGATGAACGGTGGCAAGACCGTTGCTAACGTACGCTACTTCAACATGGCCGGTCAGGAGATGCAGGAGGCTAACGGCATGACCATCGTCGTTACCACCTACACCGACGGTACCAGCAGCGCTGTTAAGGTGATGAAGTAAACCGTCTCAAGCTTCAGGCTATAGCAATTAGGCTTTAGCCGATAGCTGACTAAAAAAACAGGCGACCCCTGATGGGGCCGCCTGCTTTTTTTCATTAGTGCCCTGTAAGAATCTATTTGATTGTTCTAATCCATTGATTGATAATTATGATGTGCGTCAATCAGTCTTGAGGCTTACATTAGGCTTGCTTTCGCCCGATAAAAGGGTGGGGGCAGTTTGTGGTCCGAGACCACGACAAGGCCGTTGGCCTTGTGCAGACCTACTTTCAGTTACGTCCCCACTAATTTTCCGCTGAGCTTACATTAGGCCTGCTCTCGCCCGATGGGCGAGCCTTTGAGTAACCCGTGGTAATGCTGACAATCGAGCGGAGCGAGAGCGTCAGCATCACCACGGGTAAGGCCATACAAACGAATGTCGCTGAAGGCGACCCCCTTGATGATTATGGTTAATGGGGTCGCCTCCGGCGACGATAAGGACGGATTGCTGCGCCGGGGGGTGCCTGCCACTTCACTCGCTACACTCGTTTCGTTAGCAGGTACCCCCGGTTATTCAAATGACACCCTCCGGGTGTTTCCACACAAAGTCGGGCCTTCGACTAGTCTTGCTCGAAGAGGCATTAAACCAAGTCCCAATCGGTATTTGCTCATATGTGCATCATTATCAATTGTTTAACTATAATGCTATGATTCTTGCCGGGCGCTAATGATTACCGACGCAATCCCCTTGTTGTCAAATATGCATTTTTAAAAAAAATACAAAAATATGCCAAATAATTTGCTGGTTCAAAAAATTGCATTACCTTTGCGACACCAAGATAAACCAACGAGCATCATTTGAATTAAATCTAGATTTGCCAATAGATGAAAAATTCAGGCTAAAAACATGTGCTGACTGTGACCTGTCGGGTCATGGCCTTGTCGTGTGTCTGCATCTGCAGTACAGCCTTGTAAATAGTATTATATATCATTTGCTTGAACGATAAAAGTTATTCCGGAACTCTTTGAAAAATCAAAATTGGTTTAACCCCTTAAATGTTAGAGAATTAGTGTTTTATTCATTTAATAACTTTTATTAATTTAATTTCATTCATTTATGAAGAAAGTTTTATTTACACTTGCAACGCTGTTGGCATTTGGCGCAACCGTCAATGCACAGCAACTGCCCGCACCTAAGTTGGCTTTCGGTTACGATGCCAACAATCTGGTGACTGAGGTTGAGCTGTCTCCTGGTGAGTCAGTAGAGCTCAAGGTCGTCAGGGTTGAACAGCAAGAGCTCGTTGTTCAGGGCTTCGCTATCCAGTGGCAGATGTTAAACTCTGCAGGTCAGCCCGAGACCACGAATGTTGTTTGCCCCAAGGTTTACGGTGGCCGCACCAAGACTTGGACCAACCCCGAAGGTTACTCGACTCCTGACGAGGATCTCGGTGGCGTGATCGGTAACTCACTGGCCAGCCAGATTCTTGGCGATTACATCTATCGTTGGGTAGGCACCAACACCAGCAGCAACCAGTTCTGGTGGAACAGCGATGCCGATGGCAATTCTCCTATGCCCGACGTTGTTGGTACTTTCACCATCCAGACCACCGAGGCTTGGGATGATGACTATGCTACCTTTGTGTTCGATACTGCTTATGGCATCTACAACCAGACGGCCAACGAGACTTCTGCCAGCCAGGGTTATGAGGTTCGTCTCGATGATAGCTATGCCATGTCGCTGAAGATCATCAACAAGGACAAGGAGCCGACTCCCGTTACCGTTGCTGATCCCGTGATCTCTTTCGCTGAGGAGAACAACATTCTGACCGTTACCGTTACCGCTGAAGAGGGTGCTACCCTGATCGTGAACGGTGAGGAGGTAGAGGGCAACCCCTACGTTTACACTGTTGAGCACGAGAACCTCCTTGAGGAGCAGGTTGTTAACGTAACCGCTCAGGCCAAGAAGGGTGATGTTACCAGCAATGAGGTAACCGATAGCTACACCTTCCAGGCACAGCAGGAGCAGCAGGCTGAGACCCCCGTTATCACCTTCAACGAGAACCCCTACAATGGTCAGATTTCTAGCGTACAGGTTGTTGTAACCAACGCTACCAGCTACACCATTAAGGTTAACGGCGAGGTTTATAACAGCAACTTCATCCAGGCTGGCTATGATGCAGAGAAGGTGATTGTTGTTGAGGCCGAGAACAACCCCGGTGCTCCCTACACCCCCGCTTATGCAACTGATACTTACACGCTGAACAAGCTGAACAAGAAGGCAGCTAACGCTCCCACCATCACCACCAACACTACTGCCGACGCAGTTGTTGTTACCGTAACCAAGGATCCCAACACCGATGGTGATCTGGTTTACGACGGTGACTACAGCTATCCTCGTCAGGATGCTGACTATGAGGTAACCGTTACCGCTTACACTACTGAGGGTGATACCTATCAGGCTTCTGAGCCCACCACCCTTACCTTCACTGTTCCCGCTTACGTTCCTCCCACGCCCGTTGAGACCACTACCTTCGTTAAGGTGACCAGCGCTGACCAGCTCGTTGCTGGCAAGCACTACATCTTGGTTGCTGGTGAATATGCAATGGGTGCTGTAACTAACAACTCGACCGCTGCTGGTGTTGCCATTACCCTTAATGGTGACGAGGCCGAGGCAACCGAGGATGTTACCATTCTGACCCTTGGTGAGCCGATGACTCAGTTCAGCCAGACCTACTGGCCCGTTCAGCTGCCCGATGGCAAGTATCTGGCTGTTGGTGGTAGCAACAAGTTTAAGATTGTAGATGCTGCCAGCTCGACGTACTACATGTGGAAGATTAGCACTTCTAACTTCAGCATGACTGACGGCGACTACAACTATCCCATCAAGAAGAGCCGTCTGAACGACTTTGGTCCCACGACTAGCACCTCTGAGACGACCTACGCTGTCCTCTACGTTGAGAAGCCCGGTGAGACTCCCGTGTTGGAGGATCTGACTGGTAACATCGTAGTTAGCGAGCCCGATGAGAATGGTGTTGTAACCGTAACCTATGACGGTCCCGAGACCGTTACCATCACCGTTAATGGTGAGCCCGTTGCCGAGAGCTATCAGCTCGAGGACGGTGTGCCCATGACCTTCGAGGTTGTTGTAAGCGCCGAGGGTTACAATGACAAGACCGCTGAGGAGACTCGCACTTGGAACAAGCCCGCTCCCGTTCTGTTGGATCTGGCTGGTGAGATCGTAGTTAGCGAGCCCGATGAGAACGGTGTTGTAACCGTTAGCTACGTTCCTGGCGAGGGTGATCCCGAGACCGTTACCATCACCGTTAATGGTGAGCCCGTTGCCGAGAGCTATCAGCTCGAGGACGGTGTGCCCATGACCTTCGAGGTTGTTGTAAGCGCCGAGGGTTACAATGACAAGACCGCTACCGAGAGCCGCACCTGGACCAAGCCCGCTCCCACTGTATGGGCTGATCCCGTTATCGTTATTGACGACGCCGTATCTGAGGACGGCTTCCTGTATGCTACCATCACCTGGGAAGAGGGCGGTACGCTCTATATCGATGGTGAAGAGGTAGTTGGTTACACCAGCCCCTATCGCTACAAGATCGCAGCTCAGGCTCTGTACGACCAGGAGGGTGCCTTCTTCTGCCAGGTTAAGGGCGAAGGCCGTGAGAACAGTAACAACGTTCGCACCGCTTGGAATCTGCCCGCACGCGAGGCTACCTATGCTCCCGCTCCCGTTTTGAACTGGAATGAGGAGACCTTCACGATGACCGCTACTCTGGACCGTGGTCATGAGATCGTTCTGATGAAGGACGGCGTTGTTGTTGAGAACCCCTGCATCGTAGAGCAGACCTACGTAGAGCAGACCATCATGTTCAGCGCCTACACCACCAAGGAAGGTGAGGACTATGACAGTGAGGTTGTTTACAAGCAGGTAACCGTTCCCGCAAAGCAGAAACAGGATTCCGCTACTCCCGTGATCACCGTTACCGAGGGTGACGATGCTTACACCATCAGCGCTGATCCTTGCACCCAGCTGCTGGTTGATGGCGAAGAGGTAACCAACCCCTACACCGTTAACCGTCCCGCCGAGGGTGAGGAAGACCTGGTAATCTTCGTTACCGCTATCAACAACGAGGGCGAAGGCTACAACGATGCTACCGCTACCCAGCGCGTGGTTATCCCCGCTAAGGAGCCCGTAACTCCCGACTACACTCCCGTAGCTCCTAAGGTGACCATCCAGACCAACGACGAGGACGTAGTTGTTGAGGGTATCATCGAGGGCGCAGCTGCCGACCACGGCACCGTAACTCTGTACACTGTTGACGAGGAAGGTGAACGCCACGAGGTAGAGAACCCCGAGAGTTTCGCTCGCGAGAATGAGACCTATACCGTAACCGTAGTTGCCGTTGCAACCTATGAGAACGGTGAGATTATGGAGAGCGAGCCCGTTGAGGTAACCGTTACCAAGAAGGAGCAGCAGCCCGATCCCACCAGCATCAACGAGATGAACGGTGGCAAGACCGTTGCTAGCGTACGCTACTTCAACATGGCCGGTCAGGAGATGCAGGAGGCTAACGGCATGACCATCGTCGTTACCACCTACACCGACGGTACCAGCAGCGCCGTTAAGGTGATGAAGTAATCCGTCTCAAGCTTCAGGCTATAGCGATCAAGCTACAGCCGATAGCTGACTAAAAAACAGGCGACCCCTGATGGGGCCGCCTGCTTTTTTTCATTAGTGCTCGGTAAGAATCTATTTGATTGTTCTAATCCATTGATTGATAATTAACGATGCGCGTCAATCAGTCTTGGGGCTTACATTAGGTCTGCTCTCGCCCGAGGGGCGAGCCTTTGAGTAACCCGTGGTGCTGCTGACAATCGAGCGGAGCGAGAGCGTCAGCAGCACCACGGGTAAGGCCATACAAACGAATGTCGCTGGAGGCGACCCCCTTGATGATTATGGTTAATGGGGTCGCCTCCAGCGACGATATGGACAGATTGCTGCGCCGGGGGTGCCTGCCACTTCACTCGCTACACTCGCTTCGTTGGCAGACGCCCCCGGTTACTCAAATGACACCCTCCGGGTGTTTCGCCCGCATGAACTCGTGTCCCTGCCAGCTTCATCTTAAACGATCTTTGACGGACACCTAGAGCTTTTTGGGGTTCCGCGCCCCGAGGTGTGTCTGACTGGGGCAGGGCAGGAGTGTGAGCGTAGTTTTGGAGGATTGGGAAAAAATGTTTACCTTTGCAGGTTATTATATAATAATGAGAAAAGACGTGGAAACAAGATACATTTTTGTCACCGGTGGCGTTGTGTCATCCCTTGGTAAGGGCATCATCGCCTCCAGCATCGCGCGCCTGCTGCTTTCGCGCGGCTACAGAGTCACCTGTCAGAAGTTTGACCCCTATATCAACATTGATCCGGGCACGTTGAACCCCTATGAGCACGGCGAGTGCTACGTTACCGTCGATGGCCATGAGGCGGACCTGGATCTGGGCCATTATGAGCGCTTCACCAACATCAAAACGACGCGCGCCAACAACGTGACTACAGGCCGCGTCTATCAGAGCGTCATTGACAAGGAGCGTCGCGGTGATTACCTGGGCAAAACGGTGCAGATTATCCCTCACATCACCGACGAGATCAAGCGCGACGTCAAGCTGCTGGGCACCACCGGCAAGTATGACTTCGTCATTACCGAGATTGGCGGTACCGTGGGCGACATCGAGGCATTGCCCTTCATCGAGGCCATCCGCCAGCTGCGCTGGGAGTTGGGCAAGCGTTGTATCTGTGTCCACTTGACCTATGTCCCCTATATCAGCGCCGCCAAGGAGCTGAAGACCAAGCCCACGCAGCACAGCGTGAAGCTGCTGCAACAGGAGGGTATTCAGCCCGACGTGCTCGTGTTGCGCACCGAGCATCCGCTGCCCCACACCATGTTGAAGAAGGTGGCCCAGTTCTGTAACGTCAGCGCCGACGCTGTGGTGCAGAGCCTCGACGTGCCCACCATCTATGAGGTGCCCCTCAAGATGCACGAGCAGGGTCTGGACAATATCATCATCGAGAAGACGGGCCTGGAAGTCAAGGGCGAACCCGACTTGTCGAAGTGGAACGATTTCCTCGCCAAGCTCAAGGGTGCCAAACAGGAGGTGCGCATCGGCCTCGTCGGCAAGTACGTCTCGCTCCAGGATGCCTACAAGAGCATCGACGAGAGCCTGTTGCACGCTTGCGCCTACCACGATCGTCGCCTCAAGCTGGACTATATCAACAGCGAGCACATCAACGACGGTAACGTCGAGCAACTGTTGGCAGACCATGACGGCATCGTCGTGGCACCCGGATTCGGACAGCGAGGCATCGAGGGCAAGTATGTCGCCCTCAGGTGGTGCCGTGAGCACGATGTGCCCACCTTCGGCATCTGTCTGGGTATGCAATGCATGGTCATTGAGTTTGCACGCAACGTGCTGGGTATGGCCGATGCCAACAGCACCGAGATGGATTCCAAGACCACCCACAACGTCATTGACCTGATGGAGGACCAGAAAACCGTTACCAACATGGGTGGCACGATGCGACTGGGCGCCTATGCCTGTGTCGTGAAACCTGGCACGAAGGTTGCAGAGGCTTATGGAAAGACTGACATTGAGGAGAGGCACAGGCACCGTTTCGAGTTCAACGACGAGTACCGCAAGCAGTTCGAGGACGCGGGCATGACGATTGCCGGCGTGAACCCCGAGAGCGGCCTTGCTGAGGTAATTGAACTTACCGGCAAGCGTTGGTATATCGGCACGCAGTATCATCCCGAGTACTCCAGCACCGTCCTCAATCCTCACCCGCTGTTCATGTCGTTTATCGAAGCGGTTATCGAAGCGTCTTCTAAGAAGTAAAAACAATAATTATAATATGGATAAGAATACTTTAATTGGAATGTTGTTGATGGCTGTGGTCATCTTCGGTTTCATGTGGCTTAACAAGCCGAGTGAGGCCGAGTTGGCAGAGCGTCAGCGACAGATGGACTCTATCGCCGCTGCTCAGAAGGCTGAGCAGCAACGCGACATCGCCGCCGGTGACGTTGACACGTTGTCGACCGACGAGCTGACCCACCTCATGAGCGTCCTCGAGAATATGCCTGAGGACAATGCCACCATCAACAACGAGGGCGTGCTGCTCTCGTTGAAGGACGGCAAGGTGGACGGCACCGTCACTGTTGGCAACAAGACCGTGAAATGGGACGAGGTGACAAGCACCACCAGTAGCGACCCTGCCACCCACAATCTGGCGGTGCAGGCCGTGCAGCGAGCTCTTGACGTGTATACCAAGAATGGCTCGTTTGCTGCTTCGTTGTCGGGCACTGAGCAGTTTGTGAAGCTCGAGAACGACTCCCTCAAAGTGGAATTGAGCACCAAGGGCGGCATCATCGCGCGTGCCACCTTGAAGGGTTACAAGACCTTCAAGTCGCCGCAGATGGTTCTCTTTGACAAGGGTGAAAATGACTACAGCTTCACGTTGAGCAACAACACCCAGCGCTTCGAGACCAAGAACTTCTACTTCACGCCCCAAAAGCTCAACGACAGCACTGTGATGATGAACCTTGAGCTCGACGGAGGTGCTCAGTGGGGACTGAAATATACCTTGGTGCCCGGCTCCTACATGGTTCGCATGGAGATGGTGCAGAAGGGCATGAACCAGATTATCCCCTTGAACATCAACCTGGTGGACTTTGACTGGTACCAGAGGATTTCGCGTCACGAGGAGGGTAAGACCTTCGAGGAGCGATGGAGCGGTATCAGCTACAAGTTTGCCGGCAAGGGCGGTGACGTCGAGACCACGAGCGAGAGTGGAGACGACGAGAAGGAAATCAAGGACAACCTCAAATGGGTGAGCGCCAAGAACCAATTCTTCTCGACGGTGCTCATCGCCGACAGCGTCTTTGCTACGGCTAAGATGAACAGCCGCGCCATCAAGAAGGAGACCCCCGAGTATGAGAACTACCTCAAGGACGTGAACATCCACACGATGATTCCCTACTCGAGCGACAAGCCCGTTCCGGCCTCGTTCTACTTCTACCTGGGCCCCAACCGCTACCACACCCTGGCCAGCTACGACAAGTTCTCGCCCAAGGAGGACCTGAAGCTCACTCGCCTCATCCCTCTGGGCTGGAAGCTGTTCCGATGGATTAACACTGGCGTGATTATCCCCGTGTTTGACTGGCTCGGCAAGTTCATCAGCAACTACGGTATCATCATTCTGTTGCTCACCATCCTCATCAAGATTGTCCTCTCGCCGCTGACCTACAAGAGCTACATCTCGCAGGCCAAGATGCGCATCCTGGCTCCCGATATCGCCAAGATCAACGAGCAGTATCCCAATCAGGAAGATGCCATGAAGAAACAGCAGAAGACGATGGAACTCTATCGCTTGGCTGGTGCCAGCCCCTTCGGCGGCTGCTTGCCCATGCTGTTGCAGATGCCCATCCTCATCGCGATGTTCACCTTCTTCCCCTCGTGCATCGAGTTGCGAGGTCAGTCGTTCCTGTGGGCCAATGACTTGAGCGCCCCCGACAAGATTTTTGAATGGAGTACCCATATTCCGTTCATTTCCAGCATGTTCGGTAATCACTTGAGTCTCTTCTGCCTGTTGATGACTGTGACCAACATCATCTACACCTACATCACCACCAAGTCGCAGGCCTCGTCACAGTCGATGCCCGGCATGAAGTGGATGATGTACCTGATGCCGCTGATGTTCCTCTTCTGGTTCAACGGCTATGCATCGGGTCTGAGCTACTACTACTTCATCTCACTGTTGATCACCATCATCCAGACCTACAGCTGCCGTCTCTTTGTCACCGAGGACAAGGTGCGTGCCACCATCGCTGCCAACTCTAGCAAGCCTAAAAAGAAATCCAAGTTCATGCAGCGCCTGGAGGAAGCCCAGAAGATGCAGCAACAGCAGCAGAAACAACGTGCCGGAGGTGGAAATACCAAGCGCCGTCGCTGATTCTGTGAAAAAACGACTGCTCATGTAACTTTTTAAGGTTCTCGTGCGTCTAATAGGTAAAATTACTAACAATTAACAACTAACGACTATGTATATCCACAATTGTCCACAGTGCGGAAAACAGTACAGCACTGAAGAGAGAGTTAATCGTGTGAAATGCCCATATTGTGGTGCCGAGACCGACGTGGTTTACAACGGGCAACAGCCACCTCAACAACCGCCTTATCAGCAGGGGTATCAGCAGCAGGGGTATCAGCAACAAGGATATCAGCAGCCCCCTTACCAGCAGCCGCAGTATGCCTATCAGCAGCCTCAATCCACTGGTAACATCTTTGACGAGGGTCCCTCTGGCAAGAGCCGTGGTTTGGCCGGACTGTTGGCCATCCTGCTTGGAACGTTGGGTGTGCACTACTTCTATTTGGGCAAGTCCACTGGCGGTATCGTCTTCCTGCTCATAGCGATTTTTTCTTGCGGTGTTCTTGCCGCAGTGACGGCTATCGTTTCGCTGATTCAGGGAATCATGATGTTCACTTGCTCTCAGGAGGAATTTGAGAGAAAGTGGGTGAATTGCCCGACATCCTTCCCGATATTCTAGCCATTTATCCCGATTGCCTATGGGTAGAAGCCAAGTGAAGACAAAACCCGACTATATCAAGTGGCTGCTCCTGATTGGAGCGGCCTCACTTGGTGTGTTATTGGGGGGATCTGTCTTTTGGCACTACATTTTGCCCCATTCGGTTCCAGTGGACAGGTTCCGCTATCCTGTGGCCGGCATCGATGTGTCGAAGCACAACGGCAAGATTGACTTCGAGAAAGTGCGCGACGACAACTACCAGTTTGTCTTCATCAAGGCGAGCGAGGGCAAGACCTACAGGGACGATGCCTTTGCCTCTAACTACAAGGCGGCACATGAAGCGGGTCTCAAGGTGGGCGCCTACCATTTCTTCCGCAAGAACCGCACGGGCCGTGAACAGGCCGATAACCTGTTGAGGGTCATTAAGGGCAAAACGCTGGATTTGCCTGTAGTCATCGATCTCGAGGACGATTGGGGCAATGGTGCGACTACCAAGCGTGATGTCGCTGTGCAACGCCTGTTGGAAATGATTACCTGTCTGAACGACCAGGGCTACCAGGTGATGATTTACACCAACATGGACGGTTATAAGAAGTATTACAAGGATATGCTCACCGATTGCGACCTGTGGCTCTGCTCTTTCACGAGTCCTGAAGACCTGCAGTCCCAGATAGGGCACCGCATACAGCAGTACAATCACGAGGGTAAAGTGGCAGGTGTCAAGGGCGATGTCGATCTCAATGTGTTCCTCGGCAGCAAGCGTGAGTGGCAAACCTACCTCGATCAAGTGAAACGACCTTCATAAGGATAAACTCTCCCCCACAGCTATGAAACAGTTTTTCAAATCGTTAGCTATCACCTCGCTGCTGCTCTTTGCGCTTTTCAGTGCTCTGCCGGCAGCCGCGACAGTTTATCAGTGGAGCCGCTATGACCTCTCGTTCGAGACCCCTGATGACGGTTTCGTCACCTTTAACTCACCCACACGCTTTGAGGTGCAGTGGGAGGACATGGTGATGACCATTCAACTCTACAGCCAGGACAAGGGCGACGAGAAGAAACTGCTGACCGAGAACCTGCAACGCAAGGCGATGGGCTACAACATGTATGACCTGCATGACAGTAAGATCAAGGTCAAGGGTTTCAAGAAAACCTACAGCATCGACGGCACGCTGCCCGACGGGTCGCGAGCCATTATTGCCGACCTGGTTTCCAAGCGGCAGAACCTCATCGTTGAGGTGACCGTGGTTTACCTCTATGGCAACCGCGAGGTCGTCGAGGACATGATCAAAAGCTTTGCCGAGCACAAGGACCAGCCTAACCATCAGCGTAAGCGGCAGAAGGTGCAGAGCAAGCAAAAAGCTGACCGTGAGCAGAAAAAGGAGCAGCAGCGCAGCACCAAGAAGGAAAAACTCTATGATGCTTAACCCATTCAGAATCAACCAACAATAATGAGATACCCGATATGAGACACGTTACATTACAAGTTTGCTTGACCATTGCCGCGCTCATGGCAGTGAGTCTGCCAGTTGCCGCTATCGACGGTGATAGGCCCGATGTGGAGTCCAGTATGCTCTATGCGCCGCTGGTCTATGATCACTATGTTCCAGTGGCCCATCAAGCTGGCATGCCCGGCGCATCCAGTGGCGATCTGTATCACCTCGAAGCCGGCGATCAGTGGCTGCAAGAGGCGATGGATAACTCACAACACACCCAGCAGGTGCGTCAGCGTGCGATGATTGAAAATCCACAGCTCGTGGCCTATAACGCCAACCGCCTGGCCGAAGCGCCTCCCGAAGGTGTCATCACTGTCGACCCGCGTCAGGGACTCCTCACCGTTGCCCCTGCCCAAGTCGTTGTCGAGGATGTCACTCCTCCCGATGCCCCGGTGCAACCCATACACGACTGGCTGCACGTGTTCAACGCGTCGTTGCAGTTCACCCAGGCCTATATCAGCGGAAACTGGTATCAGGGCGGCGAGAACAACCTCGCCCTCTTGGGGTCCATCAACTGGAACTGCAACCTCAATCAGGATGTGCATCCCAACTGGCTGTTCAACAATGCGTTGTCTTATAAGCTGGGTATAGCCACCACCCATGGCGACAGCATCCGCAAGTACATGATTAACGAGGACAACTTCCTGTTCACTTCACAACTGGGTTACAAGGCAGTGAAGAACTGGTACTACAGTGCCATGTTGCAGTTCACCACCCAGTTCCTGAACAACTACAAGACCAACACCCGGACGATGACTGCCGCTTTCCTCTCCCCGGCCGAGTTGAATATCGGTCTCGGTATGACCTACAGCTACAAGAAGGCCGACGACCGCATGTTCACGCTTGCCATCGCTCCGCTGTCCTATAACCTGAAGTATTGCCGCAATATCGACGATATCGACCCCACGCGTTTCGGCATCAATGCTGGACATCACAGCAAGAGCACCTTCGGTAGCAACTTCGAGGCCAAGTGGCTGTGGCGCTTCACCCCCAATGTGATGTTCACTTCCAGGCTTTATATGTTCACCAACTACGAGTATGTGCAGGGCGACTGGGAGAACACGCTTGACCTTGCCATCGGCAAGTATCTCACCACTCAGCTCTACACCCACCTGCGCTTTGACCGCTCTCGTGCTCGTGATGATGATTGGAACTACTGGCAGTTCAAGGAAATCCTCAGCTTGGGTGTGGTTTATCGTTTCGCTACCGTCAACTAGCAGTTGCTCATGACACGACGCGACCTCTTGATCATCATGTTGCTTGTCATGCTGCCCCTGGTGGCATCGGCAGGCACTCATGTGCCCAAGAAGTCGGTGGTTCTTGACGGCTTGGATGTGGACTCGATGCGCGTGAGGCTCGACGAGACCGACATGCAGCCTCTGGAGGGCATCTGGTATTATCCCAACGAGGAAATGACCCTCGGCATCGAGCGGTACAAGGGCAAGCACAACATCGGCTACCGCATCATCCTGCTGGAAAGCCCTGACATCTCTCTCATGCCCGGAACCGTCATCGGATACATCGCTTCGAGCGCGGTGGACAACAAGTACCGCCTGTGGCTCTACAGCCAGCGTGACCGCATGACGCTGATCAAGCCGCTGGAATGTGTGGCAACACTCAATTCCACGGCATCGACGCTCACTTTTGACCCACCGCACTGGAAAGTCAAGGTGCGTGTCAATATCGCCCGCTTCCTGCCAACCCTCTTCAGGGGGGTGAGCATCGTCCCCGAGAAGGTGGAGGAGCAGTTGCCCGTGGGCTTCCGTAAGATTTATCCCGAGGGTGGCGACGGCAGTCCGTTTAACCGCATCCGTTACTTGTGATGAAACAGAGATATCAACATACCGTAAAACTCCCGGCGCTGCTGTTGCTGGTGCTCACCATCTTGTGTGTCAGCACGTTGGATGCTGATGCGCGAACGCGCACCACGCGCAAGAACCTGCGCTCGATGGAGGTGCCTGTTGCTGTGTTGGAAACCAGTGACGGCCTCTTGCCCGACAGCTTGGCCACTGTCGACCCCAATGCCGTGACGCTCAAGGGTTTCAGCAAGCGTGCCAGCGAGAGCAAGGAATCCTTCTTCATCACCAACAACACCGGCCACCGCATGAGCGCGGTTCGCCTGCTGTTGCGCTACACCACCATGAATGGAGAAATGCTCACCCAGCGCTCGGTTACCGTTCCCGTGAATCTCAAACCGGGAGAAACCAAGCTGGTCAGTGTCAAGTCATTTGATGTGCAGCGACTGTTCTATTACTATGCCGGTCCTCAACCCCGCAAGCAGGCCACACCATTCAAGGTGGCCTTCCGCTTGACGGGTTATGACATTCCGGTGGGTAACTGACAAGAAATCAACGACACAACAATCATATAAAACCAAAAAAACTACGAGAAAAATGAAACATCTGTCAATTAAAATGTTATCGGCTGCATTACTGGCTCTGATGAGCTGGACGGCTGCCGATGCATGTACCAATCTGCTGGTGGGTAAGAACGCCAGTGTCGATGGCTCGACCATCATCACCTATGCTGCCGACAGTCACACCCTGTTCGGTGACCTGCAGTACCTGCCTGCTGCCGACCATGCACCCGGTTCGATGCGCGAAGTCATCGATTGGGACAGCGGCAAGCGTATGGGCGCCATCCCCGAGGTGGCTCACACCTATGCTGTCGTAGGCAACATGAACGAGCACCAGGTGACCATCGCCGAGAGCACTTGGGGCGGCCGTGAGGAACTGTGGGATCTCGATGGCAAGTCAATCATCGACTACGGTAGCCTGATGTATATTGCCCTGCAGCGCTCCAAGACCGCTCGTGAGGCCATCAAGGTGATGACCGATCTGGTAGCCAAATACGGCTATGCCAGTGAGGGCGAGTCCTTCTCGATTGGTGACCCCAACGAGATTTGGATCATGGATATGATCGGTAAAGGCAAGGATGAACTGGGTGCCGTTTGGGTGGCCGTTCGCATTCCCGACGATTGCATCGCTGGACATGCCAACAACCCGCGCATCTGGAAGTTTGATATGAAGGACAAGAAGAACGTCATGTACAGCAAGGACGTCATCTCGTTCGCCAAGAAGAAAGGTCTCTATAGCGGCAAGGATGCCGACTTCGCCTTCGCTCCTGTTTATCAGAAGTTTGACGCAGGCGCCCTGCGTGGTTGCGATGCCCGTGTGTGGAGCTACTTCAACCGTTTCCACAAGGGTATGGACGCTTACCTGCCCTTCATCTATGGCAAGACCAGAGCCGATGCCGACGTGATGCCCCTTTACGTCAAGCCCGACCGCAAGATCAGCGTGCGTGACATGCAGAACATGATGCGTGATCACTTTGAGGGAACTCCGTTCGACATGACCGTTGACCCCGGTGCAACCACTGCCTATGGCGTGCCTTATCGTTGGCGCCCCATGGACTTTGAGGTCGACGGCAAGCACTACAGCCAGGAGCGCGCCATCGCTACCCAGCAGACCGGTTGGGTGTTTGCAGCACAGATGCGCTCATGGATGCCCGACGAGGTGGGCGGCTGTTTCTGGTTCGGCGTCGATGATGCCAACACCGCTGTCTTCGTTCCCATGTACTGCAGCATAACTCAGGTGCCCGAGAGCTATCGCCAGGGCAAAGCCGACATGTATACCCTGGATTGGGATTGTGCCTTCTGGGTGAACAACTGGGTGGCTAACCAGGCATATGCACGCTACTCGCAGATGATTGGTGACATCCGCAAGGTGCAGGGTGCTATCGAGGACAACTTCGCAAAGCAGCAGTCAGTTATCGAGGCCCAGGCCACGTCGCTGTTGACTACCGACCGTGAGGCCGCTATCCGCCTGCTGACCAACTACTCGGTCAATGCCGGCCAGGATGCCACCGCACGCTACAAGAAGCTGGGTGAATACCTGTTCGTGAAGTACCTCGACGGTAACATCAAGAAGGAGAAGGACGGCAAGTTTGAGCGCAATGATTACGGCACGCCCGCATCGCCCACTTTCGCTGGCTACACCCAGGAGTACTACGACATGCTCATCAAGGGCCCCAACGGTGGCGACCGCCTCAAGGTTGAGGAACCTGTCTGGGTAGAGCCCGACAAATAAGACTTGATTCCCGACACAATTAAAATAAAAAGCCGCATCGATATCACATCGGTGCGGCAATTTATTTCTGTTTACTTACTGTTTCTTTTTTATTGATTTATCAACTAATAACTAATTCACTTTCTCATGCCGCAAAATTACTACCGGTGCATGGGGTGTACAATCGCCAGAATCGGTCATATTTCCCACGCTTCATCATCATTTTGGGGGATTTTGAGCCGAAAATGCCTTCTTTTTTGACAGAAAAACGTCTTTTTTCGCCATTTTGGCCGCATTTTCCCGTTTTTACTTGACACGTCAAGAAGATGTTTTGTACATTTGTGAACGAGAAACAATCATTAAAACCTGATAATTATGAAAAGATGTGCTTTGATTTTGGCCTTGGTGATGCTGGCTCTGGCATCGCAGGCACAATTGCTGTGGAAAGTGACTGGTAACGGACTGGGACGCCCCAGTTACATTCTGGGTACCTACCATTTTGCACCGGCATCGATGATTGACAAGATTCCCGGGATGCAGCAGGCTTTTGAAGGCTGTGACATTGTCATCGGCGAAATCAACAAGGAGGAAATGATGGGCCAGGATGCCCAGACGAAGATGGCTATGGCCATGATGGCGCCGTCCGACAGCACGCTGGACAAACTCTTCACGCCCGAGGAATATGCCATTGTCGAAGGTGTGTTCAACAAGTATTTTGGTGGAATGGGTGTGACACTCAGCCAAATGAATATGCTCAAACCCAGCGCCATCAGTGTGCAGATGCAGGCCATGCAGGCTGTGAAATACTTCCCTAATTTTAACGAGAACGAACTCATCGATATGGCCGTTCAGACACGTGCCAACGAGATGGGACGTCCCTCGGAAGGTTTCGAGACGATTCAGGAGCAGATCGACCTGCTGTTCGGTACACCGTTGACCGAGCAGGCCAAGGGGCTGCTTGAGGCTTGCCAAAAGGATGACCTTTTTGTCGTTCAGTCGTCGGCAATCGTCGAGGCCTATATGGCTCAGGACTTGTCCAAAATCGAAGAAATCCTCTCCGATCCGGAGATTGGTGGCGATGACCCCGAGGCGATGGATGCGCTCATCTATGACCGCAACCGCAATTGGGCTCCTAAGTTGATTGCCATCATGCCCGAGCGTGCATGCCTCGTGTGTGTTGGCGCCGGTCACCTGCCTGGCGATCAGGGATTGCTGCAGCTGCTCCGCAACGAGGGCTACACTGTCGAGCCGATGAAATAATCATTTGGTCACATCAAGCGGTTAGACGATAGTGGTCATTTTGGCCATGATGGTATTATATTGAGTTATTTGAATTAATAGATAAAATATGAGAAAGATTTTATTCTTTGTTGTGGGCCTGATGGCTGCGTGTGGCGTGGTAGGTTGTGGACCCTCCCAGCAGGAAATTGCTGAGAAAGCCCGTCAGGACAGTATTCGTATAGCCGATAGCCTCCGAGTTGTTGATAGTCTTCGCATTGCCGACAGTATTCGCGTGGCCGATAGCCTCCGTGTGGTTGACTCTATCGCTGTGGCCAGAATCGAGGGAGCCAAAATAGACAAGTTGCTTGACGATTATGAAAGGCATTTTCAAGGCTTGAGAGATAATTTAAATGAAGGAAACTTACCGCCTTCGTCCAGCAGTTATGCCGTGCGTTTTGCAGAGTCTGTCGGCGAAGTTGAGGAAAAGCTTAATGCAAACCTTTCCAAGATGACTCCCGAGCAGCAGCAGCGTTACCGTAGCATTGAGAAAGAACTGGGAAAAGTTTATGATCTATGGGCTGAAAGAGACGGATTCTAATAGAGGCTTCAATAGGAAATAACACGATGAGAAGGTGGCTCTTTGCATAGGGCCACCTTTTTATTGCCCTGTCGTTCCCTCCTTTCGGTCGGGCAAGATAGGCTGTGCCTCTGAAAAATCAAAATAAATTTTGTTTTTCGCTCGGCTTGCACTATCGTTCCCTCCCTTCGGTCGGGCAAGATAGGCTGCGCCTCGGGAGTACTCAATCAAAAAATTGCTTTTTTGCTTGGTACTCCGCTCTGCTTGCACTATCTTTGTCGCATTATTCAACAAAACAAGATTAATTTTGGACCCTGACCCGTTATCGTGCCTGTTATCGGTACTTTGCACAGCGACTGGACAATCGCTTGTAACATTTAACACGCCCACTATGGGCAGCATCATCGCCATCATTGTCGCCGTCTTGGGATTGTTCCTGTCGGCATTTAACTCAGGCAGCGAGATCGCCTATTTCTCGTTGCGCCCCGAGGATATAGATAATATTGAGGACACACATCGTCGCGAACGGGTGAAGGAACTGTTGGCGATGCCCGAGAAACTGCTCGCTACAATTCTGGTGGGTAACAATCTGGTCAACATCATGATTGTCATCGTACTGAACTATGCGATGGAGCAGATTTTCAACTTCAACAGCCGGGTGCTCGATTTCATTGTCCAAACGGTTATCTTGACCTTCCTCATCCTTCTGTTTGGAGAGGTGATTCCTAAACTGTATGCCACTAACTTCAATAGCAAGTTTGCCGCGATAACCTCGGCTCCGCTCAAGGCTGCTGTCAAGCTGTTCTCGCCGTTAACCGCCTTGCTGGTGCGCAGCACGCGCCTGGTAAGCAAGGTCGTTCCCGAACAGACCGAGGAACTGTCGGTCGATGATCTCACACGTGCTCTTGAGGTGAGCGAGGTCAAGAACCCCGACGAGAAGGAGTTGCTAGAGGGCATCTTGTCATTTGGCGACAAGACGGTGAGCGATATCATGCGTCCACGTGTCGACGTGGTGGACATCGATCAGGAAGACACCTTCGACGAGGTGGTGCGCAAGGTCATCGAGACGGGTTATTCCCGCATGCCGGTCTATGAGGAGACCCCCGACAACATCAAGGGCATCCTCTATGCCAAGGACCTCTTGCCCTACATCGGTAATCGCGATAACACCTTCAAGTGGCAGACGCTGATGCGCCCCGCCTATTTTGTGCCCGAGACACGTATGCTCGACGACCTGCTAGAGGACTTCCGCCGCAAGAAGATGCACATGGCCATCATCGTCGATGAGTATGGCTGCACACAGGGCATCGCCACACTCGAGGATGTGCTCGAGGAAATTGTGGGTGATATCAACGACGAGTATGACACCGAGGAGAAGTTCTATAACCGCATCAACAAGAATACCTGGATGTTTGATGGCAAGACGCTGTTGAGCGACTTTGCCCGCGTGCTCGACATTGATGAGGAGGAGTTGGGCGAGCATGGCGAGGAAGCCGAGACCATCGCTGGTTTTCTACTCGACATCAAGGGCGATTTCCTCAAGGAGAAGGAGGTCATCAAGCACGGCCGTTTCACCTTCACCGTCATCAAGGTCATCAAATACCGCATCGCCAAGGTCAAGGTCTCCATCAATGAGGAATAATGTTCAAAATCCCTTATCATTGAATCGTTATCATTTTTCATGCCTGAATCCCGGTTGATTTGGCACGGGATTTGCTGTATGGTGTTGCAGTATTGACAATTATAAATCTTGATGAAGGATGACAATCAACAACATTCACCTTGACGATTACGTCCAGTACTTCAACGACAGCAAGTTGTGGAAGAAGTTGAGGAAGGTGGCCAAGAAGGCTGGCCGCAAGGCTGTGTACTATGTACTTGTCCTCTATTATGTCTCGCGTGACCCTGCTGTGCCCACCAGCCTTAAACTCAAGGTGCTGGGTGCGCTAGGCTATTTTATCCTGCCTCTGGACTTTATTCCCGACGTAATCATTGGTCTGGGCTTCACCGATGACCTTGCCGCATTGGCATGGGCCTTGTTCACGATGAAGAAGTACATCACTCCCGAAATCAAGCAGAAAGCGCGCGATCGCATGCGCGAGTGGTTTGGTGACGAGGAAGGCAATTTCAGCGACTTGACCGTCCCGCACTATGACCCTAACGACACGCGCATCATCGACGTTGAGGCCGAAGAGTACTAAAAAAAGAGGCTATAGCGGACATCCCCTATAGCCTTTATAGTATCTGTAGCAGGTCAGGAGTTACTTCACATAGAAGTCGCTGGAGACACCTACGCCGCCGGCTTTCAGCTTGCCGTAGTTGCCGTTGCCCTGATACTTCTGGGTCCATACGCGCTCGGTGCATTTCTTGCCGAGTTCGTCCTGGGTGATATAGTAGCCGTAGATGTTGCGGCGCTCGGGCACCACACCCTTCATCACTACATCCCAATCGTTGCTTGTGATGACGACGTCGATAACTTTGGGATCATCGGCCTTGGCGATGGCAAGGGCCTCGGCTTTAAACTTGGCTTGCATGGAGCCGGCCTTGGGCATAGCCTTGTAGTCGATATTCTCGGGATTGTTCTGCGCGATGGCTTGATCTGCCGCATTGGCATATACATTCTGATTATAGTACATGTATTTTTTAGTGTTACTGTACTTCTCGCCGACTTCGTCCCACAGCAGATGGACGTCCTTGGTGAAAATCTGGAACAGGTGCATCTGCTTGGCACATTTTTTGGCACCTTCCAGGTCTGCATCACTTAGGTAGGAACCTTGTCCGCCGAGGCTGGCGAAGACATATTTGCCGTTACGACTCACTATCGTGATGCCTTGAGCTGAACCTTTTGCACGGTACTTGTTCGCTGTCATTATGCTTCCTTTGGTTGAAACGCTCACGGCGCCATCAGCATCTTCAGTGACTTTCGTGCTGTTGATCAACACGAGGGTCCAGGAACCGATTTTATCATAGAATTGCCAATAGCGTTCATTTTCTTTCTGGATGCTCTCCCAGAGTTTCACATCATAGTCTGGACCGGAGTTCATCTTGTCGAGTGTGTGGTTGTGCTTGAAGCGGGCATCCAACTGGCTCCTGAGTTCTTTCAACCCGTCCTCGGTGATGTCCATCTCGGCCATGCGATCCACAAACTCCTCCAAGCCGACACCGTTGTACGTGCCGTCTGGGGCCATCACCCAGGGCAAGGGCGGACGCTGGGTCTCGACGGCCTTCGTCTTAGCCTCTTCTTTTGCCTTTTTGCCTTTTTCCTTGACTTCTTCTTTTTTCTTGTCAACAACTTGCTCGGCTTTCTTCTTGGCCTTGTTGACCAGGCCGCCAAACTGGGCATGGGCTGTAGTCGGTATGGCCATCGCTGCCATCGTGATGGCTGCCACCATCAGGGTTTTGATAGAATTCTTTTTCATAATGCAGTGATATTAAAGGTTTGTAAGATGTGTAATTGTTTTTGGCAAAGTTATACCAAATGATTTAAAAAAGCAAGTATTTGGGGTATGAAAAACAAGGGTGAGCACCGCTATTTGGTACTCACCCTCATTCCCTTAGGGTTGGGATTTCTTTGTTCCTTGATTAGTTCTGCTCCTCCTTGGGAGTGTCCTGGATCACGTTGATGTAGGTGTGACCAGCGCGGTGCTGGAACTCTACAGTGCCGTCAACCAGAGCATACAGAGTGTGGTCCTTGCCCATGCCAACGTTCTTGCCAGGACGGTGCTGGGTACCGCGCTGACGGCGGATGATGTTACCGGCCTTGGCAAACTGACCACCAAAAATCTTCACGCCGAGGCGTTTGCTTTCGCTCTCGCGGCCGTTCTTTGAACTGCCGACACCTTTT
>JAFYYI010000030.1 GCA_017557665.1 Muribaculaceae bacterium | reverse complement strand
CGAGCAAGGGCCAATAGTCCTCGGCGGAAACGAGTTGCCAAGTGCCACGCATCAGGTGCAGACGGATGATTTGTCCGCTGTCGAAGGCCTTCTTAAAGGCTTTGGAAGAGGGTTTCTTGGTACGCATCGCCACCGCCCAGCGCATCAGGCGGTACTCCTGTGCCTGCATCGCACCCATATGGTTGACCACCGCTTCGGGCTTGTCGAACTGCGGGCAGATGAGCTGCTGACTGAGCAATCGGAGGGCGACGGGATTCATTGCGGGGCTTATTTGAACTTGGACATGAACTTCTCGCTCTCTACGACAAAACGCTCGTGGATGCCTTCGCCGACAAGCGTTGTGTCTTCAAAACACTTCACCTCGAACACCAGGCGGCGGCGGTCCACTTCAACGAGTTCGGCCTCGCAGCGGATGGTGCTGCCTACCGGACTGGCCTTCAAATGCTTGATGTTCACGGCAATGCCGACGGTAGTGTTGCCTTCGCCGATCTTGTCGCAAACGCCCATTAAGCAAGTCTTTTCCATAAGGGCAATCATGGCGGGGGTGGCAAACACCTCCAAGGCGCCTGAGCCATACACAGCGGCGGTGTCCTTGTGTTCAACCACAAGCTGTTCGCTGTGGCGTAAACCTTTCAGGGTATCGAATTCTGTCATCATTTCGCTATAATTTGTCGCAAAAGTAGAGTTTTCACACTTTTTCTGCAAGTTTCTGTTTTAATAATGAAAGAATTACGTATTTTCGCCTTCATTATGAAACAACTACACATTCAGGAAGAGGCGGCACGCTGCCTGTTGTGTGAGGATGCGCCTTGCACGAAAGCGTGTGGAAAAGGCGATTTGTCACGTGCCATCCGTGCCATCCGTTTCGGTAACGAGAAAAACGTTTGGCGGTGGTTGGAGGGTTGCTCCGATGCCGACTTCGAACGTGCCGAACAGGCATGCATCCATTATGACCGACCTATTAGAATTAAGGAGATGGTTGCGGCGCTTCGTCGCGATGGCGTTGCAACAGACAGAACAATGGTCAGTCTTGCCATTGATTTCTGCGGCATACCCTGTGAGAATCCGTTTTTTCTGGCCTCGTCGGCCATCTGCACCAACTATGAGATGGTGGCACGCGCTTTCGACATGGGTTGGGCTGGTGTCTTCTATAAAACCATCTGCAAGCAGGACATCCATGAGGTGTCGCCCCGCTTTGATGCCGTCAAAGAAGGCTCTTCGTTTGCCGGCTTCCGCAACATGGAGCAACTGAGCGAGAACCCTTTCGAGGTGGACTTCGACATCCTACGCCGCTTGAAGCAGAATTATCCGACCAAGGTGGTCGTGGCCAGCATTATGGGTGAGTATGAAGAGGATTGGATTGAGCTGGCGAAGATGGCAGAAGAGGCTGGTTGTGATGCGGTGGAACTGAACTACTCCTGTCCCCAGATGCGACTGGCTGGCATGGGCAGCGATGTGGGGCAAGACCCCGAACTGGTGACTTTCTATACGGCATATGTGAAGCGTAATGTGAAGATTCCTGTAATCCCGAAAATGACACCCAACATCACGCAAATCAACCAACCCGCCATGGGAGCTTATTTTGCCGGTGCTGACGCCATTTCAGCCATCAATACCATCAAGAGCGTTACGATGACCCCCGAGGCTAGGGTGGGTGAAAAATGGACCATCTCGGGATATTCGGGCCGTTCAGTGAAGCCTGTCGCCCTCCGTTTTATCCTTGAGATGGCGAAAAATCCTATCCTTAATAAAAAAAGAATCCAATTGAGCGGCATCGGCGGCATTGAGACCTGGCGCGACGCCTTGGAGTTTATACAGTTGGGTTGCCGTAATGTGCAAGTCTGCACCGCCGTGATGCAATATGGTTATCGTATCATCGATGATCTCGTTTTAGGCCTGCAAACCTATCTACAAGAGCGTGGCATTGAGCATCTTGAGGACATCGTAGGCGAGCAGCTGCCTGCGTTTGTTTTGCCTTCCGACCTTGACCGCGAGACCATGGTTTTTCCAAAAGTTGACCGTGAGAGGTGTATCGGTTGTGGCCGCTGCTACCTCTCCTGTAGGGATGGAGGTCATCAGGCCATCACTTTCGACCTTGACACTCGCCAGCCTTACATCGACGGAACTAAATGTGTTGGCTGTCATCTTTGTCGCCTCGTATGCCCCGTAGGTGCCATGGACCTCACACGACGTATCCACAAAAAACAAAAAGAGTAATACCACTTTCATAAAAAGGCGTACTTTTGCAATCCATGAAAGACAAAAGACTGCTCATATTTTTCTTCCTTTGGCTCTTCGGAGTCCAGCCTTTGTTTGCCCAGCGCCTCGGCGGCGGCCTGATGCTAGGCACAGCAATCTCCACCATGCGCATCAGCGGCAACGACAGCACGCGTTTTCGTCCCGATCTCACGGGTGGTGTGCGCCTTGCCCTCATTCCAGAGCATTCTATCATCGGCGCCGAAATCGATGTGATTTATTCGCGACAAGGCATGAGCTCGAAGAAAGGTTTGGATGCCAGCAACAACACAGTGCGCTTCATGGAGAAGTCGCACTACATCAATGTGCCGCTACTGCTCAACATCTACCTCCGCAGGTGGAATGATGACGACGAGGACGAATCCATGATCCCGCGGCTTCGCATCGGACCACAAGTAGGCTTTTGCATAGGCGGCAACGACATTATGGAGGTGAAAGGCAAAAAGAAACAGCAGTTCATCACACCTTGGGAGTCAGGCAGCTTCAACCGCATCGATTATGGCGTCACGGCGGCTTTGAGCTATTGGTTCGTCGAGGTGCGCTACACCTTCGGCATGGCCAATGTCTTCAAGGAAGGCGCGAAATCCACCAACCATGTCATTTCGGTGACCTGGTCGGATATCTGGTGAGACTAATAGTGTGGTAAAATATACCACAGTTTTGTGGAATATTATGCCTAATTTCCGTGTTTTTTGCTACGCAATGGTTCCTAAATGCTTTTTTAGTGTATTTTTGTTTGTCAAACCAATAATGCAGGCAGATTATAAGTAAATAAAGGGACTTATATACATATCATATACATCAATATAAGCATTTGATGTGCGTTTCGGTGGCGTGGAAATCTGGAAAATTTCATGTGGGCCAATAAGAAAGAAGCACAAGTGCTTGCGGCTATGGTCGTGAGCTTCTTCTATTTGGCCAACGGGTATTCCAGAACCTCCACGCAAATGAGACGGGTTCACGACCTTTTTCATGCCTGTTTCTGGGAGGAAAAACCGCGATGATGAAGATACACATAGGAGAGATGATCCGCAGGGAGTTGAAGGCCCAGGGGCGCACCATGACCTGGTTTGCCAACGCCATCCACAGCGACCGCTCCAATGCCTACAAGATGCTGAAACGCGACAGCATCGACCTGGCCTTGCTCAACAAGATCTGCCAGCTGCTTCACCACGACTTTTTCCGCGACTGCTCCGATGCGCTCCGTTCCAACGCCCAGCCTTGGACGGGCAGCGCGCCTGCTGGGAAGCAGGACTTCTGACCCCGACGATTGTGGTAGAATTAACCACATTTATGTTGCCTTATTTGCCGCTTTAAAACGCTGTTAATCTGTTGATTAATGGTAATTTTGCAGCCGATTTATAGTGCATTGTAATAACCTGAAAAAAAATGACTGCTGCCACCGTTGCCACACGTTTCCATGCCGGCCGGTTCCTCAGCGAGATGCTGGAGGGCCAAGGGCATGATGTGCAGTGGCTTGCCGCCAAGACTGGGATAGGGGAGGAGGCTGTGAGGCAGTTGCTCGGCCGGTCCAACATGGATGCCGCCCTCTTTGTGCAGATGGGCGAGGCCGTAACCTCCGACTTCCTGCAACGCCTGGAGGCGGTGATGTTTGAATGAAATGAAATAAGTTGATAGACAACAAAATAAGATACAATAGAAATATTAACAAAAAATGCAAATGAGAAAAGAATTACAACTGAAGAAAAGCCTGGCCCTGCTTGGCCACGGCAAATGGAAAAGCGCCCTCGGCCACACCTTATTAATTATAGGGATGGTGCTTGTGAGCTTGGGCGCCTGGGCACAAGTTGACCCTGCCAACCCGAACATCCCCAAAGGCTTAGTGATGAACAAATGGTTTGAGCCCGACGACCCCAATGATGGCACCTCGGGCAACATCTTCCTCGAGACCTATGTGACGGGCCACTCCGTTGCCCAACACAAACCTACCGATATCGTCCTTGTGCTGGACGTGTCGGGTTCGATGGATGAGAACATGACCTCCTACACTTATAGCCCAAGAACCTCACAAGGGTATACCTATAGTAACTATCCTAATAATAATGGGTACTATTATAAACACTCAAATGGACAGTATTATCAGGTTTCTACAGGTTATAATTATGGTGGTGGGTGGGGAAATTGGTATATATATTACTACCTCTCTTTTACAGTAAATAATACAACGTACTATCTTTCAGGGACAGGTGTTACTACTACGAGGCCCAGCAATGTGCAAGACCCAAACACTACGATTTGGACCGGTGTGCTCTACACGAGAGACAATGGGACCTCAAAAAATAAGTTAGTGGCATTGCAGGAAGCTGTTTGTGATTTCGTGGACAACATTGCTGAGGATGCCACAAACTATAATGTGGACCACCGCATCAGTATCGTGAAGTATGCTATGAATGCTTGGTATACGAATGAAGCTGACATTACGGAGGGTGACCATGACCAAGGCGGTTCTAACCGATACAACTATACGGAAGTCGTAGTCAATCGTAGAGCACCAAAAACGCAGGCTCAGTCCATCAAAGATGCTGTTAATGGTCTTCATGCCGGCGGTGCTACAGCTGCAGACTATGGCATGAACAAAGCCAGATACGTTTTGGCCAGCATTCTTGATGAAGAGGGCGCAGAGGAATTCAACAATCGTTCAAAAGTGGTGGTGATGTTCACTGATGGTGCACCGACTCATGAATCTAACTTTAGTACTACTGTTGCTGGCACTACCATCGCCAGATCTAACGAACTTAAACATAGTTGGACCCACAATGGAACAAACTATGCCTTCAATGCTCCAGTATTCACCATCGGTGTGTTTGACAATGAAACTGACAATATTCGGAACTATATGAACGCCGTTTCGTCCAATTATCCGAACGCAACAGGATGGGGTAACTATGGCACTAAGGCCAGCGATGATTACTATTACAAAGCTGAGTCGGCGGAAGGCTTGAAGGAAATCTTCACCACCATCGCCGGTGCCAGCGGCGCCATGGCGCTGCCGGCGGCTACCATCGTGCAAGACGCCGTGTCGCCCAGCTTCCAACTGCCTAATGGCGCAAGCGACGTGACTGCCTATGCTCCCGAGTATTACTACGACGAGGAAGCTGGGGAATACAAATTTGAAGATCTTAATGACGCAGGGACGCTCGTCATTGGCACAATTACTGATCCGGCGACCGGTAACCCCATCACTGGCGTTGTTACCGGTGGCGGTGAAAACAAGTTGCCTTCCGATTTCATAACAATGGTCGGCAACGACAAAATTCAAGTGGATGGATTTAACTTCTCCCACCACTGGGTTGGAACCGTGGATGATATACAAGGTAATCCAACAGCTCACGGTCGCAAGCTTGTCATTAAGATACATATCGAGATTGCAGATGACGGTTCATGGGGCGACGGCATCGCAACCAATGTTCCTGAGGATTCATATATCCAAGCTCCTGACCCAGAACACCCAGGCCAATACGTGTACTACGGCCCCTTCCCTCCTGCCTCAGCCAATGTGATGGGCTCAGTATGGACCGAGGTGGTAACTACCATGCCCGAAGGCTTCGATCCAATGAACATCGATTCTCCCGAAGACCTGGCTTGGTTCATCAGCCATGTCAATGGCCGCGCCTACTACAAGGAAAATAACAAGGTGGAGTCGCATCCTGCAGAGGATGGTAAGCTCACCGCAGACATCGACATGAGTGCCCACAACTGGGTGCCAATCGGTGCAGGTTACAAGTGTAACGCCAACGGACAGTATGTTGATGCCACCGGCCAACCCATCACAGAAGACAACCCTGGCATACCTGTCAGACTGACCTACGAAGGCACTTTCGACGGTAATGGCCATGTCATCACCGGCCTGAAGAACAACGCCTCAAAATTCTATAAAGTGGACCATTACGGCGATAGGCAAGTGGTGGTCTTCCCAGGCATGTTTGCCGATGTGAGTGGCACCATCAAGAACGTCTTCGTGCTCGACGCCGACTTCCGCGGCAAGCACCATAACGAGCATTTCGTGCACCACGGCATCATTGCCGACACGCTTGAAGCAGGCGGCATGATCTTCAACTGCGAAGCCGCTGGTCGCATCACCTGCAATAACGACGAACCTGCCAAGGATAAGAACTTGAAATATGGCGGCCTTGTCGGTCTCAACCGCGGCACCATCCACAGCTGCATGGCCATGGCCGAGCTCACGGGCTACACTTTGGGCGGTATGATTGCCGAAAACGAGGGCAGGGGCAAGTTTAGCAATGGCTTCACCAATGGCATATTCCACTATCTGGGAACAACTGCTGGTGCTGAGAACAAACCTGTGGCCGGCATTGTTGCCATCAACCCCACGGCGGCCAATGTCAGCAACTGCTATGTAAGGTTCTCAAGAGAGAGTAGCGGTTTGAACCAAACCACTGGCTTCCGCCAAATTGCAGGTGGCAACAACTTTGATTCACAAAGTTGCTATTCTCCGAGCCTTCCAGAACATGCCTCGGAAATCCTGACCGTCAACACGGCATGGAACCAATCGATTCCTTCCAATGGATTTGGCATTGATTACACCAATACGCGCAACCAGTCACGCATGCGTGAAGACCGCAGCAACGACAATATGGTGGGAGGCAGCTGGGAAAGAGTCGAATGGACGGATCCCGAAACGGGCGAAACACAGCTGGACTACATGATCTTGGATGGTGGCACCTCGATGCTGAAGAAACTGAACGCTGGTGTGGCTAGCGGACAAGCTTCTTGGAAGCGCACCACGGCAATCGGCAACAACTATAGCCTTGTAACCTCTCCCAACGGCGGCAACATCAACGGCGACTATCCCATCCTAGAGTTCTCTGACTACAAATGCGTAGCTTCTGCTGACGGCATCCGCCTGGACTATGCAGCCACGCTTGATCAGATGCTTGATCGTCACAATACGGGTAACATGAACGTCAACAGCAGGACGTATATCGAAGAAAAGAACCCATCCATTTACGGAGGTGCCATCAACCTGTATGCCAATGACGCTAACGTAACCAAGAGCACAATGAGTGCTACAAGCAAAGATGGCGAGACCGTTTCAACGGTGGTTTACATTGACGAAAACGTCAGCTTGTTGCAAGGCGACGGTTCCAACATCGAAGCCTACACTGGACAAACCATCAAGGACTTCGGAAGTTCGTATGATGAAGACGGTGTCCGTTGGCACAACGTCAGTTCCTCGCTGACGGGTAGCAAGTTTGGCTGGACTTATGGCGAAGAAGGCGAAGTTGAGCACAACTGGGATCCGAACCCTTGCATAATCACCCTTAATGTCAGCAACGACGACGAAGCTTTGTTCCCAACAGACGCCAGATCCTTCAATGTCATCGATTTCTATTGCTTCTACGAACCCCAGTACCACTGGATTAACTTCAGACGCAACAGCCTCAGCCACTGGCATATGGACAACTACAATCAGAACATCGGATACGATAACGAAACCGAGTTCATCCCTGGCAAGGGTTATCTTATGGCCCTCTACACCGAGTATTTTGGTAACCGTCATCTTTGGAATGATGACAATGACGGCAGCAAGAACGGACAATTTGTCCAAAATCGCGGTATCCTGAATAACGGCGACAACATCTCCATCAAAGTCACAGCCGATGCCCCCGAATGGACTGGCTTGAAGGGCTACAACCTCCTCGGCAACCCCTACCAGAGTTATCTGGACTTTGAGAAGTTCAAGTCGGTCAACAGCAGCCTTTGGAGCGGCGAAGAGTTTGCCAACACCTATGCCGTCTACGATCCCGAATCAGATGCATGGCTGCAGTATGGGGCCGAATCCTCAGAGGGTGCAAAGGTTGCTTCGCAGTATATCAACATGCACCAAGGCTTCATGATCCGCGTAAGCAAGAAAGGCGAAGCCAAGTTCAACAACGCCATGCGCGTCAATAATCCTGGCGAGAACTATCCAGGTTTCCGCGGCACTGTGAACTACCCGCTGATCAACTTCTTCCTTGATAACGGTCAAGACAGCAAGAACGTGGCCGTACTCGAGCTCGGTCGTCCTGAGAACGGCGGTGCCGAGAAGCTCAACGTGGGTTCCACCAAGGGTCGCATCAGCCTGCGCCACGACAACCAGGACTTCGGCATCCTGTTCCGCGACATCACCGAAGGCAGCCAGCCCCTCTACTTCGAAACTGAGGAAGACGGCACCTTCACCCTCAGCTGGAACACCGCCAACGCCAACTTCAGCAGCCTCACCCTGGTCGACAACCTCACCGGCGTGCGCTACGACATGCTCGCCAACGACAGCTATAGCTTCGAAGGCAAAGCCAGCGACTACCGCTCGCGCTTCAAGGTCGTCATCGGCCGCTTCACTGACGTAGAGGAGAACGAGGAGACCGTCACCGACAACTTCGCCTTCTTCGATGGCAGCGACTGGATTGTCAACGGCCAAGGCCAGCTCACCGTCACCGACATGACGGGCCGCACGGTCTACACCAGCAACCTCACCAACGACCAGAACCGCGTCAGCCTCAACGGCGTCGCCAATGGCATCTACCTCATGCGCGTGGCCAACGGTCAGAATGTGAATGTTCAGAAGATTGTCGTGAGATGAGAAGCTATTAGCCATTAGCTGTTAGCTATTAGCTCGGCAAAGACCTAGCTAATAGCTAACGGCTAAAAGCTAACAGCCAAACAAGTTAAACGCGAAAGAAAAAGTCGATAACAATATAAAACCAACATACGATGAAGAAAAGAATAATCGCAATAGCAGCCGCACTGATGATGGCCACCGCACCGGCCATGGCCCAGGTGTTCATTATGGAAGAAGACGACTACAACGGCAACAGAGCTGGGGAGAACAGCTCACAATTGTCGGTCGACCTGCCTGGCATCTACAACTCTGGTGAGGACTGGTTCACGCCCGTCGGCGAAGGCATCTTCGTGCTGGCCGGCTTGGCTGGCGCTTACCTCGTAGGTAAACGCCGCAAGGAAGAATAATCCAATTACTTGGATTGTAACTGGTGCCCCGCCAGGGGCACTGATTCATTTGTATTCTTATTTCGGAATGGCCCTGTCGGGATGACACGGCCATTTCTTTGTTGTAACAGGGGGAGATTCCCTTCGGGAATGGAGTTGATGTCGTATTAATCATGCGGCGGCCGAAGCGGCATCTGGTCAGTAACGGCTTCAAGCCGCCGCAATTCGCGTTATTAAAGGCATTCCATTGACTTCGTCGAAATGCTCTGCATTGACTAACGTCGAATCTGTGATTTCAGCGAAGCTAATCGCTGATTTCCCGATCGGGAATCTCCGTCTACCCAAACCCACCTTTCCCGCAACCGCGAGCGAAGCGAAGCGGTATTCTCTGGGCTTTGCCCCCACACGCGCTTCGCGTCATCGCGAGGCACGAAGCGAAGCAGCCTTCCTATCAGCGCTTTTTGCCATAAAAACAAAAAAAAACAACATTTTCAAAATTAATACCTAACTTTGCATTTTTATAAAGTGATCGAAAATGAACATCATTATAGCCGGAGACGGAGAAGTAGGCATGCACTTGGCGGAAGCCCTGGTGCGTAGCAACCATAACATCACCATCGTGGATCCTCACGAGGAACTGCTGAAGATGATGGAATCACACAGCGACCTGATGACCATCACGGGCGACTCCACTTCAACCGCAGTGCTGCAACGCGCCAACGTGAAAAAGGCCGACCTGTTGATGGCCGTGCTCCACGACGAACACATCAACCTGCTGACGGGCATCATCGCCAAGAAACTGGGGGCCAAGAAGGTCATCGCGCGTGTCAACACGATGGAAAACCTCAGCCCTGAGGTGTGGCGCATGTACCAAGACCTCGGCATCGACGGGCTGCTGTCGCCCGAAGACATCGCTGCTCAGGAGATCATCTCATTGCTGAAGAAAAACGCCTCATCGGAGACCTACGACTTCGCGGGCGGCAACCTGCAGCTCTTCATGGTGAAACTGGAACCCGAGGCAGAAATCCTTGGCAAGACCGTCGATGAGGTCATCGACCAATATGAACACATAGAGTTCCGCATCGCAGCTATCCACCGCCGCCAAAGCACCTTTGTCCCACAAGGCGACGAGGTCTTTCAGGTGGCCGACATGGTGTATGTGGTCACCAAGCCACACGCCATCAAAGACATCATCAAGCTGAGCGGCAAGAAACATATCAACGTCCATAATGTGATGATCGTAGGCGGTGGCCGTGTGGGTCGCATCACTGCCAAACGCCTTGAGAAAGAATTGAACATCAAGATCCTGGAAATCGACAAAGAACGTTGTATGGACCTGACCAATTACCTCTCGGAGGCTTTGGTGGTCAACGCCGATGCCCGTAACCTCGACCTGCTCGAGGACGAAGGCATCAAGGACATGGACGCCTTCATCGCTGTCACCGACAACACCGAGACCAACATCCTGACCTGCCTTCAAGCCAAGTCGTTTGGCGTGAAGAAGACCATCGCCCTGGTGGAGAACATCGACTATATCGACATCTCTCAGAACATCGGCATCGACTCCATCATCAACAAGAAACTCATCGCAGCCAGCTACATGGTGAAATACACCCTTGGTGCCAAGGTCTCCACGCTGAAGAGCCTTAGCGGCATCGATGCCGACATCGTGGAGTTTGAAGTGAGAGCGGGCTCAGCGGTCACGCGCAAGCCCATTGGACAGCTGGCCATGCCCAACGACGCCATTATTTGCGGTGTCACCCGCGACGGCGAGAGCTTCATCGCCACCGACGACTTCCAGATTGAGACCGACGACCAAGTAGTGGTGCTGGCCTTGCCTGCCGGTATTCCCGCTGTTGAACGTTTGTTCCATTAACCGATGAAGTGGAAAACTAAAATAAACCATCCTTTAGTCCTCCGCATCGAAGGCCAGCTGCTGCTCATCGAAGGCCTCTTCATGCTGACGGTGCTCCCCGTGACCTATCTCTACCACGGGCTCTACGCTTTCAGCATGCCCTTCTCGGCCCTCATTACCCTGCTGACCGGTTTCATCCTGCTCATCGCCACTCGCAATCACAAAAACGACAAGACCACCTCGCGCGACGGCGTCTATGTCGTGTGCATCTCATGGCTTGTACTCTCGTTATTCGGCGCCATACCCTTCTTGCTCAGCAAGAGCGTGCCTAATTTCACCGATGGCTTCTTTGAGGCCTTGTCGGGTTTCACCACCACAGGAGCCACCATCTTGACCGACATCGAGTCCGTGCCGAAAGACATACTCCTCTGGCGCAGCATGGCCCAATGGATCGGTGGCTTGGCCATCATTGTCTTCTCGTTGGCCATCTTGCCTTACCTCGGCATGAGCGGCATGCAACTTTTCGTGTCAGAGATCAACGGCATCACCTACGACAAGCTACACCCACGCGTCATGCATACCGTGAGGCGCATTTGGTTTATCTACCTGTTTTTCACCCTATTGGAAACCTTATTACTCTATCGAGGCGACATGGACTTCTATGACGCCCTTTGTCACTCGTTGAGCACCATCAGCTCGGGTGGTTTCTCCACGCGGACGGCCAACATCGGGGCATTCTCCAACTATTCCCAGGTTGTGATCACTGTATTCATGGTGCTGTCGGGCTGCAACTTCTCCCTGCTTCTGCTCTCCTTGAGTTGGCGTTCGTTCACCATCTTGAAAAACCAGGAGTTCCGCACCTACTTGCTCTATACCGTGTTTTTGGGCATAGCCATAGGCTTGGTGTTGTTCTTTGGTTGCCACAAGAGCTTCGGTTCCTCTTTCCGTGAGTCGTTTTTCAGCGTCATCTCGGCATTCACCACCACGGGCTTCTTCGTCAGCGACTACACCGCTTGGCCCACCTTCCTTTGGGTCATCCTCTTCCTGCTGATGTTCATCGGTGCCTGTTCGGGCTCCACCTCGGGTGGTG
>JAFYYI010000029.1 GCA_017557665.1 Muribaculaceae bacterium | reverse complement strand
TCAGGGAAGGCTCGTACACATGGATCTTCGAGAAGTAGGCGCAGAAAAAAGAAAGGTGAGCCGGAGCACACCCTTTAACCCACTGGAGAGCCGCAGCACCCCATTATAACAATAGATGAGCCGCAGCACACCCAAAGTCTTATTTTCAGCTACAAAGATAATCCAAAAATCCCTAACAGCCAAAGAAAAACGTAAAAAATGCAGACAATCATCGAAACACTGAAAAACCTGTCGCTGCACCACACCGCCGTCTGGCTCGCATTGACGTACATCGCCGTCGTGCTGGCGATGGCTGTCGATTTCGTTGCCGGACTGCGCAAGGCCAAGCAGGCGGGCATCGCCACGACCTCGCGCGGCTTCAAGATGACCACCGAGAAGGCCACGAAGTACTTCCTGCCCATGCTTTGCCTGAGCTGCATCGACATCATCACGTCGGTCGTCCTGCCCGCACCGTTCTTCACCATCCTGATGGGCGGCTTCAACATCTTCTGCGAATGGAAGTCCGTGCTGGAGTCCACCCATGACAAGCAGGAACTGCGCGACAAGGCGCACACCTTCAACGTCATCGTCAAGAACAAGGACGACATCGCCGCCATCGTCATGCAGTGCATGGAACTGATGGAGCGCAAGAAACAGAACGAGAACAACCAACCATATACTAACACCAACCAAATCGAAGATTATGAGCAAGACTAAGAAATCTTTCATCAACATCAAGCCGCAGGAAGTCTGCGAGAACGGCGAGCACTACGTCCGCTATAAAGGCTGCGACGGCAAGATGCACGAGCTGCCCACGCAAACCATCACCCACCATGAGCGCGTCAAGGAGATGTTCATCACCCAGATTGACGTCCTTCACTCCGTGATCATGAACGCCGAGCTGACCAGCCCCGAGGCGAGGGCCGTCTTCCAGGCGTCGTTCCCCAACGCCATCGAGGTCAAGGACATCCAGGTGGCCAACATCTTCCTGCGTGGCGACTCGCAGCAGAGTGAGTTCCGCTTCGACGCCCAGTTGATGGGCGTGCCGCAGAAGCGCTTCCCTCACTACTATGTCATCGACGAGGAGGAAATCATCCGCTTCATCAGCAACGGCGAGCCCGTTGACCAGTCGGACATCAACCTCGCCGAGGACGAGGCCACCAAGCCCGAACTGATCTCCTTCTTCCAGCGCACGCTCGACAGCATCGCCGACGAGCTCACCCCCGCGCTGTGGGCCTTCTTCGTCGCCCACATCACCAGGATGGACTTCCACTTCTCGTTCACGATGGTCGAGAAGCACCTGTATGTCATTGACAAGGGCAAGCAGACCTACGATGCCGGTGTGCTTACCCCCGTCTCAGCCTCTAAAGTGTGACCGCCATGCGAAGCATCGACAAGATCATCGTCCATTGCTCCGCAACGCGGGAGGGGCAGCACGTCACCGTGCAGCAGATCCGCCAGTGGCACCTGCAGCGCAAATTCGCTGACATCGGCTATCACTACGTGGTTTATCTCGACGGGACTGTCCACAAGGGCAGGCCCCTTGAGAAAGCCGGTGCCCACTGCAAGGGCCACAATGCCCATTCCATAGGCATCTGCTATATCGGCGGCCTTGACCGCCAGGGCAAACCCAAGGACACCCGCACCGCCGCCCAGAAGGCCGCGCTGCTGTCCCTCATCCGTGAACTGAGAGGGCGCTTCCCGCATGCCACGGTCCACGGTCATCGGGAGTTCGCCAACAAAGCGTGTCCCTGCTTTGACGCCAAGAAAGAGTACAAATCCATTTAATCCAGCGAGTTATGAACGACAGTTATAAGAACCTGTTTAAGGGCATCATGATTTTCCTCGTCACAGTAGTGGTGCTCCTCGTCCTCTCCATCGTGTTCCACTCATGCAGCAGCCACAAGCAGGCCACGGCAACCGTACAGGAGGTTGTCGATGTCTCGGCAGCTGCTTCTATTACCACAGAGACCGCTGCGCGGACTCAGTGGTTGAGCAGCCTATCCCTCGAGCTCGACAGCTTTGAGCTAATCATGCCCATTCCCTACGGCAGTGACACGGCGATGGTGCTGTCAGAGGCGTCTGAGCAATCCGCTGGCCGACCACGTTCTGCGAATGTGGCCGTCCTGCGTGCCAGACGCGCATCCGTCAACAAGCACGACATTGCAGAGCGCAACGCTTCGCGATGCGCCCAGCAAGTCGACAGCGTCTCTGCGCACCGCACTTTGGACAGGACAGACCATTACGCCCGTGACACGGTGGGCATAGCAAAGCCCCCTGACCTGAAGTGGTTGCCGTGGGTGATCCTCGCTGCGCTCGCCATTGTGGCAGCAGCAAGGTATTGGTATAGCAACAGGAAATGATTAGGCGGTGACTGACGTTATCGCTTAATCGTTTCCATTGGCATACCATTTGCAGGATTAATGGAAAAGAGCTACATTTGCATGATAAATCCGGCACCATTATGAAAGACGACGAGTGGGAAGATAAATGGGAAGATTTCAGGGACAAAGCAATAGATTGGTGGGATACAATCACACTTATCGTTATCATTGTCACTATAATCGCGACCATCATCTTTACTCTCAAACACAATGATGAAGGTCAAGGTATTTGTGCGATCATCTTAGGAATTACAATAGGTCTGAAAGCTGGTAATCCTTTCGACTATGGTGGCGGCAAACCATTCTAAAAGTATTTGAATTTGCTCTCTTTTCATCGCCTGCGGCGAAATGCCCAACCCCAAGCCCCGAGCCGATAAGTGGTTCCGCTACGGCTGCGTCCTCTACGAATGGCTCGGCTGGCAAGACAGTGTCTGGTCAGGCTCACTGTCCGCACCGACACCCCGCACACCCGGCTACTTCGTTCATTCTCATTCCGGCCTGCGCTCGGCTACGGCTACGAGAGTGCTGCACCTGCGGTCATGGGCTATCTATCTGACGGCGGGTGCGGGGCCGCATCCAGCTCGCTGCACTTGTATCGGGTATCGTCGCACGCTCCTCAACCCGATCCTGGCGTTACGCAAGCACGATGCTCATCCAGAGGATGCCCCGCAACGCCTGATGGTTTGCCCTGGCACACTCGATGCCTTCGCTGAGCTTGTCCTCCATCGTCATTCACTGCGAAGCCCGCTGTTCTCGCTTCGCTCGGGGGTATCGCTGCTGTTCGCCTTTGACACACTCTTACCGCTGTCGCCGTTCTACGCTCCCTTGCCTCCGCTTCACCGCTCATCGACATCGCCATAGGACAAAATCCAGCCTCGAAGCGGGTTCAAGGCCCGATTTTGTCGAAAAATCTTCGACACACGGTCGAACATAGAAAAGCAGTAGGCCAAAGTGTGCCGCCGAAACCTGTCCTGCGTCCAGGAATTCGTTGGTACACATTGGCGATTTTACCGCACATTCCGCTTTCGAGAGAGTCGGTTTTTAGGTGCGCTATGCAGGGCAGTCGGGGGCAGCTTCGGCTGAGACAAGGGGATGATATTGCAAATATCATCCCCTTTGAACCCCTGAAAACGCTGAAAAACAGCGTTTTAATTATTTGAAGAGGTAGACAAAATGAAAGGTTGCGTAAAACTCGCCTGTCGCTGTACGGGCTAACTTGCTGATATAGGTATTTTTACGTGTCTTTTCTGGCAGAAGGAGGGATTTTTATAACTGTCTGATAATTAACTGTTTAACAAATTAGCAGCCCCCGACCGCCCGCACTTTCCATTTTTCTTTACAGATAATAAGAAATCGGGCGCAAATTTGCCGACGACAGCCGACAAATTTGCATGTCTTTTACAGCATTTTGGCATGATTTTACCTTTGCGTAAAAAAAAGATACTATGAGCGACATCAACACCCAAGCAACGGTCAACCTGACGGTCAACGGACAGCAGGCCCTCCAAGTCCTGCAGCAGCTCAAGCAGCGTGCCATGGAACTGGAGAACGCCATCGCCAAGGCAGCTGCCAGCGGCAACAAGGTGGAACTGAGGAAACTCCGCCGAGAGTTGGCCGACACCAAGCGCCAGATCCGAGAGATAGAGACAAGTACCATGCAGGTCGAGTCGGTGATGCGCCGTCTCGACAAGGCAACCCCCAAAGAGTTGAACCGAGCCTTGCAGACCTTGAACCGCCAGCTCGATTACATGGAGCGCGGCTCAGCGGCGTGGAACGCCCACGTCGCCAAGATCCAGGCGGTCAAGGCTGAACTGGCCAAGGTCAACGCCGAACTGCGCAACCAGCAGTCCTTCTGGGACCGCTTCAACAACAAGCTGAACCAGTGGCAGACCTCGCTGATGGGCATCGCCGCCCTGCTGACCGGCCTCGTGATGGCTGGCCGCAAGGCGGTGAACTCCTTCGCCGAGATGGAGGAGGAGATGGCCAACACCCTCAAATATACGGGTATGGCCCGTGAGGAGGTGCAGGCCATGAACGACGCCTTCAAGCATATGGACACCCGCACGGGCCGAGACAAGCTCAACGAGCTTGCCCAAGAGGCAGGCCGCTTGGGCAAGAACACCCGTGAGAGTGTGCAGGGCTATGTCGAGGCGGCCGACATCATCAATGTCGCCCTTGTCGACCTCGGCGACGGCGCAACGCAGACCATCGCCAAGCTCACCAACATCTTCGGAGTCGAGGAGCTGATGGGCACCAAGGCAGCCATGCTGGCCGTGGGATCCACCGTCAACGTCCTCTCCCAGAACTGTACAGCCGCCAAGCCTTACCTCGTGCAGTTCGCCCAACGCCTGGCCGGTGTGGGCGCACAGGCCCGCATGACGATCCCCGAAATCCTCGCCTTCGCCGCCACACTGGACGCCAACGGCCAGAAGGTGGAGATGTCGGCTTCGGCGCTCTCAAGGCTGATCATGATGCTGTTCCAGAAGCCGCGTGAACTTGCCAAGACCGTCGGCCTTGACGTGGAGCAGTTCACGCAGACGCTCACCAAGAGCACCAACGAGGGCGTGCTGATGTTCCTCGGCAAGCTGCAGGAGATCGGCGAGGCCGATGCCCTGGCAGCGCTCTCGCCGCTATTCAAGGACTTGGGCATGGACGGCATCCGCATGTCCCAGGTCCTCGCCACGCTGGCCACGCACCTCGACATGGTGAAGTGGGAGCAGGAAGAGGCGAACAAGGCCTTCACCGAGGCAACGTCCGCCACCCGTGAGTACAACATCTTCAACAACACGGCCCAGGCAGGCATCGACAAGGCCCGCAAACGTGTGCACGAGCTCGCCGTGGAACTCGGCGAGAAACTCCTGCCCGTGTACCGCCACATCATGACCAGCGGCAGCGCCATGCTGCGCTTCCTCAACGTCATCGTGGAGTTCGTGCTGAAACACAAGACATCACTCATATCGCTTACAGCGGCCATAGTCGGCTATACGGTCGCGGTCAACGCCAGCAACATCGCCACGAGACTGCACTACACCTGGCTCGTGCTCGTCGAGGGCATCCAGAAGGTCGCCAAGGGGACGACCCTGCTGTTCGCCATGGCGTACAACACACTCACGGGCAACATCACGCGTGCCAACGCCGCCCAGAAACTGTTCGTCGACACGTTCAAGGCCACGCCGTGGGGACTTGTCATCGCCGCCGTCACCGCTTTGGGAGTCGCCATATACAATGTGGCGTCCAAAACCGATGAATACACCGAGTCGGTCAAGAAGAACATCAAGGCTGCGAGCGAGGTCAGCAGCGAATACGTCAAGGAGCAAAGGGAACTTAACCTGCTCTTCGGCAAACTCAAGGGCGCCGAGAAAGGCTCCGACGACTACAAGTCGGCGAAAAAGGCCATCATCGACCAGTACGGAAAGTACCTGTCCGGCCTGATCGACGAGAAGGGTGAGATCATCAACCTCACCGATGCCTACGACAGACTGACGGAAGCCATCCGACGGTCTGCCCGTGAAAGAGGCATCGCAGCGGTGAAGGAGAAGATGGAGCAGGAGTACATAGACCAGACGCAGAAAGACCTCAACCGCCTCCAAGAGTCCCTTGAGAAATACGGCGTCTCGACGCAGCTTGCCGCCAAGACGGTGCAGCAGGTGGCATCGGCGATGATAGCGGGCAAGCCCATCCCGCAGGATGCGCTCAAGGTCATAGAAAAAGCCAGTGCCAACATGCCGTGGTACGACCGTTGGACTGGAGGAAGGAAAGGCCAAGTGGAATACAAGGGTCCCGCAGGCATCGTCAACAACATGTACCGCCACCAGGGCGAGTACACCAAGGGCATGGCGGGCATCGAGGCGATGGAGAACGCCAACGCCCCCCTGCGCAAGGTCGATACCGCGTGGCTCGCCCGTGCCATAGAAGGCCTGGAGTCCATCGTCAAGAGTGCGCAGAAAGGGCGTGCGCTCGTCTTCGTCGATGGCTCCACCCAGGGCGAGTACAAGGAACTCTCCCCGGCACAGGCTCAGGATCTGCTGGCGCAGTACCGCTCCGAAATGAACTACCGCAGCGCAGGCTCTTCGGGCAAGGGCACGCCGTCAACGCCCACAGGCGACGGCAGCGGCTACGGAGGCAAAGGCGACAAGCCCACCGTCACAAAGGGCGGCTCGACGAAGGCCGAAGACAAGTTCAAGGCCGAGAAGGAGTGGAAAGAGCGCGAGGAAGCCTTGAACCGCATCGCCTATGCCACCGGAAAGAAAAACTACGAGGCATACACCAACCGCATGCTCGAGATCGCCACGGAATACGAGGCGAAACGGCTCAAGCATACTGACCTTTCCGTGAACGAGCGCCTGACCATCGAGGCGCAGTACCGCGAGGCGCAGCGCAAGCAGACCGAGCAGTGGAACAAGTTTACTATTGAGGAAGAAAACGAGGCCTACAGGGAAATCAAGGCCCTCATGCAGCAACGCTACATCGACGGCAAGATCACCACAGAGCAGTACAACGCCAACATGGAGCTTATCGAAATGCAGCACCTGCAGACGCTCGCCAAGATATACGAGCAGCAGGCCAAAGCTCCCGTCAAGGCCTGGGAGGACGCGAGGGCCGAAGTCGCCCAGAAAATGCAGGAGCAGTTCCAGGGCAACGTCGACCTCTTGAACCGTCCCGTCATCGATGCCGTCAAGCTCACCGAGGCGGGCTGGTCAGGCAACCCGAAGGAGCCCGGCGAGGCCACCGCCACGGTGTACTCGTCCCAATTTGGCATCGAGGACAGCAAGGGCAATGTCCGTGAAATACTCGTCACGCCCATCTTGCCAGACGGTTCAGTCCTTACAGAGAAGGAGCTGGAGCAGTACATCCACGGCACCCTTGAGGGTGCTGAGGACATCCTTGCCGCAGACTCCAAGGGCATCGTCATCGCCGTGGACGTGAGTACCGACGGCGACGCGGGCGAGCTGCTGCACCAGCTACAGGAGGTCTATTACACCGACATGAAACCCCAGGTCGATGAGAAGGCCTGGCAGGAGTACCTTAAGGCCAACGACACCTACCTTGCCGCCCTGGTCAAGGACCAGCAGAAGCGGCAGAAGGAGTACGAAGACCAGCAGCGCAAGCACCAGCAGGCGCTGCAGAAGATCAAGGACGAGTACTTCGGCAACAATGCCGCCGAAAACCTCGCCCTCTACAATGAATCCATGGCCAACCTCGATGCCGTCTATCAGGCGGAACTGCAGGCCGCCGGAGAGAACGCAAGGGAGAAACTCCGCATCGAGGAAGCCTATGAGAAGGCGAAACTCGCCCTGAGGAAGAAGTACAACCAGTTGGCTGGCGAAGATGACGCCAACGCCCTGCAGCAGTTCAACGCCGACCTGCTCGAATGGCTGGAGGGCGACGGCGGACAGGCCTTCACCAAGTCAGTCGAGACGCTGACCAACGGCATGTCCAGCATCTTCAGCCAGATCTCCTCACTTGTGCAGTCCGAGATGGAGATAGAGACCGCCGCCATCGAGAAACGCTACCAGCGTGAGATCTCCATGGCCGAGGGCAACAAGTTCAAGACCAAGATCATCGAGCGTCAGAAGGAAAAGGAAGTCGCCAAGGTGAAGAACGAGGCCAACAGGAAACTGTTCGCCATGCAGGTTATCCAGGCGGTGGCGCAGACGGCGACCGCTGCCTTGAATGCCTATTCCTCTGCCGCTGCCGTGCCCGTCGTGGGCTACATCCTTGCCCCGATTGCCGCTGCCATGGCCGTCGCTGCAGGAACCCTGCAGGTGGCCGCCATCAAAAAGCAGCAGCAGGCGAGCCAGGCCCAGGGCTACGCCGAGGGCGGCTTCACCCGCAAGGGCAGGGCCGATGAGGTGGCCGGCGTGGTCCATGCCGGGGAATGGGTGGCGAGTCAGAAACTCCTCGCTTCACCCGTTGCCCGTCCTCTGATCGAGGCTCTGGACTACGCGCAGCGCACCAACACGATCGGCTCGCTGAAGAGTGCCGACGTGTCGAGGTCAATCACCGCGCCGATGGCTTTGGTTCAAAGCCAACCGCAGGTGATAGTTCAGGAAAATAAAGAGTTGAAGGAGATCATCGCCCGCCTCAGCGAGCGATTGGACGAGCCCTTTGTCACCGTCAACACAGTGACCGGCGACATGGGCATAAAACAGGCGCAGGACGAGTACCAGCGCCTCATGAATAATAAATCACCGAAAAATAAGAGAAAATGAGTGTTTAGCAAAGATTTTTGCTACCTTTGCCGCGACATTAACTACTAAAACTAATAATTAATACAAAACATTAAAATGATTAAGAAAACCATCATCACCGCACTGCTCACGCTAGTCGCATTGGCAGGGCTGGCACAAGAGGCGCGAATCGATACAATCGTCCCCAAATTCTTAATAAACGGCTATTTCTTCCTTGAAATGCCAAAACTCCCTGATGCCGAGAAATCCTTTTCACGGCTTAAGGATAAGGAAGGAAATAGTGTGATGGCCATCGGACTCAATGTCGATCTCCCCGAGTCGGTAATCCGCCAGGCCATTCCACGTGAGCACGTCCACAATGCCGACCAATTTTTGGATGGTAGCAATATGATGCGGACAATGCTGGAACTGACACAGGCAAATGTCAAGGCCGATGGCACATTCTACTCGCCAAAGGCTGGTGACCCCTTCCCGCCGTTTAACGAGAAGGATATGAACGGGCGTATATGGACGAACGATAGTGTCCGAGGTCATGTCATGGTGCTCAACCTGTGGTACTCAGGCTGCGGACCTTGCCGGGCCGAAATGCCCGAACTCTCCACATGGAAGGAGCAGTTTCCCGACGTGATGTTCTTCTCGGCCACCTACCACGATACTGAAATAGTCAAGAAAATTACCGAAAAACACCACTTCACGTGGACGCATCTTGTAGAGGCGAAGGACATGATGTCGTGGATTGGCACCGAGGGTTTCCCTCTCACCATTGTAGTCGATAAACAGGGTATCGTCCGTCATGCTGTTCATGGTACAAACGAGGAGAAACGTGCCGAACTGTTGACAAAAATTAAGGAAGCAAACGAAGAATGAGAAAATTATACACTATGAGCAAGTTTAATTATTTGATTTATATTTTATTATCGTTTTCACTGCTTGCATTAGCATCATGTGGAGACGATGATGTCAAAAGTTTTGACTCAAGTAAGCTTGAAGGTACATGGTCAAAAGTCCGCAATGTTCAAGTAATGGATGTTGACGTAGTGTATTACACTTTTTATCCCGAGAACTGGTATTCTGGACGCATTGAAGAGTATGTTTCCAATTGGCCTGATGAGGGATGGAAGATAACCGACCTCAATTATAGAGTTGGCGAAACTGGACACATGATTATTTATACCGGCAAGGTTCACGACGGACAAAGTAAGTTGTATGGTGAATATGATGTTCAAATTAATAAATCCGAAATGATTTGGTACAAGACAGACACCAAAGAAGAACTTGCCCGATTTAAGAAGGAGAGCAACAAACCGGTAATTGAGTAAATTCATAGTTTAGTTAACGTCTCTAAAGGTCTAATCGGCTATCTAGCCTTTGCATGGCAACATTTACTAATAAAACAAATAAGAACAGAAATGAAGTTTTTATCAAAATTCTCTATTCTCCTGATTGCCGTCCTTTTAGGATTCTCGTCGTGTGGTGATGAACCTGATGGCAAATGGGCCAAGATGAAGTGGAACAACGTCGATAACCTGGCCAAAACAAATAATATCTACGTGATTCCAGAGGAAGGTGGATCATTCACCTTTGAGTGCAAAAATTACACCCCTTGGATAGCAGACGTGATCATCAATACAGAGCGCCAGGACATATCATCGCAAGAAGACTGGAACTGGAAAGAGTATAGGAACGACTGGTTTGAGGTTAAGATTACCGACAAAAAGGTCATTTTCTCCTTTGATGAGATTAAAGAACCGATGACAGGAAGAACAGCGGAGGTAGTAGTGACTGCCGGGGACATTTTTGATACCTTCATTTTCCAGCAGCAAAAACTGCAATAGACAGCAGCGTCTTTTCAAGGTCTAATCGGCTGGCTTACTTTTGTCAGAGTAACCAACCGATTTTTTTATGATACTCACGATAAACGGAATCCAGGCAGCGTTGAAGAAAGGCTCTTCCATCGAGTACGTCTCGGAGAACCGCCTTTTCACTGATGCCGACGACTACAGCATGGAGATTGAACTGCCCCTGGCCGACTGTCCCCGGAACCTCGGGATCTTCGGCCACCTGACCCGCAAGGATGTCGATATGGGCGACATCTTCTTTGATGCCGTGCTCCAGGACACCAACTTCTTCAAGCGTGGTGCCGTGGTCATCACGGGCATCACCAACGAGTCAGTCAAGGTGCAGTTCCTTGAGCGCCGTTCCTACCAGAACTTCTTCCCCCGCTTCGATGAGACCTACATCGACGAGCTCGACCTTGGCGTTTGGCCCAACTATTACCAGGACAACATGTCTTCGTCTGGGCACGGCGCTTCGCCAAGGCCCGGCGGCGGAGAAGTCACTTATGTCACGCCTGCTCAGGTATGGGCGAGGTGGGAGGACTTTACCGCCTTGCCGTGGGTGAACAACACCAGCGGCAACCTGCAGAACGCCGCCAAGTGGAACGCCAGCCTGAACAAGTACGAGTGGAAGGTCAATCCCGTTGACGACGATGACACGGACTACAGCCGTGGCCTCTCGTTCCAGCCGAACCTGCTGTGGCTGACAAAAAAGATATGCGAAGTCCTGGGCTACACCTATGACTTCTCGCTCTGGGAGGGCAGCGACTACCGCTACCTGTTCATCATGAACTGCACGCCATACGCCAACAGCAACCGCACATGGGCGAGTGCTTTGCCGCATTGGACGGTCAACGAGTTCTTCCAGGAACTGGAGAAACTCCTGATCTTTGAGTTCGACATCGATCACGCCCGAAGCATCGTGGTCTGCTCGGCGACGGCAGACAATGTGGCTGATGCGGGCACTGTCCACATCTCGAAGGTCATAGATGCCTTCTCCGTCGAGGTCACGACCGACGAGGAGAAGAGCGGCTACAAGGCGATGCTCAACCAGGGCTATGCCAAAGGCGGACACCGCCTTGACCAGATCTATGACTGCCAGTGGTACCTCGACCAGATGACTCAGGCCGACGGCACGGTAAGGTGCCGCACCTATGCCACGCTCGATGCTCTGATAGCGAGCAACGTGCGGCAGGAGGCCGTCCCCGACAGCGGAGGTTGCTGGGGCCTGCACTACGCTGAGGACATTGACACCTATTTCGTGCTGGAGGTGATGAAGCGGGTAAAATATCGCACCGGCGGACGCGAGGAGTGGGACAACTGGGGCAACGTGACCCGCCTTGTTCCCATCAACCGCTTCGGCTCGCTGATCATCGACAAGGAACATCCCGACGATATCGAGCAGATGAACATCATTCCCGCCTGGCTCGACGAGACGGACGATACCATCGGCCTCGTCCCATTCCTCGAGTGCGGCGAGACCGGGGAGGGCGACAACGCCTATTCCAACCAGAGCCATTCGGGCAGACCGCACGGCTCCGAGAAAGTCGACCAGGACGTGCCCATCCAGTTCGGCGCATTGCCCACGGTCAGCGCCGGAAAGCGAGAGAACAACGGGGCAGTATTCGACAAACTCTTTGTCGCCTTCTGGTGGGGCGACTACAGCAAATGTACCCCGAGGCTCCCGCATCCTTGGATAGACACGGTGGAGTTTGCCTACTCTTACTATGCCCCTTCGCCCAACAGCAACAGCGGAACGCTGTCAGTGACCTGGCTAGTGATACGCAGCGGCAAGACCTGCTCGCTGCGTATCAACAACGCCGCCTACGGGCAGGGGCAGCAGCGCGACACCTATTATCCCGTCGACCAGAAGAAGAAATACACCTTCTCCTTCCTATCCGACAAGATTCCCAACGTCCGCTCCCTGTTCCACATCGACGGCAAACACTACCTCTGCTCAAAAATCACCGCCACTTTCACCGAGGATGGCATGTCCCACCTCATCAAAGGCGACTTCCACAAGGTAGTGGATTAGATTCTAAAGGTCTCCCTCAAATGTCTTTGTGACTTCGTGAACATCATTCGGGTGAACTTGGATGTATTTGTTGGTTGTGGCAACGTCGCTATGTCGTGCCTGGTCACGAGCCACAACAATACCTGCGTTATTCGCCAAATCCCGAATACCGCTATCTTTCAAGGAATAGAACTGGTAGCATTCCTCCCATCCAAGTTCCTCGCGCATCTTCTTCCAACGGCGATTGAACTGGTCTGCGTTGTATCGTTCTTTTCGTGGAACGAAGCCACGCCCGAACAGATAGAACTCTCCAGGCTGTTCAAGCACTTTTAATTCTATCATAAGTTTGCAGATGCGCTTGTTGATTCCTACATAACCATCCTTATGGTTCTTGCTGAATTCACCCGAAACGAAGATGGTCTGGTCTTTGATTGACACATCTTTTACCCGCAGATGGCTCAGTTCATTCGGTCGAATAAAGGTATAGTATTCCATCTCGCAGGCAAGCAGGAAATGCGGGTCTGTTTCCATGAGGTGCTTTCGCATGGTAGCAAGTTTTTCCTTGCTCAAGTCCTTGCGGAACTTGGCTGTCTCTCTCAATATCTCGACATCCTCGACAGGATTTTCAGTGATATACTTACGCTTCTTCAGAAACTCACTCAAACCATAAAGCCATGAGCGGTAGTTGTTGCGGGTGCGGGCACTCGCATCACGATCCAGAAGAAGCCAGTCAAGGAAATCTATGACCAATGCTTGGTCGAACTGATAGACATATCGTGGAGGAATGATAAGCGTGGCCATGTATTCCCGAAGGATGTTCACGCTTGAGCGATAACGCATTTTCGTCTTATACCTGTCACCTTTCTTATCAACATATTCCAGATAGCGGTCAAGACAATCTGATAATAAAGTAAAACCACGGCTCTCTTGATTATTGACCCAAGGGTTCCAACCCTGTCTCAGTTGACGGGTCACGGCTTCGATAATCTCTGCAGCCCGACGCTTTTTTTCGGCTTTCTTTAGCAGGTTACTGATGATGTATTTTTTCCTTCTCATCTCGCCCGTAGCAGGGTCGAGAGCGAAGAAATCAACGAACCAAGTTTTACCCTCATGAAGCTTTGGATAGGTAAATCCAAGCAAAACAGATGAGCTGTTTCTCTTTGTTGAAGACAACATTTTTTTAACATTTTTTATTGGTTTTAGTTGCCAATTAAAAATGTTTATAGTTGTGCTTAGTAAATTTTACTGTCCCTATACTGTCCCAGTAAATTTATAAAAATAGGGTTAAATACTTGATTTACAAGCATTTAACCCGTGTTCTGCGGAAAGGGAGGGATTCGAACCCACGGTACGCAAAGCGTACAACGGTTTTCGAGACCGCCCCGATCGACCACTCCGGCACCTTTCCAGTCTTGCCTTCAAGATTTCTCTCCCAAAAGCGGCTGCAAAGTTATATCAAATTTTCCACCTGACAAAATATTTCTAGAGGTTTTTTAATCCCTCGATGGTCTTGATGGGGTCTTCGGCACCAAACACGTAGCTTCCAGCGACGAGTATATCGGCGCCAGCCTCAGCGAGTTGGGCTCCTGTGATGTCGTTGACTCCGCCGTCAATCTCGATCTCGGCATGGCTGCCGTTGAGGGTGATGAGCTGGCGCAACTCGCGCACCTTGTTCAGCGTTTGCACGATGAACTTTTGGCCGCCAAAACCGGGGTTGACCGACATGAGTAACACAAGGTCCAAGTCGCAGATGATGTCTTTTAGCATCGCTACGGGTGTCGCGGGATTGAGCGACACGCCAGCCAGCATACCGGCATCGTGGATCTGCTGCACGACACGATTGAGGTGGATGCATGCCTCTTGGTGCACGGTCATGATGGCAGCGCCGCAGTCGCGAACCTGGGGAATGAACTTTTGTGGCTCGACAATCATCAGGTGGACATCGAGAGGCTTCTGACACAAGCGCTGCACGTGCTTAATGACAGGGAAGCCAAACGAGATGTTAGGGACGAACACACCATCCATCACATCCAGGTGCAACAGATCGGCGTCGCTGCGGTTAATCATGTCTATGTCTTTGGCCAGGTTGCCAAAGTCGGCAGACAACAGTGAGGGAGAAACTTTCATATATTTAGTTGTTAGATGTTAGATTTTAGACGTTGGGCGCTTGCGGATGGCCTGGTAGGCGAGGAAGAGGACGATGAAGATGGCGAGCGCATAGCCGGCCCACGAGAGGTAGCGGTTGTAGTGCTCGAGTTGTACCAATAGTTGTTCCTCGGGGAAATTGTGGCCCAGCCAGTAGCCCAGACCGGCCAGCACGGCATTCCAAATGCCGGCGCCCAACGAAGTGAACAGGGCGAAGGTGCCGAAGTTCATGCGCGAAAGGCCTGCCGGGATGGAAATGAGTTGTCGGATGGCGGGAATCAGGCGGCCAAGGAAGGTCGAGATGGAGCCATGGCGGTCAAAGTAGGCTTCGGCCTTCTGCACTTTCTCGGCATCGATGAGGCACATGTGGCCAATGCGGCTGTTGGCAAAAGCATAGACCACTGGACGCCCGATGAGCAGCGACAGCACATAGTTGATAACGGCACCGAGGAGCGCGCCGAGGGTGGCGATGACCACAATCATGATAATGTTCAGGTCGCCGTTACGCACAGCAAAATAGGCTGCTGGCGGAATCACCACCTCGCTAGGGAAGGGAATGAACGAACTCTCAATCGCCATCAGCAGCAGGATGGTGCCATAGGTCAAATGCTCTTTGTACCAGTTATAGATGGTCACGATGTCATGCGGCATGAAAATCACGATAGCGATTACCGCGGCAATCAGCACGACCAATATCACAATCAGTTGTATTGTATCCTTTTTCATATCAAATCACAAAAGTAGTGTAAAGCGAGTGAAATGCCAAATTTTTGAGTAATTATGCCTTACTTGGCTAGCGTGAGGAGCATTTCGCAACTCTTGCAGTCGCAGGTGACGCGGAGCAAGGTGGTACCTGTCTTCAGGTAGATGTCACGCGGCAATCTGGCGACATTCTTGTCCTTGAGACAGGCGCCGAGCTGTCGGCGGATGCAGTAACGTGTGTGCATCAAGGGTGTGGAAGTGCTGACGGGAGCGCCGACTTCAAGGGCGGGCGTGATGTTGCTCACGCCGTGGTCATGGTAGAGCTGCTCAGTAAGGCGATTAGCCACGTTGTCGGCAGGTGAGAGTGTTGTCACTGGACACGGGACGGACTTGTCTTCGGGGCGGCGTTTGTCAACAGGGCGAGTGATGGCGTGGGCTCGGTCGAGCAGCTCAACAGTCTCGCGGCGCAGGCGCGCCAACAGCGAGGCTGGGATGAAAATATCTCCCGGCACTTGTGCCGCTTGCAAGCGATAGACGGTGCCGCCCAGTTTCCCTAATTCGGCTATTTGACGGTCGGCTTGAGATTTGGCAGCGGCTTGCAGGTCACAGTCGATGTTGTGGGTGACATGGTTGCCGCGTTCATCATCGAGGGTAAGAACCAATGTGCCGTCAAGATAGCGCAACTCGGCATTCACCGCAATCGTGCGCGTTGCCGACGGCTTGGCGAGCAAGTCGTTAAAGGCCTTGTCGGCTGTGCGGTAGATGAGCGTGCCGCGAGGGATGGCGACGCGTTCGCGCAGCAGGACGGTTCCCCCGTCCAGAGCGCGGTTGATGCGAGTGCCGGTAAACGTGCCCTGGGCGTCATAGTAGCTCAAGCCATCGCCATTGGTGAGTTTGGCCCGGGTGTTGATGGTCAGGGTGTTGCCGTTGCAACGGACTACACGTCCCAAGGGCTCGCCTTGTGATTTGGGTGTGTCAATGGATGCAATAGCGGTGCCGTCGGCAGGACATCGTTTGTCAAGGAAGTAATGGGTGAAGCCTCGGTTAAAGCTCTTCTCCAAAACAGGCTCAAAGGATAGATCCACTTGGCCGAATGATGAGCGGCGATATCGGTCAGGGTGACGGTCAATCACATGGTCGATGGCACGCCGGTAATAGGCGACCACATTCTTGACATAGCCGATGTCCTTGAGACGTCCTTCAATCTTAAACGAGGAAACGCCAGCAGCCATCATCTGTTCCAGGCGGTCGTGACGTGCCATGTCGCGCAACGAGAGCAGATGCTTGCCCTCGATGAGGACGCGACCCTGCCCGTCCACCAGGTCGTAGGGCAGGCGGCACAATTGGGCGCACTCGCCACGGTTGGCACTGCGGCCTTTCAGCACTTGACTGATGGCACAGCGGCCGCTGTAACTCACGCAAAGGGCTCCGTGGACAAACGCCTCTAGCGGCGTCGTGGTGACCCGTCGGATGGCAGCGATCTCGTCAAGGGTGAGTTCGCGTGCCATAACAAGCTGTGAGAACCCTAGCGCTTCAAGGAAACGCGCCTTCTCGGGTGTGCGCAGGTCACACTGCGTGCTGGCATGCAGGGCAATAGGCGGCAGGTCAAGCCTGAGCAGTCCCAGATCTTGGACGATAAGCGCATCCACGCCGACGCGGTAGAGGTCATGAACCAACCGTTCCACTTCTTTCAACTCGTCATCATAGATGAGCGTGTTGACTGTGGCATAGATGCGTGCACCGAACTGATGGGCGTGATTGCAGGCGCGGCGCACATCGTCGAGCGTGTTGGTGGCGTCGGCACGTGCTCCGTGGTGGGACGCACCCATATATACCGCATCGGCACCATGATCGATGGCGGCAATGGCGATATCGGCGTCACGTGCTGGCGCCAGCAGTTCTATGAGGGTAGGTTTGGCCATGGTCGAGTGGTCTGCGACAGGGTCGCAGTGAGGAGGCTAGATGTTTAGGGTGAAGGAGTCGGCATCACGCCAGGCCGGGAACTTCTCCCTGAACTGCGCCAGCAGGGCGGGGGAGAGGTCAGCAGTGATGACAGGGCTGGTCATGCGCTGTGCGACAACTTTGCCCTTGAAATCGATGACCAGCGATGAGCCTTCGGGATATTCCACGCCGGCGGGATCGGTGCCGCAGCGGTTCACGCCGCACACATAGCACTCGTTCTCCATCGCACGTGCCGTCAGCAGGGTGCGCCACACTTTCTCGCGTGACTTGGGCCAGTTGGCGATGACCACCAGCAGGTCATAGTTGTTCTTCACGTTGCGGCAGAAGACAGGGAACCTCAGGTCGTAGCACACCACAAATTTGATGTTGAAACCACGGAAGCGCACGATGGGCGCCGCTGTCAGTCCCTGATTGAACACCTTGTCCTCGCCACCGAAGGAGAACAGGTGACGTTTGTCATAGTAGGTCTCGTCACCGTTTGGCTCGATGAAGAAGGCGCGGTTGTAGAGTTGCGCAGCTGTGTTGGCCAGAAAACTGCCGATGATGCCGACATGGTATTCACCTGCAATCTTGCGCAGGGTGTGCAGTGTGTCACCACTATTCCACTCGGCGACGGCAGCGGCCTGGTCGCGGTCACCAGTCATGAACCCGGTGGTGAACAATTCCGGTAGGATAACAAGGTCGGTGTCATCGGGCATGTTGCGCATGTTGCGCTCCAGTTGCTTGATGTTGGCTTCGCGGTCGCCCCAGACGATGTCGTCCTCGATGAGCGTGACGCGCAGGTTGCGTGAAATCATCTTTTTATCGGTTAAGGGTGTTAATAGGGAATCGTTGGCAAAGATAGCGATGAAGAACAAAGAGTGACCCCTCACCACTCTCTAATCATTCATCTCTAATCATGAAATGGCGGCCCTGGCCGTCATCTCATTCCTCCAATCCCGTCACAAACTTCTCGGGGTACTTGCCGCATCCATGTTTGCTGAAGTACTGCTTGATGCGCAGCAGGTCGGCCTCGGCATCATCGCTGGTCTCAAATACCTTATCGATGCACACCACCTTCTCCTTGTAGTCAAAGTAGGCGAGCACCAGCGGCACGTTGGCGTCTCGGGCCATGAAGATGGCGCCCTTGTGCCAATTGGGGTTGGCGCTGCGGGTGCCCTCGGGTGTGACACCGATAGCGAGCTTGGGCGTCGTGTTGTAGGCCTCGACGATCGACTGCGTGAGGTTGCCATGCTTGCGGCGGTTGACAGGTATGCCTCCCAGCGCCTTGAGCAGATAACCCATGGGGAAGAAGAACCACGTGTCCTTCATCAGGAAGCCCGCTTTCATGCCCACCGAATGGATGCCCAGTTCACCCAGGATGAAATCCCAGTTGCTGGTGTGAGGCGCGATGACGATGATGCACTTGTCGGGCATCGTGAGGTTGACTTTGAAGGTCCAACCGGCTTTCTTCAATATCCAACCAGAGAGGTTCATGCGAGATGGTTTATAGATTCAAGTCCCGGGAACACGGGTCCCCGAGACTTGAAAAGGTTGATGACTCTTATTTCTTGTTTGAAGGCATGAGCTGGTTCATGCGCTTGGCGATGTTCTCGACCTCGGCGCGGAAGTACTCACTCAGCTCCTTCTCACACTGCTTGTAGAACGCACGGCGGGCCTTATTGTACTCCTTGCGGTTGGCAAAGTCTTTAACCTTCTTGCCAAACTGGTTGCTCACGCGGTTGATGGCCTCTTGTTGCAGCAGGGCGGTGTCGATGATGATACTGTCCCACTCCTCAATGTTGTTCTCGCCGAATGCTGATTCTGCAAAGATGCACTCGCCTGCGATGTCGCCACAGGCATTCATGATAGCCTTCTTAATTTGTCTCTTACTTGCCATAATATATAAAGGTTTATACAAATGAATGTTAGTAACACAAGTGTAGCAAGTGGTAGCTCACTTACCCTAACAATGCGCTAAATTATAAAATTTCTCTCAATCAGGGCGCCTTTTAGACCTAAAAAATGCCGAAAACCGCCAAAAATGATGCTTTTAGATATTTTTTTGAAAAAAAGTGCTCAAAAATTTTGCCAGTATCAAAAATGGCAGTAATTTTGCAACGCTTTTCTACGGAGATATCGTCTAGTGGTCTAGGACGCCGCCCTCTCACGGCGGAAACCAGGGTTCGAGTCCCTGTTTCTCTACAAGCAAAGCCTTCACCCGAATTGAGCGAGGGCTTTATTTATCGACGGAGATATCGTCTAGCGGTCTAGGACGCCGCCCTCTCACGGCGGAAACCAGGGTTCGAGTCCCTGTTTCTCTACCAAACAACGCCTTCGGCATTCGTGCTGGAGGCGTTGTTTTTATTCCTGGATGGCCGATTCCTCAGATTTTGTATCGGTTTTTTATCTCATGTATGAACTCGATGAATTCGGCCGGACAGTTTGCCTTCTGGATGATGGTGCCGACTGTTGGAGCATGCATGATATAGATGTTGGTGGGCGTCTCGATGATCATGTGAAGCGTGGAGTAGGGGATGCTGGTCGTTGTACCGTCATCGGCGGTGCTTTCGTACCGATCATCATGGAAATAGAAGACGAATTCTTGGTCATGTATCTTCTTGTTCTTCTTGTAGGCTCTTGCTGCCTTCAGGTCCACACCCATGAATAAATACCAGTTGAATACAGCCAGGGCAAAAATGAGGCTGATGGCAAACATATAGTTGTGAGCAAAGAGGGAAGTCACAATCATGACCAGCAGCGCGATGTTAGAGATGATAATCGTTTTCTTGAGGTGCCACACGTTGAACAGTAACGCGCGGTTGAAACGTACAGCTTCCTTCTCAGTGTATCGGGTATGAACAGTAAATTTCGGTTCCATATCACTTGGTTTAAATTTTCCAGACAAAATAGATGATAACGGTCATTACTAACAAGATGCAAGCGAGTATCGTCAGGGTGATGAGCCCTGATTGCGTTTCAAAAGCGAATCCGGACATGAAAACCCCGAGAAGCAGGATGATGAATGTCAGCAAACATTTAAACAATGTCTTTATCGTTTCAATCATGTTGTATCTTTAGAGTTTGTTGCAGATGTACAGGAGATGTTCACCATCGGCGTTTGTGGTGCCGAAGATGTAGCAATCGCCGCCGTCTTGCAGTCGCAGGCGCTGCCGCAGTTGTTGGGCAGTCATCGGGAAGTTGCGTGTGGCAACATTGGCTCGGTTGACGCCTTTCAGGGCACGTCCCAGTTCCTTCTTGTTCATTGAGGTGACGGCGGTGATGGCAAAACGTCGTCCGGGGAAATTCTCAATCTCCTCGCTTGACACGAATAAGTGGCTGTCTGTTGCCAGCGCCTTGACCGGGAAGCACTCAGTCAATAGACCAAAGCAACCAGCCTTCATGATAGAGGCATTGGGCTCGTAGATGTAGGCGGCATTTTCATCATCGGCAATCAATGTCGGCCCATCATTCTGTGAGGGAGAATAATTGAACCGCTGATTGTCATTCACGCAGTGGATGACGGGTTCGCCTTGGTGATTAGCGCTCATCAGTATCAGCAACTCCTTGCATTCGTTGGCAACGCTTAGGATATGGACCTCACAGACGCGTTCGCCTAAATCGCTTACCGCCTTGTGCCAGTCGAGCATGGGTGACAGTTTCAGCAAGACATGGTCGGCTGCCTTGAACAGCCGGTCTCGCAATTCCAGCACGTCAGGAGTGCAGTCGCTGATGGCATAGGTGCGGTTGCTGTTGTTGTCGCGGCGGGCTGGGTCGAGGTAGAGCAATGTGGAGGCGGGATTCATGTCGAGGTCATTCAAGATGTCTTCGGCGTCACCATGGATGACTGTCGCGTGGTCTAAACCAAGCAGGGAGAGATTGTGCTTAGCCGTTTCACACAGGTGCTCCTGTCGCTCGACATAAACCGCTTGCTTGCAGCACCGCGCCATGAAGGCGAAGTCCACGCCGAAACCGCCTGTCAGGTCAACCAGCGACTCGTGAGATGCCAGGGCCAATCGCTCCACGATTTCACATTTATATATAGCGGTCTGTTCACTTGAGCATTGCTCCATCGACAGGTGAGGTGGATAGACGATGCCGTCAATCGCGGCCCACGATGGCAGTTTGCGCCGAGCCGTCTGCCAGCCTTGAATCTGGTCAAGCGCCCACGGCAGGTCCACCTCGCCGTCGCGGCGTGCCTTCAACGCCAAGGCCCTCACGTCCTCCTCGCGGTGTTCCCTCACAAACCGTATCGTCGCCTCGTTTTTCATGAATCCATCCTATCGGTTTATTCGGTGATGTCCGTTTTTCTCTGCACAAAGGGTTGCAGGAATTCGTCGAGGGTATTGACATGCAGTTTGCGGGCAATCTGGATTTTTTTGTTCGAGACGGTTCTCAAGTTCCTGTAGCGCATGCAGATCATGATGACCGTTCTCGAGAATCCGTGGCAATGCAGGGCAATCAGGTTGATTTCGTCCTCACGCAAGGTTCCGTCGGCAGCCTCTTGGGCCTTAACCAGCACGTTGTCATACAGGTCGTTAGCCAACGACTGAAGGTTGTCCCAATAGGAGGCGCCCACCTCGTCGGGGCCACGCATCGTCATCAGCGAGTTGAACCGCTTGGCAAATGTCGTCTCGTTGCACTCGTAGGACCATTGCAGCAGTTGGTGAACAACCTGTATCTGGTTATCGATGATGGTCCTCAGTTCGTCGGACTGCTTTTTCTTGGATTCAAGGTTCGCTATGGCGTCAGTCATGCGAGCTTCGTTGCCACGGTATTCAGCTTGAGCGGATTTCAGGTTCTGCTCATAGTCGTTGATGGTCGCCTGCATCTGCTCGAGGCTGCTGATTGACTGGTCAAGGTCGGCCTTCTGCAACTCGTATTCGGTCTGCTGGATTTTCAACCGGTTGCGGTAACGCCACACCAGGAATGCCAGTGCTAATGCCGTGAGTGCCAGCAATGTCAACCCCAACAGCGTTCCTCTGAGCCTTGAGCTTAACAAGGCGTTCTCCAGAGCCGCTTGCTGGCTGTCGTATTTTTTCTCCACTTCCAGTAATCGGTGGTTCAGCCCACTCATGGCAACCGAGTCGGCAAGGTTATGGGCGATTTTCTGATAATCCAGCGCGCTGTCCACGTTTCGGTCATGACGGGCGAGGTCGGCCAGCAACTGATAGTGCATAATGCTGTCGGCGGCAGTGGTCATCTCCGGAGCATTTTGCAGGTAGTAGCGGGCCGAGTCAGTGCGACCCAAGTGCAGGTAGGCCGAGGCGGCACAATAATGAATCCTGGGGTGAGTCTTGAGGCTGCCGCGCCAGCTGATGGCCTCGACGGCATCATCCTTGGCACCCTTGTAGTCGCCCTTTGAAGCTCGGAACTCGGCACGGCTGAACAGGTTAGCCATCACATACAGTGGCTCTATTTGTTCTTTGGCCAGCTTGATAGCGGCATTGATGTAAAACAATGCGCTGTCAGTCTTTTCCTTATCGATGCGGTAAAGACCGCCCAACTCGCTCAGGCAGATGATTTGGTGATGGTGGTCGCCGAGGATTTGGAACAGCGACAAGGCTTCACGGTATTTCCCTGCTCCAATGGTTTTGGCACCGATGACTTGGGTCTGATAGAGGGCACCAATCTTCATTTTTGCCAATGCTAGATTCCTGAAGTCGTTTTTTTCGGCTGTCGCCTCGGCTTGATGCAGGCAGGCGATGGCTTTATCAAGGTTTCCCTGCACCTCATTGACGCAGCCTTGATAGATGAGTGAGCGGGTGCGTTTCTCTCTGTCGCCATGTGCCTGAAAGTAATTCACGGCCTCGTTGATGGCGCTGTCATTGGCCGCGGCAATCCGGCATTCACTGCATGCTTGGGTGTTCAACAGGCAATAGTAAGCCTTGTCTTGGGCGTTGAAAGATGCGGTGTTGACACCCTGGAGCATCTGCAGGGCTTCCTCGCATCGGTTCTGAGCCAACAGCGAGTCCACGGCAACCAGTTGAGCGTTATAAGTGCCACGGTCATGGCCGCATCCCCAGGTCGTCACAAGCAGTGAGAAAAAGACCAGGATAGCGATAAGATTCTTATGATTAGTCATTATAGTCATCATAGTTGTCAGGAATTGGCGAGAGGCTTTCTCCCTGCAAAAATACGCTTTTTTCGGTCATCTTCATCGGTCTGAGGTGACATTTTTCCTGTAGATGACAATTTTCTTATATAAACTATTGAAAATCAAGTGTGGCCATTTTTCAAAATGAGTCTAGAATGTTAAACGTTTTTCTTGCCATTATCAAAAAACGATTGTAACTTTGCAAACGAGAGACTAACATATAATTGACAGTTATGAAACACGGTGAATTCATGAAGGACCAATGGCTTGGCGCCCACCGCAAGGGACTCTTTACAAGACTATTTCTTGTAATCAGCTTAGTGATGGCGAGTCTCACGGCTTCGGCCTCGGGCAAGGGCGCAGTTGTGCCTGGCGCGACAAATGATAACGATGAGATATTCATGTCTGTCGAGAAGATGCCCTATTTCCCTGGCGGAGAGGCTGCTTTGATGACTTATATCAGAAACACGATAGCTTATCCTCCTGAAGCCATGGATAGGAATATTCAAGGTAAGGTCATTGTGCAGTTTGTTGTGGACACGACAGGTCAAGTGGGAGAGGTGAGAGTTGTCCGTTCGGTGGATAAAGATCTTGACCTCGAGGCAGTTCGCGTTGTCAAGACGCTTCCCAAATTCACCCCTGGAACCCAATTCGGAAAGCCGGTCAACGTGTGGTACACGCTTCCGGTGAATTTCAAACTCAATGATGATATTTCAATTCTGCTGTCCTTCATCCATGACGTTGACTCCATTTCAATAGATTACTGTGATTTGAATCTCAATACTCCTGTGGCTATCACACCGGCTGGTTATGATGGAGGCCAGCTCGCTCAATCAAGAAATACGGTCTTGGTCAAGAGAAAATGGCAAATCAGAAGCATCGTCAATGCCATGGGTGGTTTGGCGAAACTCTCCAAAGGCCAACTTGACACACGTGGCAGGATCAACTTATATTTGAAGGATGGAAAAAAGCAAGTGGCCCATTTCGATATGAACTCATTGTATTACCATGGGAATTATTATGACATTTCCACTTTCACAGCGGCTGGAGCCGAATTCAGGAAGATTCTTTTTCCCTTGATTAACCAGGCCGAGTGATACTGCTTTAAGTGTCGCAACAACCCTTGAAAATGCTTTTTCCGAGGGGTAATTTGTGCACCAAATCGGCAAATTACCCTCAAATGACCTTTTTGTTTTTCAAATACCTGAAAATCAAGATGTTTAGTTTTCAGGAATGACCTGCGAATGTTAGCAATTTTGGGCGTTTTTTCAATAAACCGTTGTAACTTTGCAACCGAGAGTTAAACCGTTTTTATCAACCCAAATTTTGACTGAAGATGAAACGCGGAAAATTAAATATTGATATGATGAGGGCAATCAGGGTTGCTGTCCTCTTGACCGTGGTGCTGACGAGCCTTTCCGCTACGGCGTCTAGTCATAGAGTGCATAATTATGCCTGTGACTCAGTGAATAGGGAGACGGTTTTTGAGGATCCTGAGCAGATGCCGCGGCTTCCCGTGATGCCCACAGTGGATGTTTTTTGCCGACCACCCAAGGCTGTCAGGGATAGCTTAGATTCCACGGACAAAATCTTCACGGTTGTTGAGCAGATGCCTCAATTTCCCGGTGGTGATGCCGCTCTGATGGAGTACATCGAAAGTAATATCCAGTACCCGCCCATGTACGCTGAGATTAATGTTCAGGGTAAGGTTGTTGTACAGTTCGTTGTTGACAAGACCGGAAAGGTCGGTGAAGTAAAGGTTGTCCGCTCGGTGGACAAGGAACTTGACAAGGAGGCTGTCCGCCTCTGCAAGTCGCTACCCGACTTCACCCCAGGGCGCCAGAATGGTCAGGCCGTGTCAGTCTGGTACACACTGCCCGTCACCTTCAAACTAAAGGGAGTAGGGGAATAATCTCATGGAATAATTTAGAAACACTATAATTGTATCTCTTAAAAATATTGTGATGATGAAACACGGAAAAAATATTTGCAATGCACTCAAGGCAATCCGCCTTGACATTGCGCGCGCCAACGGTATTGAGTACATGCCTGCTAAGTGCTCCCACGATGGCGAGTGTGTGGGCACCTGCCCCGCCTGTGAGAGTGAAATGCGCTACCTGGAGCGCGAAATCGCCCGTAAGCGTTTCCTTGGCAAAGCCGCCCTCGTCGCCGGCGTGAGCATGGCATTGTCTGGCTTGTCGGCTGCGGCAAGCAGTGTCTCGCCAAGCGAAGCCATGATGTCCGGTAATGGCAGTCTGAGCCAAGTGTGCGACACGACGCAGCGAGAGGAAATCTTCGGGATGATCCGTGAGCAGATGCCCTACTTCCGAGGTGGCGAAAGTGCGCTGATGGAGTACCTGGCATCACACATCAAATACCCGCCTGAGGCCGTCAAGGATAGCATCCAGGGTCGTGTGGTCGTGCAGTTGCTCATTGAAAGGAATGGCGAGGTCAGTGAGGTGAAGGTTGTTCATTCAGTTCATGAATTGCTCGACAACGAAGCCATCCGCGTCTGCAAGTCGTTACCCAGGTTCTTTCCTGGCAGCGTTGGTGGCAAGACAGCTGCGATGTGGTTAACACTTCCTGTAGTGTTTAAACTGTCAGAAGAAAATGAAGTCTTGGAATGAGAAATAGTTTTGGTTTTCTGATTTTTTGTGATTAATTTTGCACCATTGATGGTAATAAAACTCAATGCGATATGAAAAACGGTAGATTTATTTGCGATCAACTCAAGAAAATCCGTCTTGACATCGCGCGCGCCAATGGTATCAAGTATGAGCCTCGGGAGTGTCATCACGAGGGTGAATGTTTGGGTACCTGTCCCGCCTGCGAGAGCGAGGTGCGCTATCTGGAACGGGAACTCACTCGCAAGAAGTTCCTCGGCAAGGCCGCTCTCGTCGCTGGCGTTAGCTTGGGTCTGACAAGTTTCACGGCCACATCGTGCGATTTTGTCAGCGAATCCATAAAAACGATTGTTCATTCTGGCGATGATGATGAACAGCTGATGGGAGAAGTCGCGGCTCCGGATGTTACCGCTGACTCGATAATCGCTGAATTATATACCATGAATAGTGAAAAGGCGATCCTTGATAGTGAGTTTTTTAAGGGTGAACGCAAGGCGGTATTCCCTGGTGGAGAAGGCGCTCTGTTCAACTTCATCAAGAAGAATTTTGTGTGCCCCGAGGGAACGCCTGATGATTTATTCACCATTGTCGAGATTGTCATTGACCCTGATGGGCGTGTAAAATCCCCTTATGTTTCGGTTTACTCCGATTCAGCTTTTATTGCCGAGGCTTTGAGAGTGACAGAGCTGCTGCCACAATTTGAACCTGCCAGGCATGAAAGTGGCGAACCTTACGAGTCCAGGTACTATCTTCTCTTCGATGCCAAGAAGCTCAGCTCTAAGAAATAATCTTTTCTCAACTGATGGCTGCAATTAATTTGACCTCGCCACTCATCGCGGTGGCGAGGCATCGTTTGACAGTGGACGGCCAGGGGGTGACTACCCTGGTCGCCTTTCACGGCTGCACGCTGCGGTGTCAGTACTGTCTCAATTCACAATGCTTGCGCCCCGAAGGCCTGTGGCGCACTGTCACCCCCGACGAATTACTTGGTGAGGTGATGATAGACAATCTCTATTTCCTGGCCACGGGTGGAGGCATCACCTTTGGCGGTGGGGAACCGGCCATCCGCAGCGAGTTCATTGACGCCTTTTGCCGCATGGCGCCTTCCGAGTGGCACATCACGATAGAAACCGCCCTAAATGTTGACCGTCAGCACTTGGAGCGCCTCTTGCCCCACATTCATGAATACTTCATCGACATCAAGGACGTCAACCCTGACATCTATCGTCGTTACACCGGGCAAAACAACCAGCGCACGCTCGATAACCTGCAATGGCTCTTGAGCCATGACGGCATGGCCGACCGCATCGTCGTTCGCGTGCCTCACATCCCCGATTATAATACCGATGAAGATGTACAGCGCAGTCGCCGGTATCTTGAGTCCATCGGCGTCACTCGCATCGACGAGTTCACCTACCAGCGTCGTATTGATAATTGACGGCATGGCATTTTTTTAAACTTTTTTGGTCAATTCAGGTCAAAGTACTATCTTTGCCATATTAAAGAAACAAAGTTTAATTTATAAAAATACTACGTTATGAAGAAATTATTTTTGATGGCAGTGCTGTTCTGTTTTGCAGCAGCACCTGCCGCAATGGCACAGAACTACGAGACGCCGCAGAACTACGAGCAGCAACAGAATCAGTATGCCAAGGATGCTGATGTAGCCAAGAAGCAGGCCGAGGCTGCCAAGAAGCAGAAGGAGGCCTATAAGGAGCAAGAGAAGAAGGCCAAGGAAGCCAAGAAGCAGGCCGAAAAGCAGGAGAAAGAAGCCAAGAAGGCCGAAAAAGAGGCTAAAAAGCAGCAACAGCTGATCCAGAAGCGTCAGAAGGCCACCGAAAAGTACAACAAGGCTGTTGACAAGGTGAAAGATGCTCAAAAGAAGCAAGCCGAGGCTCAGAAGAAGATGAACGAACTGCCCGAGAAACAGGTTCAGGAGCGTCAGAAACTCAATGAGAAGATAGCCAAGAATCAGGGTGATGCTGAAAAGGCTCTCAAGATGGAGACCGAGCGAAAGAAATTTGAGGAGAAGGTCGCCAAGCAGAACCTCAAGGCCCAGAAGGAATATGAGAAAGCTGTCAACAATTTGAAGAAGGCCGAGGAGAATCTCGAGAAGGCCAAGAAGGAAGTGGAGAAATACAAATGATTCCTGTAGCAATGCCATCGCATTGCAATGTGAAATGACTGAATCAGGAGGTCAGTGACACGAGATGTCGCTGGCCTCCTGATTGTTTAAAATGAGTAATAATTGTGCGATTAAACTTTTTTTACATTTCAGCGTCTAAATAATACAAAGAGGAAAAAGTACAATTGTTTAACTTCTAAACATTTACGATTATGAAACGGTTTATTTTAATGGCAGCAGTTTGTTTAGCAGCATCCACCACAACATGGGCGCAGATGCCCACTAAATTAGGCGTCACTTCGCCCGAAATGTCCCGGCAGGCCGATCCTGCCCAGTTGCAGATGATCAAGAATGCCGAGGCGCACTATATGCAGTCTTACAACAACAAGAATGCCCCTCATCTCAAGACACCGGATATCGACAGGCAGAGCCGCCAAATGGTGTGGGACATGAGGGCGCAGGAATTCTATAACAGTTCTGTCGCTAACTCCAGTGACAAGGCACTCCAGCTGGCCACACAGGCCTACAATATGGCCAATTACAGGATGAAGCAGGCCCTTGTGAGAAAAGCGGAAGCCGAAAGGGATTTTGCCGCCCTTCGCCAGAAACAGTCGCTTGAGTGTGTCAAACTTGAGCAGAAGCAAGCCAAAGCATCTTCAGACGGACTGACCGACAAGGAGCGCGTGAAACAGGAAGCCGAGCGGACCAAGCTCCACAAGAAACACGTGAATCAGCGGCTCAAGATTCAGCAGCGATACATGAATGCTGTTAACACTGTGGCCGAGAGTGAGATGATTCTTGAGCAGGCAAAAGTGGAGATGGAGAAATATCAGTAATAGGTGCCTCAGTACAGCATGGTTCTGAAAGCATGCTGAATAAAAGATGAGTTTCGTTGCACGCAGCGAAACTCATCTTTTTGTCCCTTTTGGACATGGCGTCATGAAAAAACTCTTCTTGATTCGCGATTCACTATTAACTATTTTAGTATCTTTGCACGATTTTACTATAACAACGACTGAATGGACTATCAACTCATAGCCACACCCAGCGGCACCAACGCCCGCGCTGGACTCATCACGACCGACCACGGCCAGATTGAGACCCCTATCTTCATGCCCGTCGGCACGGTAGGCGCCGTCAAGGCGGTGCAGATGCCTGAACTGCGCGATGACATTAAAGCTCAGATCATTCTCGGTAACACCTATCACTTGTACTTGCGACCTGGCATGGATATCATTGAGCGTGCCGGAGGCTTGCACAAGTTCAACGGTTGGGATCGCCCGATCCTGACCGACAGTGGTGGTTTTCAAGTCTTTTCGCTGGCCGAGAACCGCAAGTTGACCGATGAGGGCGTGACCTTCCGCAGTCACATCGACGGCAGCAAGCATCTGTTCACCCCTGAAAAGGTGGTTGACATCGAGCGCAGCATCGGTAGCGACATCATGATGGCGCTTGACGAGTGCCCTCCCGGCACCAGCGACTACAATTATGCCCGTAAGTCGTTGACGCTGACCCATAACTGGCTTGCACGCGGTTGGAAACACTACAAGAACACCCAGCCCCGTTATGGCCATAGTCAGGCCTATTTCCCCATCGTCCAGGGGTGTGTCTACAAGGACCTGCGTGTGGAGTCCTCCAAGTTTGTCGCCGACCTGGGTGCCGACGGCAACGCCATTGGTGGCCTTGCAGTGGGAGAGCCCACCGAGGTGATGTATGAGATGATTGAAATAGTCAACGACATTCTGCCGCAGGACCGTCCCCGTTACCTGATGGGCGTCGGAACCCCTGCCAACATACTCGAGGCCATCGACCGCGGTGTTGATATGATGGACTGTGTGATGCCCACGCGCAACGGACGCAACGGTATGTTGTTCACCCGTCACGGCATCATGAACATGCGCAATAAGAAGTGGGCCGATGATTTCTCTCCTTTGCAGGAAGACGGTCCGTCGATTGTTGATCACATCTACAGCAAGGCCTACGTGCGTCACCTGTTCATCGCACAGGAAATCTTGGCCATGCAGATAGCCAGTGTGCACAACCTGGCCTTCTACCTGTGGCTGGTGGGTGAGGCCCGCAAGCACATCATCGCCGGCGATTTCCCCGAATGGAAACGCCAGATGCTCCATGATGTTCAGGTTAGGCTTTAGGAATTAGGGTTTTAGGAGTGATGGAAGACCAACTCAAGAACATAGAGCAGCCCTCTATAGAGACGCAGAATCTTGCGTCTCCCGATGGCTCCGTCGCTCCCGTTGATGCTGCTCCCGCTAAAGCACCATCACGTCGCCCGTGGTACTACGTGAAGCGCTTTGACCGCTACATCATCAAGCACTTCCTGGGTACCTTCTTCTTTGCCATCTTGTTGCTGTTCGCTATCGTGGTGATGTTCGACATCAACGAGAAACTTGATGCCGTGCTCACCGCACCCTGGAAGGCGACCGTCTTTCAGTACTTCATGAACTTCCTGCCGTTTGTGCTCAGCCAGTTCAGTCCGTTGTTCACGTTCATCTCGGTGATTTTCTTCACCTCCCGTCTTGCTGACCGCAGCGAGATTATCGCCATGCTCTCCAATGGCATCAGTTTCCAGCGACTGACTATTCCTTACCTCTTCTCGGCAGCAGTGATTGCCCTGGGCAGTTATCTGCTGGCGGCTTATATCATCCCGCCAGCCAACGTTGAGCGCATTGCCTACACCAATAAGTGGGTGAAGAACAAGGAGGTGATTTATGGAGACAACATCCAGTTGCAGATCAGACCGGGCGTGATGGCCTACATGGCGCGCTATGACAATACCACGCGCAGCGGTTTCCGTTTCTCGCTTGAGGAGTTTGACGGCAACACCCTCAAGTCACGCCTCACAGCCGAGACCATCAAGTATGACTCGGTGGGCTTGTGGACCGTGCGGCAGTACACGATACGTGAGTTCAAGGGCATCAAGGAAACCATGACCAAGGGCTCGGTGATGGACACCCTGCTCAATATCGACCCGCGCGACTTCCTGATTTCCAAGAACGACGAGCAGACCATGACCTCACCCGAACTGAAGGAATATATCAACAAGCAGAAAGCCCGTGGTGTCGCCAATATCAAGAATTTTGAAATCGAATACGAGCGCCGCATCGCCATGACAGCCGCCGCCTTTATCTTGACCATCATTGGCTTGTCGCTCTCGTCGCGCAAGGTGAGAGGCGGCATCGGTCTGAACATCGGTCTGGGTCTGCTCCTCAGTTTCTCCTATATCCTGTTCATGACCGTGACTTCGACCTTTGCGGTGTCGGGTTACACGAGTCCTCGTGTGGCTATGTGGATTCCCAATTTCGTGTATATCATCATTGCCGCAGTCCTCTATTACAGGGCCTCCCGATAACAATAATACCAGAATTCTTCACGGTTCCTGTTTCTGTTTTAGTTAAGAAAAACAAATTTGGGCGATTGTTTTCTTGCATTATTTTGATTTTCACTAGAATTTGTTTTAACTTTGCGAGGTTATTAAGAACTATAATTTAAGTATATGAAAAGGTTTATTCTATCTATTTTCGTTGGCCTGTTGGCTGGTATAGGACTGGTTCAAGCCCAGATTCCTGCTGTGACGCTCAAGAGCATTGATGGCACTACGGTTCAGAGTGAGACTTTGAGCAATGACGGCAAGCCTTTTATCATTGATTTCTTCGCCACTTGGTGCAAGCCTTGCAACCGTGAACTCTCGGCCATTGCCGAGGTCTATGACGAGTGGCGTGAGGAAACAGGTGTCAAGATTTATGCCGTGAGCATCGACCAGGCTCAGAACATCAACAAGGTGAAACCCCTGGTTGACCAGAATGAATGGGAGTATGAAGTGCTGCTTGATCCCAACAGTGACCTGCTCAAGGCCCTCGGAGGACAGATGATACCCTTTGTTGTTGTTGTAGACGGCAATGGAAATATCGTGAGCAAGCATAGCGGTTATACCGATGGCGCCGAAAATGAGCTGCTGGAAGAGGTTCGCAAACTCATAGCCAATTAGTTTGCATCACCTCGAGAATGAACCCTAAAAAACTAATACTCCTGATACTGCCAGTCATGTTGCTGGCAGCCTTGCCCGTTTTCTCTCAGGTGACCCTGAGTGGAAGCGTTCAAAGTGATATCCTCGTCCCGCAAGACGATGAAAAGATTGGCACCGAACATTCCGATGACAAGGTGCTGACCAACACCTACGTGGACTTGAAACTGGGTAGCCAGTATGTCGATGCGGGGGTCAGGTTTGAGTTCTTGAAATATCCCTTGCCCGGTTTCGAAACCGATTTCAAGGGGTGGGGCGTGCCGCACTTCTATGTGAAGGGCCACTACAAGAACGTGGAACTCACCGCTGGTGACTATTACGAGCAGTTTGGCTCTGGCTTTATCCTGCGCACCTACGAGGAACGCGCTCTGGGCATCGATAATGCCCTGCGTGGCGGACGTCTGGTCTACAAACCCGTGAGCGGTGTGACGTTGAAGGCCCTCTCGGGCAAGCAGCGTCGCTATTGGCACCATAACAGTGCCCTCGTCTCGGGTGTTGACCTGGAACTGGAATTGGATCAGTTCATCAAGTCGCTGGAGGCCCACGACACTCACATCACCCTGGGCGGCTCATGGGTCAACAAGCACGAGAAAACAAGTGTTGACGCCATTTTTGTTGATGCGACTCACAAACTGAACCTGCCCAAGTATGTCAATGCATGGGATGCTCGCGTGAGTTTTACGCGCAAGGGCTTCAACATTCTTGCCGAGTATGCCCAGAAGACTCAGGATCCCTCATTTGATAATGGTTACCATTATGGTCGGGGCCATGTGGCGATGCTCAGCACTTCTTATTCCAAGAAGGGAATGAGCATCCTGCTGCAGGCTAAGCGCAGCCAGGGAATGTCTTTCCGCAGCCGTCGCAACATGACGGGTACATCAAGTTACATTAACCACTTGCCGGCATTTACCCACGACCAGACTTATGCGTTGGCAGCGCAGTATCCTTATGCTACCAACCAAGATGGTGAGTGGGCGTTCCAGGGCGAGTTTGGCTATTCGTTCAAGAAAGGAACGGCATTGGGTGGCAAGTATGGTACCAAACTGAAACTCAATATCTCCCATGTGCGCGGTATTGACGAGAGCGAAATCAAGAATCCCGTTGCCGAAGGACGTGTCATGGGTAGTGACGGCTACAAGTCAAGTTTCTTCAAGATGGGTGACGAGACCTATTACCAGGATATTGACGTGCAGATCGAAAAGCGCTTCACACGTGATTTCTCTCTGAGTTTCATGTATATGAACGAGCGCTACAACATGACTGTCGTTGAGGGACATGGCGGCATGATCAAGAGCAACATCCTGATCGCCGACGGCAAGTATAAGTTCTCTCCCAAACTGACTTTGCGTTGTGAACTGCAGTACCGGTTCTGTGAGGGTGATGAAGGGGATTGGGCCTTTGGCCTTGCCGAACTTTCGTGGGCTCCCCATTGGATGTTCACCGTGAGCGATATGTGGAACTGTGGCGAGACCAAGTTGCATTACTATCAGGGATTGGTGACCTACAACCTCAAGTCTCACCGCATCCAGGCTGGATACGGCCGCACTCGCGCCGGTTTCAACTGCTCGGGTGGCGTCTGCCGTTGGGTGCCCGCTACACGCGGTTTCACGTTATCCTATAATTACACTTTCTGACCTATGAAGAAGATACACTTGACGATATGGACATTGACCGTGTTGCTGCTCGCTGCGTGTGACAATGTGCCGCTGGACGAGCGTTTGACCTATGTGGAGCCTCCCGAGGTGGGACGTGCCGTTCTCATCGAGGACTATACCGGTCAATACTGCATGAACTGTCCTCGCGCCACCGAGGAAATTGAACGCTTGGTGGAGCAATACGGTGACTCGGTGGTAATTGCTGTCGCCATCCATTCCGGACCGTTCTCCAAAGAAAAGGACGGCTCGCCGACTCCGCTGTACACCGAGGTGGGTAACCAGTATTTTGTCCGTTGGGGCTTGTCAGCCCAACCCATCGGACTGGTGGACAGGCTCTATGGCCCGATGGGGTTCAACTATACCGATTGGGGCGCTGGAGTGAATTATGAGATAGGTCTCAAGGCTCCAGTGTCATTAAATATGCTCCCGTCTTATGATGATGAGACTCGAAACTCCAGGGTTGAAGTGCAGACCATCGGTCTGGACTCGGCACATGTTTCAGGCAAACTGCAGGTGTGGCTGATTGAGGACAGTATCGACAGTTTCCAGACAATGCCTAACAATATAAGAGACGAGCATTACAACCACATGCATGTGTTCCGCGCCAGCATAAATGACCCTTGGGGTGACGATGTGAGCGTGGACCACGGCCAGGTGGCCATGAAGACTTATGAGTTCAAATTGGATCCCGCTTGGGTGCCCGAGCATTGCGCGTTTGTTGTTTTCCTCTATGATGATAACGGAGTGAAGCAGGTGGCAAAGAAAAAATTGATTGACTACTAAATTAATATAGATATGAAGAGATTTTTTACTTTTGTTTTCAGTCTGGTGGCGTTGGCCATGACTGTATCAGCCCAAGACATCAATATGAGTTATGTCTTTGTGGATGCTAATGGCAATGTGCTGGAAAACGGTGCAACGGTCGTCGTCAACACGGTTGAACAGTTTGATGAAGCATCCGAGGTCATCTATTCAGGCATTTCGGTCAAGAACACCAATGGCTCGTCTGATTGGCTTAGGGTGATTTACAATGTTGAGCAAATTGATAACGGTTCTTACCAGATTTGCTTTCCCACTAACTGTAATTATGCTGCCGAGGTAGGCGAATACATGACAGGCTCTGGCCAGTTGATGGGCGAAACCCAGAATATTCAGAGCGAGTGGTTCCCCACGGCCGACGGCACCTGTGTTGTGAATCTGACCATTGAATTGTTGATGAAGATGGGTGGCTTCCCTCCCGTTTATATCCACAAGGATTTTGGCCCGTCATTGACTATCAAGTTCGTCAAGGGTGATATCCCCGGTCCGGAGCCTAAAAAGGGTGACGTGAACGGTGACGGTGAGGTGAATATCGCCGACGTCAATGAACTCATCAATCAGATCCTCACGGGAACGACCAATGAGGCGGGAGATGTGAATGATGACAATGAGGTGAATATCGCCGATGTCAATGCCTTGATAGATATGATTTTGAGCAATTAATCTAATATCATACCAATGTAACTATGAAGAAATCGATACTTTTATTGTTTTCAGCATTACTGTTCCCCATTGTGCTGAGCGCTCAACCCGTTCAGAAGATTATGGGGCATTACAGTGGTGACAGCATTGCCAGTGAGGGCAATGCTCCCACAACCACGGCGGGCACACGCTCTATCGCTATCATTCTTGAACCCGAGGAACTGGATATTTTCCAGGGCGGCAAGATTGTGGCCATTCGTGTCGGTCTCGCCGAGTCGGCAACGATTACTAGGGTCTTTGTGATTCCCGTGACCGACAACAACAAGTATGGTGATCGCACCGAGTGGACTTGTGAGATGACAGGAACCGGCTGGAATACCGTCCAGTTGGAAACACCCTATGACATTAACCTCGAGGAAGGCCATAAGTTGCTGGTGGGCTTTTACTACCAGCAGACGGCTGGCACAAAACCGCTGTCGTTTGTCAAGCTGGGAACCCCCTACGACACTTACACCTACACCAAGGTGGGCAGTGCCTACAAATGGAAGTCTGCCAATACCATGGACCTGGGCAACTTAAGCCTCCAGTGTGTGGTTGAAAAAGACAGTTATCCTGACTATAAGATTCTGGCCTACGGGTTACAGACCAGGCCCTATGTGCGTGTCGGCGAATCCTTGCCGTTCAGTTTGGACCTCAACAACAGAGGTATCAAGCAGATTGATGCCAATGGCCTTGGAATTGATGTGCTGTTTGATGACAATCTGGTGGCCACCATGACTAATGATGAGCCCTTTGTTGACGGTTACTGCACCATCAATGGCAGCATTCCCACCGAAGACCTCGAGTCGGGTGAACATGTGTTGAAGGTTCAAGTGACATCGGTCGACGGCCAACCTCTCGAGAATCCTGTATCTGAAGAGGCTGAATTTGTCGCCTACAAGTATATCTATCCACGCCAGAAACACTTGGTGGAGCAACTCACGTCAACCTATTGCACCTATTGCCCGCTGGGTAACTCGATGCTCAGCAAACTCATTGCCCAGCGCGATGACGTCATCTGGGTGGGTATCCACGGCAATCTGGGTACGGGTATTGACCCCTTCCGTTCCGATCAGGCCGACTCGATTATGGTCTACCTGACAGGTGGCTCCATCTCCTATCCTTCAGGAGCGTTCGACCGCAGCACGGGATGGGAAGATGACGTGAACATCGTGAACGGTTTGGGTTACTATGAGCAGTATCATGATATGGTGGCTTCGGAATTGGGCGCTTTCTTTGACCACATTTCCGACGCGATGCCCACTTTTGTCGAAATCAAGGGTGATTGCTCATTCAACGAGGAGACCCGCATGGCAACCGTATCGATTCACGGTAGGGTGTCGCGCGACTTCGACGCTATGATGGGCGAGGATGCTAAACTCACCGTTTATGTGGTTGAAGACAGCCTTTATGCTCGCCAGTTGAATGCTGGAAGTTGGGTGAATAATTATATTCACAATGGTGTCTTCCGTATGGCGCTCGGCTCAGTCAAGGGTGAATCACTCAACAGAACCGATGGCACCTACAAGAACAACTATCGCGTTCAGATTCCCGCTGACTGGAACTGGGAAAAACTGCGTGTGGTTGCCTTCGTCAGTCGACCGATCACTAATTATGTCAATGGTTTCACTGACATGTTTGTGAACAATGCCGATGTCTTCACGTTCAAGGTGAGCGACGGTGTGGATGAGATTGTCATCGATCCCAATGCGGTGCCTGTTGAGTATTACGACATCATGGGACGCCGTCACGATTCCCTGCAACCGGGCATCAACATCGTTAAGATGAGTGACGGTTCTTCCAGGAAAGTCCTCGTGAAGTAAGCGTCTGCTGAATACGCAATAACAAAGAGTCGGGAGACCAATCAATGGCCTCCCGATTTTTTATTGTAGTGAGTAACTTCCCGAATCGCCGTTAATCCGGTTTTCTCAGAAATCTCTGTTATTTCAGCTGGTTAGAATTGGATAGTTGCCGTTAGTCCGTAGCCGCTCTCTCCAAAGGCGGTGGGAGCGATGCTCACATCAACGTCCTTGACAAAAGGCTTCGTGAAGATATAGGCCGTACCAGCACCGATGGCAGCTCCGCCCAGCACATCCCACCAGTCATGGCGGTCGCTCTTGACACGTCCCCAGGCAACGAAACTTGACACGACGTAGGCTGGCACGCCCCATTTCCATCCGTAGCGTTTCATCAGGAAGGTAGAACCGTTGAAGGCGACTGCCGTGTGGGTGCTGGGGAAGGCGTGGTGACCTGTCCCGTCAGGACGGTCCTTGCGGATGCAGAGTTCCAGCCCATAATTCAAGGCGAGGCAAGTAGCGGTGCTCAAGCCCAGTTGTTTCATGCCCTCGGTATCGTGCTTGGCTATAGTCACGCCCAGTGCTGTGGCGTCGGGCAGCAGGCACAATACATCGGTCGTGTGCCTCAAGGCATCGTCACCGGCTTGGACAGTTAGGCTGGACACTAGCAGCAAGGTGGCCATAAAAATTCTGACAGATTTCATCATGCGATTGTCATTTTGTTTTGTAGAGACGCAAAATCTTGCGTCTCGTTCTTTGCGGTACACAAGGCGAAGTCAAGGATACAGTTTGCGTAGCAGATCGCTTCGATGGATGCGTTTCAAGGCCGCAGTGATGGCAGAGCGGTTCTTGCGGTCATACCAGAAGAAGAACAGCCGTTGGGCCTGTTTTTCTATCGGTGTCTTGGCGCAATACACGGGCTTCAGCGTATAAGGGTGATAGCCGGTGTAATAGGTCTCGGTGGAGATGGTCATCGGCGTGGGTGTGAAGTCCTGCACTTGCTCCAGGCGGAAGTCAAGCTCCTTGGTGATGGCAGCCAACTCGGCCATGTCGGCCTCATGGCAGCCGGGATGGGAGGATATGAAGTAGGGGATGAGTTGTTGACGCAAATTGAACTTTGTGTTCACGCGGTCAAACAACGCTTTGAAGCGCTTGAATAATTCAAACGAAGGTTTGCGCATCAGCATCAACACCTCGTCGCTGGTGTGCTCGGGTGCGACTTTCAATCGGCCCGACACGTGGAAGCGGATGAGTTCTTCGTTATACCGTGCATTGACTTTGTCAATGTGAGGGTCGCCAGTTCGGTGCATCGACAGGTCATAACGAACACCGCTGCCAATGAACGATTTTTTCACTTCAGGCAGGGCATCTACGGCGTGATAGATGTCAAGTAACTGACTGTGGTCGGTGTTAAGATTGCTGCAGGGCTGAGGATGCAGGCATGACGGACGCTGACAGCGTTGGCAGCGTTTCTGATCCTTGCCGTGCATGCCGTACATGTTGGCGCTGGGACCGCCCAAGTCGCTGATGTAGCCCTTGAAATCTTCCATCTGAACCACCTGTTTGACTTCACGCAGGATAGACGCCTTGCTGCGTGAGGCGATGAATTTTCCCTGATGGGCACTGATGGTACAGAAGGCGCAACCGCCGAAACAACCCCGGTGCATGCACACCGAATGGCGAATCATCTCATAGGCGGGAATCCGCTTGCCTTGATAACGGGGGTGGGGCAGACGGGTATAGGGCAGGTCAAACGAGGCATCAATCTGTTCGGTGGTCATCGGCGGATTGGTGCGGTTCACCTTCACGGCGATGTTACCGGTTGCTTGCCACACATTGTGACCGTGCCACAGGTTGCTCTCTACTTCTATCGTCTTGAAATTTTCGGCTTGAGCCTTTTTGGACTTTTGGCATTCCTCATAAGGGTGCAGCACCACGTCAGTATCCGTATTGACGACAGGCAGTTCACTTTTCGGACGGCGCACGACGGTCTGGGGAATGTCGGTCAGTTCGTCGACGGGTTTTCCGGCTGCCAGGGCTTCGGCAATGGCGATGTTGGGCAACTCACCCATGCCGTAGACCAATAGGTCAGCCTGACAATCCATCAAGATGGAGGGCCTCAGTTTGTCCTGCCAGTAGTCGTAATGGGCCAGGCGTCTCAACGACACTTCGATACCGCCTGCGACGACAGGCACGTCAGGGAAGAGACGCTTCAGGATATCGCAATAGACGATGGTGGGATAGTCTGGACGGGCTCCAGCACGGCCTTCAGGGGTGTAGGCATCGTCGCTGCGCTTGCGGCGGGCAGCGGTATAATGGTTCACCATCGAGTCCATGGCTCCGGCCGAAACACCGAAGAAAAGTCGTGGCTTGCCTAGTTTCTTGAAGTCGCGCAGGTCATCGCGCCAGTTGGGCTGTGGCACGATAGCGACTTTATAGCCATGAGCCTCCAGCACGCGCCCGATGACGGCGGTACCCATCGACGGATGGTCGATATAGGCATCGCCCGTGAACAGGATGACATCAGCCTGCTCCCAACCCAAGTGCTCCATTTCCTTCTTGGTTGTCGGCAGCCATTGTCCCTTGACGTGATGGTCACTATGTCGCTTATCCTGTTTCACTAATCCCTAATCATTAATCTCGATCCCTCATCATCTCCTCCAACTTCAGGATTTCGTCGCGATATTGTGCTGCCTCGAGGAAGTCCATGCGTTTGGCGGCCTCAATCATCTGGGTCTTCAAGCGGTCGATGGCGGCTTGCATGTCCTTGCCGCTCATGTAGGCGACAACAGGATCAGCGGCAACGCCTGCACTGCTGTCAAACTCCTCGGTATAGCGCATTTCGGATGTTGGTGCCGATGGTATGATGCCCTGGTTGTGACGGCTGGGCGTCGTCGGATGCCGCATGTCGGTATCCTGGCCGATAATAGCCGTGCGCGCCTTGATGATGGCGGTGGGTGTGATGTTGTGTTCCTCGTTGTACTTGAGCTGCAGACTGCGGCGGCGTTCGGTCTCGTCTATGGTCTGCCGCATCGAGTCGGTGATGTTGTCGGCATACATGATGACGGTTCCGTTCAGGTTGCGTGCGGCGCGTCCAGCCGTCTGTGTCAACGAGCGACGGCTGCGTAGGAATCCTTCCTTGTCGGCATCGAGGATGGCGACAAGAGACACTTCGGGCAAATCAAGGCCTTCACGCAACAAGTTCACACCCACGAGCACGTCGATAGCACCGGCTCGCAGGTTGTCAATGATTTCGATGCGCTCCATGGTCTCGACGTCGCTGTGCATATAGGCAGTGCGGATATCCAGCCGCTTGAGGTAGTCGCTCAACTCCTCGGCCATGCGCTTGGTCAGCGTGGTGACCAGCGTGCGCTCGCTGCGTTCGATACGCAGCTGAATCTCTTCTACCAGGTCATCGACCTGCCCTTGGGAAGGACGCACGATAATCTGTGGGTCGAGCAGACCCGTCGGGCGGATGAGCTGCTCAGTGATGATACCCTCACTCTTATTCAGCTCGTAGTCAGCCGGTGTGGCGCTCACGTAGATGGTCTGGTGGGTCAAGGTCTCAAATTCCTCAAACCTCAGTGGACGGTTGTCCAATGCTGCTTCAAGGCGGAAACCGTAATGCACCAGGTTGGTCTTGCGCGACTGGTCGCCGCCATACATGGCGCGGATCTGTGGTACGGTCACATGGCTCTCATCGATGATGGTGAGAAAATCGTCAGGGAAATAATCCAACAGGCAGAAGGGGCGCATGCCGGGACGGCGCCCGTCAAAGTAGCGGCTATAGTTCTCGATGCCTGAGCAGTAACCCACCTCGCGCATCATCTCCATGTCATAGGTCACGCGCTCGTTCAGACGCTTGGCCTCGGCAAAGCGGTTCTCGCGTGCAAAGGCGGCCACCTGGTTCTCGCGGTCGAGGTCAATCTGACCCATGGCAGCGCGCATCCGCTCTTTGGTCGTCACAAAGATGTTGGCTGGGAAAATCTTGAAACCCTCAACGTCTTCGGTGGGCATCTGCGTCTCGCTGTCGAGAACTTGAATACGTTCAATTTCATTGCCCCAGAAGATGACCCTCAACATGATGTCTTCGTCACTGAGGAACACGTCAACCGTGTCACCCTTGACGCGGAAGGTGCCCATCCTCAGTTCTGTATCGCTGCGTGAGTACAAGGCATCCACCAGTCGGTGCAGCAATTCGTCGCGACCAATCTCTTGACCCACTTTCAGTTCGATGGCATTGGCAGTGATGTCCTCGGGGTTACCCATACCGTAGAGGCACGACACGCTTGACACGACGACGATGTCGCGTCGTCCGCTCAGCAGTGCCGTCACTGTCGAGAGCCTGAGCCGCTCAATTTCGTCATTGATGGCCAGGTCTTTCTCGATGTATTTGTCGGTCGAGGGAATATATGCCTCAGGCTGGTAGTAGTCGTAATAGGAGACGAAGTAATGCACCGCATTTTCAGGGAAGAAACTCTTGAACTCGGCATACAGCTGTGCTGCCAGTGTCTTGTTGTGAGACAAGACCAGGGTAGGACGGCCCGTTTGTGCGATGACATTGGCCATGGTAAAGGTTTTACCCGAGCCTGTCACACCCAGCAACGTCTGGTAGGGCACGCCGTCATTCACGCCCCCGGCTAGCTCGGCAATCGCCTGCGGTTGGTCGCCCGTCGGTTCATATTCACTATGCAGTCTATACTCCATCGTTCATTTCTTTTACTCCAAACCACAAAGATACAAAAAACTTTTCAGTTCTCCGTTTTCAGTTATGACTATTTTTAGCCACCTTGTCTTAATGCCCTCTTCTGTGACATAATGGCACGCCACCCGCTTTGTTTATTGCGAGTGGCGTGTCGTTGTGTTGTATTGCAAGCCTGTGGCTTGCATGAGAAGGTCAGAACTGTCTGGCGGCGGTCAGCATCACCTCACTCAGGGTGGGGTGGCCGTGGATACTGCGGGCCAGCAGGTCAACGGTAGCACCGGCATTCATGGCGGTGACCACTTCCTGGATGAGGTCGGCAGCATGGGCACCGCAGATGTGGCAGCCCACAATCTGGCGCGTCGTGTTGTCGACAATCATCTTCAACAGGCCGTCGGTCTCATTCATGGCGACAGCCTTGCCATTACTGCGGAAGAAAGACTTCTTCACGGTCACGTCAAGACCCTTCTCGGCACACTGCTCCTCGGTGAGGCCAACCATGGCCAATTCGGGCACGGTGAACACGGCGCTGGGCACGATATCGAGTTTAATGTCATCGGCCTTGCCCAGGATGGCATGCAAGGCACGCTGTCCCTGTGCGCTGGCGGCATGGGCTAGCATCATGCGACCGTTCACGTCACCGATGGCGTAAACGCCGGGCACGTTGGTCATCATGTTGTCGTCCACCTCGATGCCGCGGCGGCCCACGGTAACGCCAACAGCGTCAAAACCCTGCGGCAGCACGGGCTGACGGCCGACCGACATGAGCACCTTCTCACAGGTCACGCTCTGGGGTTTGCCCTTGAGCTCGTAGGTAACGGTCATGCCGTCCTCACCCTGCGTGATGCCGTTGACAGCAGCGCTGGTAATGATCTTGATGCCACGCTTGCTCAGGACGGTCTTCAGGCGTTTGGCCACATCCTTGTCGAACGGAGGCAGGATTTCCTTGCAATACTCAATAACGGTGACTTCGACGCCAAAAGTGCTGAACACAGCGGCAAACTCCATGCCGATGACGCCACCACCCACGATGCACAGGCTCTTGGGCAGCGTCTCCATCGCCAGAATGTCATCGCTGGTCATAGCCAGGTCGGCGCCCTCGATGGGCAGGCCACGAGGTGCTGAGCCAGTGGCGATGATGATGTTCTTGGCACTGTATTCCTCACCGTTGACAACGACGGTATTGGCGTCCTTCAGGCAGGCTTCGCCCTTGATGGCGGTGATGCCAGGAGCACCCATGAGCATCTCCACGCCTTCGCGCAACTGCTTGACGACAGCCTCTTTGCGCTCAAACACGGGCGCATAGTCAAAGGCCATGTCACCGGTCTTCACGCCCCACACCTCGGCTTCGCGCATCAGGTTAATGACTTCAGCGTTGCGGCACAAGGCCTTGGTGGGGATGCAACCGCGGTTTAGGCAGGTGCCGCCCATCTGGTCGCGTTCAACGATGGCGACGGTCAGGCCGTGTGCGGCAGCGTCGGCAGCGGTCTCGTATCCGCCAGGACCTGCACCTATTATAATAATGTCAAACATACTAGATAAAAGATTTGTGATTAACGATTAGAGATTAGTGATTAGAGATTAGTTGATTGGCAGGAGGTATTACCTCGCTAATCACTCATCTCTAATCACTAATCAGGAAAGTTGCTGATTATTCAGCAGCTTGACTATCGGCAACAAGCTCGCGCCAGGTCACGATGGGGTGCAAAGCGGCCTGGGTGTCGTCGAGACGACGAACGGGCGTGTTGTGAGGTGCGGTCTTCACCATCTCGGGATCATCCTTGGCCTCCTGGGCAATCACGCGCATGATGCGGATGAATTCGTCCAGGGTCTGCTTGCTCTCGTTCTCGGTAGGCTCTACCATCAGAGCCTCATGGAACAGCAGGGGGAAGTAGATGGTGGGAGCATGGAAACCGTAGTCCAGCAGGCGCTTGGCCACGTCAAGCGTGGTGACGCCGGTGGACTTGTCCTTCAAGCCGTCATAAACGAACTCATGCTTGCAAACGCCGCCGATGGGCAGTTCATAAACGTCCTTCAACGACTCCTTGATGTAGTTGGCGTTGAGGGTTGCCAGCGGACCGACCCACTTGAGCTGGTCGCGGCCCAGGGTCAGGATATAGGCCAGGGCGCGCATCATCACGCCGAAGTTGCCCAGATGACCGCTGATGCTGCCGATGGACTTGTCACTGCACTCGAGCTTGAAGTAATCGTAATCCTCTTCCTCGATTTTCACGACACGGGGGTTGGGGAGCAGGTGCTCCAGACCCTCACGCACGCCGACGGGACCACTGCCGGGACCACCACCGCCGTGAGGCGTCGAGAAGGTCTTGTGCAGGTTGATGTGCATGATGTCGAAGCCGATGTCACCGGGACGCACCTTACCCAGCATGGGGTTCAGGTTGGCGCCGTCGTAGTACATCAAGCCGCCGCAATCGTGAACAGCCTTGGCGATTTCACCGATGTTGTGCTCAAAGATACCCAGCGTGTTGGGGTTGGTCATCATCATGCCGGCGATGGTGTCGTCGAGCAAGGGACGCAGGTCGTCAACATCGACGGTGCCGTCGGGACGACTCTTCACAACCACAACGTCAAGGCCACAGACGGCCGAGCTGGCAGGGTTGGTGCCGTGAGCGCTGTCGGGGATGATGACCTTGGTGCGCTTCACGTCGCCACGCTCCAGGTGGTAACCGCGCATAATCATCAGACCGGTCAACTCGCCATGTGCTCCGGCAAACGGGTTCAGTGTGAACTCCTTTAGTCCGGAAATCTCGGCCAGGCTGGTCTGCAGGAAGTAGTAAACGGCGAGGGCACCCTGAGTGGTATCGGGGTTCTGCAGTGGGTGCAAGCCCGTGAACTCGCGGTGGGCGGCGATTTCCTCGTTGATCTTGGGGTTATACTTCATCGTGCAGGAACCCAGGGGATAGAAGCCCGTGTCCACACCGAAGTTGTTGTTACTCATGTTGGTGTAGTGGCGCACAACGCTCAGCTCGTCAACCTCAGGCAGCAGGGGCGTGTTCTCACGCATCAGCTCCTTGGGCAGGTCGCTCATCTTGTACTCGGCACACCTGTTTTCGGGCAGGGAATAACCCTGACGGCCATTCTGTGACAACTCAAAAATGAGTTTACCGTAAAAAGTGTTATTCATAACTTACTTGCCCTCCTTTTCTTCGTTAAAGGTTACACATGCGTCAACAAGGTCGTCACAATCCTCGCGGCTGTAGGTCTCGGTCACGGCGATCAGCAGAGTGTCGTCGGCAATCTTGAGACCGCACTGCAGGTACTCCTCGTTGCAGTATTCCTGCAATTCGTCAATATTGAGCTTGGTCTTCACGGCAAACTCGTTGAGGAAGGGCTTGTCGGGATAAGCCATCTCGAACAGACCCGTCTTCACCAGGCTCTCGGCCAGGTAGTGGGCGTTGCTGTAGCTGATGGAGTTCACCTCCTTCAGGCCCTTGGCACCCATCAGACCCATGTAGATGGTCACATACAGCGCCATCAGGCTCTGGTTGGAGCAGATATTGCTGGTCGCCTTCTCGCGGCGGATGTGCTGCTCGCGGGCTTGCAGGGTGAGGACGAAGGCACGCTTGCCATCGGCATCCTTGGTGGCACCAACGATGCGGCCCGGCATCTTGCGGATCAGTTTCTTGGTCGTGCACAGGAAACCCACATAGGGACCGCCATAGTTCAGGGGGATACCCAGACTCTGGCCGTCACCCACTGCGATGTCGGCACCCCACTCGGCGGGCGACTTGACAACGCTCAATGCGGTGGCCACGCAGTGCATGATCAACAATGCCTTGTGTTCGTGGCACATGTCGGCAACACCGGTGTAGTCCTCGAGGATACCGTAGAAGTTGGGCGTGGCAACGATAACGCCGGCCACATCATCCTTCTCCAGTTCCACCTTAAGGGCCTCATGATCCATCACGCCACCCTTGGCGGGAATCATGTCAATCTGGATGCCCTGGTACTTGGCGTAGGTCTTCACCACGCGCAGCACATAGGGGCTGATGGTCTCGCTCACCAGAACGCGTTTGCGCTTCTTGGCGTTGGAGACAGCCATCATCATGGCCTCGGCAGTAGCCGTCGTGCCGTCATACATGGAGGCGTTAGACACTTCCATGCCGGTCAACTCGGCCATCATGCTCTGGTATTCAAAGATGTATTGCAGGGTTCCCTGCGAAATCTCGGCCTGGTAGGGTGTGTAGGCGGTGAGGAACTCGCTGCGCTTCAAGATGTCTTGAACGACGGCGGGGCTGTAGTGGTCATAGTAACCAGCACCCAGGAAGGTGCGCATGGTGATGTTGCCCATGCCCAGCTCGTCAAAGAAGCGGCGCACTTCAATCTCGCTCATGGCCTCGGGAAGCTCATACTCTTTTTTGAGTTGGAGTTCCTGGGGCACATCCTGATAGAGGTCGTCCAGCGATTTGACTCCAGCCGTGCTCAGCATGGCCTTCATCTCCTCGTCGGTGTGCGGAAAAAATTTATAACTCATTGATTAATAGACGGTTTTTGTTTTTAAAGTTTTAAAAGTCCTTAAGGTCGTTAAGGTCCTTAAGGACTTTATTGCCTTTTTTCAATTCTTTAATTACTCGCCGATCATGTCTTTGTAGGCGGCGGCATCCATCAGGCTGTCGAGCTCGCTCTTGTCGCTCAACTCAACCTTGATGATCCAGTTCTCAAAGGCATCCTTGTTGATCAGGCCGGGCTCGTCCTCGAGGGCTTCGTTAACCTCGACAACAGTGCCGCTGACGGGAGACATCAGGTCGCTGGCAGCCTTCACGCTCTCAACAGCGCCAAACTCTTCACCTGCGGTTACCTCATCGTCAACCTCGGGCATGTCAACATAAACCACGTTGCCCAGCTCGTGCTGTGCAAAGTCGGTGATACCAATAAAACCGAAGTCGCCTTCTACCTTTACATACTCATGTGACTCGCTGTAATAGAGTCCGTCGATAATCTTACTCATTGTTGCTATAAAATTAATTAGTTAATATTTTGTTGTCTAAAAAGTTATATCCAAAAACCTAAAGCCTTATTTCTTGTAATTGGGTGTATAGAAACGTTTCTTCACAACGGTGGCGGGGAACACTTTCTTGCGGATGCGCACGTTCAGCGTGTTACCCAGGGCGCCCACGGCGCGGTCAACCAGTGCGAAGGCTACGCTCTTGTCCAGCGTGATGCTGTGATAGCCGGTGGTGATGTAACCAACCACGTTCTCGCCGTCGAGCACCTCATAGCCATGGCGAGGAATAGCCTTGCCTTCAAGCTCCAGGCCCACCAGTTTCTTGGGGGTGCCTTCAGCCTTCTGCTGGGCGCACGCATCGCGGCCGATGAAGCCGCCTTCCTTGTCGAGTTTCACGAACATGCCGAAGGTGGCAGCGATAGGTGAAATTTCAGGGGTCAGCTCGTCGCCATACAGGGGCAGTCCAGCCTCAAAGCGCAGGGTGTCGCGGCATCCCAGACCACAGGCCTGCACGCCGGCTTCCATGAGCATATCCCACATCTTGCAGATGATAGCGGGGTCGGCATATACCTCAAAGCCGTCCTCGCCGGTGTAACCGGTGCGGCTAACGATGATGGTCTTGCCGTCATATTCCATTTTCTTGAAAGTATAGAACGTCAGGTCGGTAGCGTCAATGCTCAGCACTTCGCCCATGGTCTTCTCGGCATCGGGACCCTGAACGGCGATCTGGCCGTACAGTTCACTCTGGTGGTCAACCTTCACGTCGAAGTTCTTGGCCTGTTCCATGATCCATGCCACGTCCTTGTCGATGTTGGCAGCGTTGATGACCAGGAAGTAGTCGTTGTCGTCAACACGGTAAACCAGCAGGTCGTCAACAGTGCCGCCGTCGGGGTACAGCATCATGCCGTACAGAATCTGACCGGCCTTGATGGCGTTGATGTCGTTGGTAAAGATGTAGTTGGTGAACTTGGCGGCATCGGGGCCGGTGATCTCCACCTCGCCCATGTGAGACACGTCAAAAACACCCACCTTCTGGCGCACGGCATTGTGCTCGGTGGTGATATCTACATACTGGATGGGCATGTCGTAACCAGCAAAGGGGGACATGAGAGCGCCTTGCGCTACGTGTCTGTCATGAAGACAGGTAACTTTGATTTCTTCAGTCACGGTTTAAAATGGTTTTTAATTGGTTAATATATAAGTTCTAATGTTTTTTAGTTTCTGAAAATCTGATAGCTAATGGCTAAAAGCTAACAGCTTTATCAATTGTTCGTTTGTCAGGTTCAGTATCCATTGGCCTGCGTCACAGTCGGTAAGGGCTGCACGCAGATCATCGGCTTCGAGTTTCGCGCCGCGCACTTTGTCGAGCAATACCTCGCGAACATCGTTGCGCAAGGGCAGAAAATCGCCGGACAGGTGCAAGTCCTGAATCGCGTCGTGTTTGAGCTCAACATTCACGTGAAGGCTGCCCACACCCTCGATGCGCCCTCCGCGCTTGACTTCGCAGCTGGGGTCGTTGCCCCACAGGAACGATGGCTCAAGATAGGGTAGGGTGAGCTGCTCTATCTCGGCAATGTCGTCGGCATTGAGCAGGATTTCACCGTCACACAACGTCTTACGGACGTGGACCTTGAAGTCCTCAATGTCCATCGACAAGTGCTCTCGCAACATCGTGATGTGGTTGCGTACCGACTCCACGCCCTTGCTCGTCAATTTCTCACGCGATGGCGTGATGGCATTGAGCATATGCTCCATGTTGGTGTCAAACAGCATGGTGCCGTGCACGATGCTGCGGCCGGGAATGTGATAGAACGCGTTTCCACTCACTTTGCGGCTGCCGATCAGCACGTCGTTGCGGTCACTGGCGCTGGCGTTAAGCCCAAGGCCGCACAACATCTCGGCAACGGCGGTTGTGTAACGCGAGAATGTCGTCTGCACCTCGTCGCTGCGCGTGATGTAACTGAACATGATGTTATCCTGATCGGCATACACGCAACCGCCACCACTGCGACGGCGGTAGAAGGCGATGCTGTGCTCACGGCAATAGTCAACGTTCACTTCATTGGCAATCAGTTGATTGCGACCGAAGATGACTGTCGGCTCCACCTGCCACATGAAGAAGATGTCATCCTCTCCAATGATGCGTGCAGCATACTCCTCCATTGCTAGGTAGAACGGAAGAATGCGTGTCGAGTTGTCAGGCAGACTCAGGTATTTCATCATGTCTCTTTAAAGTAACTGCAAAATTAATCCAAATCCCCCACATTATAAAATAATAACTCAAAATAATTATTAAATCCCTGTTTTTATATGAAGACCGCCATCCCCATGAACGGGAATGGCAGTCTGTGTTTCAAATGCCAGTAGTTTCGGCAGTGTTCTCTGTGCCACAGTTTTGCCGTGGCTCTTTGTCTTGTGGGCGGCACAGTCACCGTCATTGATTGGCCTCAATAGCACTTGATGCGGTACATGAAGCCAAGCTCCACGCGGTTGGTGTTGTAGTCCTCAAGACCACACGCCTTGTTGAAGTCATACTTGTGCCCCAGATAGGCGAGGAACACCCTGAAGTCCAGTTTCTTGGGCATCGGCCAGTACTCGATGCTACCCAAGTAGCCGATAGACTTGCGGTAGTTGTGCAGGTCCTCAATCTTGGCGATGCTTGTCGTCTCGTACGTGCCTTTGAGCATCAGGTTCCACTTGGGGGCAAACTGCCAGTTCATCTTGGCGATGAAAGTGTGGCTGTGCACCTTGCCCAGATGGGTTGAGCCCGGAGCAATCAAGTTCTGCAAGTCGGTGGTGGCATAGTGAAGACGATCCACATCATCCCACTCGCCGAAGTAGTCGAAGTACAACTGGTAATTAGGCAGGTTCAGCCGCTGGCCCAGCGTGATCATGCGCGAGTACTTGTGCTTGGCCTGCGTCTGGATACCCCATGCCCAGCGCGTTTGCAGCTGGTTCTGCAGGAAATTGCCGTTCCAGTTCAGAATGTAAGTGAACGGGGCACGGCTACGGCTCAGTTTCTCGGGTTGCTGCAGGTCGCTGGTGACAATCTGAGGGTCTTCGCCGAGGTCCTCGGTGAACGAGCCATTATAGCTGTTGGTTATCTGGAATGCGACTTCCTGAGTGGGCACAGGGCGGTAGCTTACCATCGCACCGGCCATGAAGATGTCCATCATGTCGATCAGGTCACTATAGCGGTAGATTTCCATGGGGTTCTGGTCGTACTCAAATCCGCCCCAGATTTGGCACAGCTTGCCGGCGGCGATATCCACCTTGCTGCTGGGACGGTAGCCCACCATCATGATATCGGTTGCCTTTGCGAAGCGGTCCAGACCTTTTGCCGTCTGGTTGCTGTTAAAGCGGTGACGGATGCGGTAAAACACCTTGGGTGTGATATCGCCCTTAATGTCCAAGCGCAGGTCTCGGCAGATGAACTTACTGTCCCATTCGCCGTGATTGGCGTCTTCGGCCATCAGGCTCGAGGCAAAATTGATGTGGAAGTTGAAAGCATCGGTCTTCTTCTCAAGATTGAAGATGCGTTTAGCGAGCGACTCGGTGTCATCGTTCTCATCACCACCCATACGGGTGTTGTTTCCTTGTGCCATGGCATTGATTCCCAGAAGTATAGCACACAGGACAATCAGCAGTGGTTTTCTTCTCATTATAGCTATCGTGATATATGTTTTGAAATTGGCTGCAAAGGTACTCCATATTGTCCCTACCACCAAACAAATCCCTACCGTTTTTCCTAATACCCCCTCCTTTTCCCCTCTCATGAGTCAACTGCTTGACCTTCTCTTTATCCTCAGCTTGCTCTCGTTGTCCACACGTTCGGTTTGGCGTGGCATTACCACAGTTATCTTCTTCACCTGTTTTGCAAAATTGCGGTATTCCAAAAAAATGAGTAATTTTGTGGTCTGAAATGATAAAATCACTTTGTAAACATGCCTAACAACAGCAGAGAGAAAAAACTGGAGGCCTTTGGTCGCTTGCTCGACATCCTTGACGAGTTGCGCGTGAAGTGCCCGTGGGACCGCAAGCAGACCAACGAGAGCCTGCGTCCTAACACCATCGAGGAAACCATGGAACTTGCCGACGCCATCATGGGCGAAGACGACGATAAAATCCGCAAGGAATTGGGCGACGTGTTGCTGCACATCGTCTTTTATGCCAAGATTGGTGACGAGAAGGGCAAATTTGACATCGCTGACGTGTGTGACGCCCTGTGCGATAAGCTGGTCTACCGTCATCCGCATGTTTTCGGCGAGGAAAAGGCCGACACTGCCGCCCAGGTGCTCAAGAACTGGGAACTTATCAAAATGAGCGAAAAAGACGGCAACAAGATGGTGCTCAGCGGAGTGCCCCGCAGTCTGCCGTCGCTCATCAAGGCTGAACGTGTCCAGGAAAAAGCTGCCAACGTGGGCTTCGACTGGCAGAAGCGTGAGGACGTTTGGGACAAGGTGCGCGAGGAATTCAGCGAGGTGGAAGCCGAGTTGAAGAAGGAAAGCGATGTGGATCGTGAAAAAGAGTTCGGTGACCTCTTCTTTTCTCTGGTCAATGCGGCACGTCTCTATGGCGTGCGTCCCGACAATGCCTTGGAGCGCACTAACCGCAAATTCATTGCACGTTTCAACTACATCGAGCAGAAAGCCAACGAGCAGGGCCGTCACGTCAACGAATTAACCCTCGCCGAGATGGACGAACTTTGGAACGAAGCCAAAGCGCAAAAACTCGGCGAATAAAGCATATAGTCCTTAAGTAATACTTTAAACTTTTAGTGATAGCATCATAACTGTTCACTATTAACTGTTCACTCATGAAAGTCTGCGTAACAGAGAAACCCAGTGTCGCTCGTGACATTGCCCGCCTGCTAGGTGCCAATGACAGGCATGATGGCTACTTCGAGGGCAATGGCTACCAGGTGACGTGGACTCTCGGACACCTTTGCGAACTCAAGGCCCCAAACGACTACCTTGACCAATGGAAAAGATGGACGCTTGGACAGCTTCCGATGATACCGCAACGCTTTGGTATTAAGCTAAAAGACGATAAAGGTATTGAGCAACAGTTTAATGTGATAAAAAGCCTGATTGCTACTGCCGAGGAGGTCATTAATTGCGGTGATGCCGGCCAAGAGGGTGAGCTTATTCAGCGTTGGGTATACCAGAAAGCTGGCTGTGACAAGCCGGTCAAGCGCCTGTGGATTTCCTCGCTAACCGACGAGAGCATCCGCAAGGGATTTCAAGAGCTTAAAGATGCTAAAGACTTTGATAATCTGTACTTTGCAGGCCTTTCTCGAGCCATCGGCGACTGGATTCTCGGCATGAATGCCACTCGACTCTATACCTTAAAGTATTCTCCTTCTCAGTCACGTGACGTGCTCTCGGTGGGTAGGGTGCAGACGCCCACGCTGGCCATGATTGTCGCCCGTTATCGTGAGATTGAGAATTTTGTTCCCGAGGATTATTGGGAACTCAAGACCAAATACCGTGGTGTGACGTTCAATAGCACTCGCGGTCGCTTCAAGACGGAAGGAGAAGCAAGTACTATCGTTGCGAATATCAAGGAGTTGCCTCTTGAGGTAACTTCGGTCGATACCAAGAAAGGTCGTGAAGCGCCACCGCGCCTGTTTGACTTGACGAGCCTGCAGGTGGAGTGCAACAAGAAGTTCAGTATGTCGGCCGACGAGGCACTCAAGACCATCCAGTCGCTCTATGAGAAAAAGGCGACGACCTATCCACGTGTGGACACGACCTACCTGAGCGATGACATCTATCCCCAGGTGCCCGGCATTCTGCAGGCGATGGTGCCTTATGCCAACTTGACGGCACCCCTGCTGGCGCTTAACAAGCTACCGAAGACCAAGAAGGTTTTTGACAATAGCAAAGTTACTGATCACCATGCCATTATACCCACCAATGTCAATCCGGCTACGGTGGCAATGACGCCCGAAGAGAAGCGTGTATATCACCTTATCGCCATGCGCTTCATAGCGGCGTTTTACCCTGACTGTGAGTTCAATACAACTACAGTTATGGCTCAGGTGGGCGAGTACGGCTTCAAGGCTACAGGCAAGGAGATCCTCAAACCGGGCTGGCGCGAGCTGTTTAATAAGCCTGGAGATAAGAACACCGATGACGAAGGCAAGGAAAAGGCTGAAGATGAGGATAATGGCGTGATGCCGCACTTCGAGAAAGGAGAGAGCGGTCCTCATGAGCCTTCGGTGCTCAAACGCACCACCCAGCCGCCCAAACCTTATACCGAAGGCACCCTGTTGCGCGCTATGGAAACCGCCGGCAAGACGGTCGATGACGAGGAATTGCGCGATGCTATGAAGGAGAACGGTATCGGCCGTCCCTCAACGCGAGCCGCCATCATCGAGACGCTGTTCAAGCGCCGGTACATCCGCAAGGAACGCAAGAGTATCTCACCCACACTGGCTGGTATCCAGCTGATAGACACCATACATGAACCATTACTCAAGAGTGCATCACTTACTGGCTTGTGGGAGAAAAAGTTGCGTGAAATTGAACGTGGTGAATACAGCGCCTCGCAATTCATTGATGAGCTCAAGCAGATGATTGGCGAAATCGTCCTTAATGTCTTGCGCGACAATCGCGGAGGCAGCATTGCTGTCGAGCAGGGCAAACCCTCAAAGCCCAAGACGCCATCGACAAGAGGCGAGGAGAAGCCAAAGAAAGCGCGTGCGCCGCGCCTGAAGAACATCGAGGACATTCCGTGTCCCGTGTGCGGCAAGGGCCATATTAAGAAGGGCAAAACGGGCTTCGGCTGCAGCGAGTATAATAACGGTTGCAAAACGGTGTTGCCGTTCGCCGAGTATCGTGCCGATCTTACTGCTGCAGAGCTGTCTAAGCTGATTAAGAAAAACTTCAAGACTAAAAAGAATAAATGAGTGAATCGGTGCAATATGTTCTGGCGGGTGCCATCGTGGCTGCGGCTTTGTTCGCCGCGGTGCGTGCCGTGTGGCGTGCTGCAAACGACAAGAAATCGGCCCTAACTGCTTGTGCTGCATGCAAATTGAAGGACGTTTGCCAGAAGCCCGAGAAAAATTCTATGAAAAAATGTGCCGATAAAGTTGCACAGGTCAAAAAACCGCAGTAATTTTGCACCGCTAATCGCGAAGGGTCGCTTGGATGAGTGGTTTAGTCACCGGTCTGCAAAACCGGGCACAGCGGTTCGAGTCCGCTAGCGACCTCTGATAGGACAATCGCCAATTGGTCATTTGACTGATTGGCGATTTTGTTTTTCAGTGAGTTAGGTATATCGGTTTAAAGTGATAGTATAAGAATTGTAGGCGATTCTCTTGGTTTGAATAGCAGTCACGATTGTTAAATTATTGTAAAATTGATGTTGAGCTTGTGAATTTGTGCCTGCTTTTCTTTGAAAAACGTGCCTTTTTGAGTAATTTTGTGGCTGGAAATTGGGACTTCAAGGCCATTGGTGGCATCCTATCAACGGGGCTTCTTGAAAACTGGTGGCATAATCATTTGGTCTTCAATTTGATACACATATTTTCTCCACTAGCTCATTGCTCTGCGGCGGTGAGCCCCTGTTATTGCATATTAAAAAACTAACATAAATGATAAGTAAATGGAATTACTTACCTCTAACATCCGACGAACGCATTGCCCAGGAACAGTTGGCGGCCCAGTTCCCCAATTGTCCCGCCATCGCTCGGCTGTTGGTGCTCAGGGGCTTGAAGACCGCGGACAGCGTCCACGACTTCCTCTACCCATCACTCCAACAGTTGCACGATCCGTTCTTGATGAAGAACATGGACAAGGCCGTGGCAAGGCTGAACCAGGCGTTAGGGGCCAAAGAGAAGATTATGGTGTACGGAGACTACGACGTGGATGGAACCACAGCCGTAGCGCTCGTCTATAAGTATCTTCAAAACATTTACTCCGATCTGGTGTACTATATCCCGACACGTGATGACGACGGGTATGGTATCTCGCTGCAGAGCATCGACTATGCGGAATCCATCGGAGTGAGTCTAATCATCGTGCTCGACTGCGGTATCAAGGCAGTTGACGAAATTGCCTATGCCAAGGAGAAAGGTATAGACTTCATTGTGTGTGACCACCATGTGCCTGATGATGTCTTGCCCGACGCTGCCGCGATTTTGAATCCCAAGCTGGTTGACGACACCTACCCTTATAAAGGGCTGTCGGGCTGTGGCGTGGGCTTTAAATTCATGCAGGCGTTCTCCAAGAGCAACGGCTTGGGTCAGATGTACAACCTTGAAGCCATGCTGGATCTCGTGGCTGTCAGCATCGCTGCCGACATTGTCCCACTCACGGGAGAGAACAGGGTGATGATGTTCTATGGTTTGCGCCGTCTGAACAACAATCCCAATGTCGGCCTGCGCAGTATCATCCGCACCTGCGGCTTGAACCGTCATGAGCTGACCATCAACGACATCATCTTCAAGATTGGTCCGCGCATCAATGCGTCGGGACGCATGGAGTCTGGCCAGGAGTCGGTGGCGTTGCTCGTGTCACGCAACATGCAGAGCGCCATGGAGATTTCCAAACGCATCGACCAATACAATAACAACCGCAAGGAGCTGGATAGCCAGGTGACTGTCGAGGCCAATGAAATCATCGACCGCCATGCTCAGGTGCTTGACGGCAAGAAACCCATCGTCATCTATGACCGCAACTGGCACAAGGGTGTTATCGGCATTGTGGCGGCACGTCTGTCCGAGTTGTATTTCAGGCCCTCGGTAGTGCTCACCTATTATGCCGATGGTATTGCCACGGGTTCGTCTCGTTCGGTGCGCGGTTTCGATATCTACACGGCCATCAAGTCCTGTCGTGACCTGCTTGAGACCTTCGGTGGGCACACCAATGCCGTTGGCCTGTCCATCAAGGAAGAGAACATTCCGGAATTCCGTCGTCGTCTCACCGAATATGTCGAGGAGCACATCGAGGATGCCCAGGTGACTCCGGCCATGGACATCGACTGCGAGATCAAGTTCAGCGAGATAAACGGAGCCTTGCTGCGCTACCTGCGCATGCTCAACCCTTATGGTCCCGGCAACAGCAAGCCTGTCTTTATCACGCGCAAGGTGTTTGACGCAGGCTCCAGCAAGGTTGTTGGCAAGAAGATGGAGCACATCAAGCTCGATCTCGTTGACGAGGAGGGCAACAAGATCAACAATGCCATCGCCTTTGGCCTGGCAAGCTACAATGATATCCTCAAGGCAGGGAAACCTGTTGACATTTGCTATACGATCGAGGAGACACGACATCGCATGAGCACCACGGTGCAGCTCATGGTGAAAGCCATAAAACTCCATGAAGATGCCGAGCCAACCCAAGCCAATTCTTGATATCCTCAAGAAGTATTGGGGTTATGACGCCTTCAGGCCGCTGCAACAGGACATCATCGAGTCGGTTCTTGAGGGCCGCGATACGCTGGGGTTGATGCCCACGGGTGGCGGCAAGTCTATCACTTTTCAGGTTCCCACGATGGCCATCGATGGAATGGCCCTTGTTGTCACGCCCATCATCTCGCTGATGAAGGACCAGGTGGATCGCCTGCGTTCACTGAATATCAAGGCGACCTATCTCTATGCCGGTTTGACGCGTGCCGAGGTGAACCGCACCTATGAGAAATGCCTCTACGGTAACTGCAAGTTCCTTTATGTCTCTCCCGAGCGTCTGCAGTCTCAATCATTCCTGGAGCGATTGCGGCAGATGCCAGTCCGTCTCATTGTGGTTGATGAGGCGCATTGCATCTCGCAGTGGGGCTATGACTTCAGGCCATCCTTCCTGCGCATCGTCCAGGTTCGCAAGCTTTTCCCCAGCGTGCCTGTGCTGGCACTCACCGCCACAGCTACCCCAGTTGTGGTCGAGGATATCCAGCGATGCCTGAACTTCAGGGCGTCCAATGTCTTCTCGATGAGTTTTGCCCGCAGCAATCTGTCTTATGTCGTTCGTCATTCCGAAGAGAAAGTCACCGAACTCATACACATCTTGCGCTCGGTTCCCGGCACGGCAATCGTCTATGTGCGCTCACGCAGGCGTACCAAGCAAATCAGTGACGAGATCAATCGGGCTGGCATCCATGCCGACTTCTACCATGCCGGCCTATATGTTGAGGACAAGGAAGACAAGCAGGCCAAGTGGACCAGTGACCAATGCCGTGTGATGGTTGCAACTAACGCTTTCGGTATGGGCATTGACAAGCCAGATGTAAGGTTGGTGGTTCACATGGATATTCCGAATTCTCTCGAGGAATACTACCAGGAGGCGGGCAGGGCCGGTCGAGACGGCAAGCGCTCCTATGCCGTGCTGTTGGTCAAGCATACCGACCAACGCATCCTGCGGCGTCACATCACCGAGGCCTTTCCAGATAAAGACTTTATTAGAAAGGTCTATGAGCGCGTCGGGAATTTCCTTGGAGTGAGCATAGGTGAAGGCTTCCAGCAGATGTTTGATTTCAATTTCAATCTGTTCTGCCGCACGTTTGACTTGCCCGTTTTGCCCACGCATAATGCCTTAAGAATATTGACTCAGGCGGGTTATATCGAGTTCGTTGAGGAAATCGAGACCCAGTCGCGTGTGATGATACTGGCCCGCAAGGAGGAACTCTATGACTTGGAGACCACGACCCCAGGCGCTGATCAGGTGTTACAGGCTATCCTCAGACTCTATACAGGCCTGTTTGCCGACTATGTCTTCATCAACGAGGATGTCATCGCTTTCCGCACGGGCTTGGATCAAGAAACAATCTACAATTCGCTGCTTGAACTCACACGGATGCACATTCTGCACTATGTGCCTCGCAAGCGCACACCTTATATTATATACACAACATCTCGAGAGGAACCCAAGCACGTCTTGATACCCAAAGCGGTCTATGAAGACTTGCGACAGCGCATGGTCGACCGCATTGAGGCGACCATCAACTATGCTTATAGTGACACGGGTTGTCGCGAGCGCATGCTGCTAGGCTATTTTGGGGAGCAATCGGTTGAGGACTGCGGCCATTGCGACTTGTGCATCGACCGTCGCAAGCGAGGAGACCACCAACCTGAAGATGTGCAGCAGGGCATCCTCTATATGGCAGGACAGCGGCCTCGCCGCCTGGAGGAATTTCTTGATACCCTGTCTTTCCCCAAAGAAGAAGTCATCTCGATGCTTTCTTTCCTCGTTGATGAGGGATTTATTCAACACCTTGACGATGACACCTATGCCACCGTCAAGTGACGAGCGGCTATCCGGTCGCAAGCGATAATAACAACAAAAAGGCGATGCCACGAGGGCACCGCCTTTTTGTTGATGTATCAGTCAAAGGTTTACTTCAGCACCTTAACAGCGCGGCTGCTGCCGTCGGTGTAGGTGGTAACGATGATGGTAAGGCCATTGGCCTCGGTCATCTCCTGACCCATGATGTTGTAGTAGCGAACGCCAGCAACAACTTTCTCGGTGTCATTGATGATCTCCTCAACGCCGCCGCCGACCTTGGTCAAGCGGTAAACAGCGAAGTTGCCACCGGGATAGTACTGATAGATGATCACACCATCCTCCTCAACCTCGGCATTGAGCCAGTTGGAGGTGAAGGCGTTGGCGTTAACGGTAAAGGTGGACTCAACCTCCACGATAGCAGCCTCGGCATTGGCCTGAGCTACAGCGAAACCGTTCTGGTAGTTGGGCAGGGTGGGATATACGAAGAACTCCTTGCCGTCCCAAACGAACGGGAACGTGCCGTTGCAAGCACCCTTGTTGGGCAGGGTGAGCGTGGTAGCGGTCATGTTCTCACCATCGATGGCGAGCTTAGCGAGAGCTGCATTGCGGGTTACGTAAAGCAGAGCCTCCTCACCAGCGAGGTCGATGTAGTAGTTGATAACGGTCGAAGTGCTGGGAGTCAAGCCGTCACAAGCGGCAGGATAGCACTCGTCGGTGTTCACCTCACCACCAGCGATGGTCATAACCGAAACGCCGGTGTTGGTAGCACCCGTGAGGTAGATGACACCGTCCTCCATGAGGTTGCCCTTAGCGAAGCCGATGAAGTCGCAACGTCCGGCCATACCGCACTCCTCAGGAACAACATATTCCTTCATCTCGTTGGTCTCGGGGTTAACCACCACGATGGTAGCCTCGGCAGTCCAAGCATCGGGGAAGGTAGCGTTGCTGATCACCAGGTTGCCG
>JAFYYI010000001.1 GCA_017557665.1 Muribaculaceae bacterium | reverse complement strand
CTTTCACTCTGGGCTGTCAACGTGATGGCCGTCAAGGCTGCAATGGCGAATGTTAACACTTGTTTCATAATTCAGTAATATTTTGGCACAAATATATAATAATTATATCATTGGCAGCGTGTGATATATAAATATTTTCCCGAATGGGCTGCAAAATGAATGATTCCAGTGATGTTTTGCCAGCGATGGCCAGGTAAAACAGAAATTCAGCGCCTGGATAATGAGTTTTAAAGGGGGGAATAAACCCCTTTTTGTATTCCCCCCTTTTGTGATATAATAAGCATAGTTGCTGATATGACGTTTTAATCAAAATTCTATAAGCACTTGAAAATCATTAAAATATCACATCAAGTATTAAAAAGTCATATCATTCTCAAATCCCCCCAGTTTCACGATTTAAGTCGCTAATTTTTCAGTAGCTTAATTTGTTTTATTGGAGTGTCTGGCACCACTAGATATGGCAGGTGAACTTGATTATGAATTATCGTCAGGTCAAGAGTTGAACGAGTGCTTACATTATCAAGTCTGTATCTATTATTTATGTTGAGAAAAAACTATCTAATCCTTGTTAGAGATCAGATTTCTATACTATTGTTTTTGATTAGGGGTGAATTAACGATTAATCTGGAATAAAAACTTGAAAATGTTTGGATTATTGAGTTTTTTTTCGTTAATTTGCGCCATATCATTTCCAATAGCAGATGAAGCTGAAAGAAATACTATCGGTTAAAGACAGGTTTTCGTATCGGCAAAAGGTATGGCTACTGGTTATCGCAGGGGTTGTTTGTGGCCTCGGCGGACTCTTTATGTATCTGCTCAGGGCGCATACCTATATTGCAGATGATCCATCAGCCTGTGTGAACTGCCATATCATGACTCCATACTATGCAACGTGGAGCCATTCCTCGCATGGGCGTGACGCGACATGCAACGACTGCCATGTTCCGCATTCCAGCCTGGCTGCGAAATATGGCTTCAAGGCAATGGACGGTTTAAAGCACACGGCCTATTTCGTGACGCACAGCGAGCGACAGGCCATCATGGCCGAGGATGCCAGTGCCGAAGTCATCATGGATAACTGCATCCGCTGTCACACCCAGCTCAACCAAGAGTTTGTCAAGACTGGACGCATCGACTATATGATGGCCAAACGGGGCGAAGGTGTCGAATGCTGGCATTGCCACCGCAACGTGCCGCACGGAGGTATGAACTCGCTGATGTCCACCCCTGGAGCAGAGGGCGTCACCCCGCTACCTCCAAGCCCTGTGCCCGAGTGGCTGCACGGAATGATTTCCAAGAAAGAGAAATAAGAAGAACAAACAAATAACAACATAGCACTATGGCAAAGCAATTAAAGAAATGGCAAGGTTGGGCGCTCTTCGGCGGCTCAATGCTTGTGGTGTTCCTGCTGGGACTGCTTGTCTCGTCGCTCATGCAACGCCGTGCCGAAGTCGCCAGCGTGTTCAACAACAAGCGCACCGAATTCACCGACTCCATCGTTGCCCAGAACGAGAAATTCAAGGCGGACTATCCCCGCGAGTATGAAACGTGGTCCATGACCGAGGACACCTCGTTCGTCTCCAAGTATAATTCCTCGCAGGAGGTTGACGTGCTTGAGCAACGGCCCGAGATGGTCGTTCTGTGGGCAGGTTACGCGTTCTCACGTCACTACAACACGCCGCGCGGCCACAAGCATGCCTTGGAGGATATGCGCAAGATTCTGCGTACAGGTAATCCTGGCATCTCCATCGGTGCCGACTCGATAGCAGCTGACATGCAGCCTGCTACCTGCTGGACGTGCAAAGGCCCGGATGTGCCCCGCATGATGCGTGAACTCAGCGAGACGAAGTCGGTATTCGATCCGGCAAACTTCTATGCCAAGAAATGGAGCGAGTTGGGCGCCGAAGAGGTCAATACCATCGGTTGCAGCGACTGCCACGATGCCCGCACGATGGACCTGCGTCCTGCGCGACCCGCCATCTACGAGGCATTTGCCAATGCAGGCAAGAACTTGAGGAACGCCAGCCATCAGGAGATGCGCTCACTGGTTTGTGCACAGTGCCATGTCGAGTACTACTTCATCAAGCCCGACGATCCGCAGAATCCCGGCAAGGCTAACTATCTCGTCTTTCCGCAGCACTACGGCTTGACCTGCGAAGATGCGGAACACTACTATGACTCAATCGGCTTCTACGACTATATCCATCCTCTGTCCAAGACCAAGATCCTGAAGGCTCAGCATCCCGGATGGGAAATGTCGCAGCAAGGCATTCATGCCCAACGCGGTGTTGCCTGTGCCGACTGCCATATGCCCTATAAGCAGGATGGTGGCGTGAAGTTCTCGGACCACCAGATCATGTCACCGCTGGCCAAGATAGACCGCACATGCCAAGTGTGTCACCGCCAGGATGCTGAGGTGCTGCGCCAGAACGTCTATGACCGTCAAGAAAAGTGCAACGAGGTGCGCGACCGTGCTGAGCAAGAACTGGCCCGTGCCCACTTCGAGACGAAGTTCATCATTGACAAGGGTGCCACCGATGCCGAGTTGGCTCCTATCCAGGCCCTGCTCCGCAAGAGCCAGTGGCGTTGGGACTATGCCATCGCATCCCACGGAGCCACGTTCCACGCTCCCCAAGAGGTGATTCGCCTACTGTCGCACTCAGTGGACTATGCCCAGCAGGCCCGCCTGCTCATTGCGCGCGTAGCGGCCAAGCATGGGCACATGGGTGAGATTCCCGTGCCGGACTACAGCACTAAGGCCAAGGCTCAGGCGGCCATCGGTCTTGATATGAATATGCTGAACCAAAACAAACGGCGCTTCCTTGACGAGATTGTTCCCAAGTGGATCACGGACGCCAAAGAGAAAGGTAAACTGATTGAAATCTGATGTGGATTAAACCATGGACACTTAAGGAAGGATTCCTGATAGGTGTCGGACTGATTATAGCAGGGCTGATGCTTGAGTTGAGCGTCGGCCCTGTCGTGTGGGATGCGTTTTCGTGGCCTGTCAACGTCATCGTGCTTGTCGGCTTCGTGGTGATGATAATTCTCATGCACTTGTTGCGCAAGCACGTTTACGCATTTTCGTTTTTGACAACTTATGGTGCCGCTATCCCTGCCATCGCCATCGCCCTGGTGCTGACCTTGGTCATGGGATTGACGCGGCAGACTGTGGACGGAACTTGGGTGAACAATATGCTCACTTTCTGGCCCTTTGTTCTTATCTATGTCTATCTTGCAGTCATTTTGGGTTTGGCGGTTATGAAACGTCTGACTCATTGCAAATGGAAACGAGACATTCCTTTCCTGCTTAATCATTTGGGCTTGTTCTTGGCGTTGACCTGCGCAACGATGGGTAATGCCGACATGCAGCGCCTCAAGATGATTACGACCGTCGGTCAACCCGAGTGGCGTGTTATGGACGACAAGCAGCAACTCAAGGAACTGGACATTGCCATTGAACTGCAGCGTTTCATCATGGAGGAATATGAGGATGGTACGCCCAAGCGTTTTGCCAGCGAAGTGAATATCCTGACGAAGTCTGGTAAAAACGTGCACACGACCATCGACGTCAATAAACCCGCCGAGGTCGATGGCTGGAAGATTTACCAGTACGGCTATGACACCGCCGCCGGTGTGAATAGTCAAATCAGCATCTTTGAACTAGTGCGGGATCCGTGGCTGCCCCTGGTCTATGCCGGCATTGCCATGATGCTGGCTGGCGCATTGTGTTTGTTCATCCTTTCTCAACGACGACTACCGCTATGATTTGGGAATATTTCATCTACTTCGCCATTGTATCTATAGTCCTGTGGGCTATAGGCGCTTTCATGGCATGGAAAGATAAAACAGCAGCCGTCTACGCTTCCACACTGACGGGCCTAATCGTGTTTTTCACGTTCATCGTCATCATGTGGGTGACACTGGAGCGTCCACCGTTGCGCACGATGGGAGAAACACGCCTCTGGTACTCATTCTTTCTGCCGTTGGCGGGCATCCTTGTGTACAGCCGATGGAAGTACAAGTGGATACTATCTTTCTCGACTATACTGGCGATAGTGTTTATCTGCATCAACATTTTCAAGCCCGAAATCCACAGCAAAGCGTTGATGCCTGCGCTGCAGAGCCCTTGGTTCGCTCCACATGTAATCGTATATATGTTCTCCTACGCTTTGCTGGGGGCTGCGACAGTCATGGCTATGTATCAGCTCTTTTTCAAAAAAGGTAAGCCCTTGGATCGCAAGGAGATGGATATCACCGACAACCTGGTCAACGTGGGCTTGGCATTCCTGACTTTCGGTATGCTCTTTGGTGCCCTTTGGGCGAAGGAGGCTTGGGGGCACTACTGGTCATGGGATCCTAAAGAGACTTGGGCTGCCGTCACGTGGCTTGCCTATCTTCTTTACCTGCACTACCGTGCTTACCGCCCAAAATCCATCAAACCGGCCTTGTGGATATTGCTGATTGCCTTTGTACTGCTGCAGGTCACCTGGTGGGGCATCAACTACCTGCCTTCCGCACAAGGCTCAAGTGTACATACCTACAACGTATAATATAACTCAATAACACGTATGAGGAGAGCCGATCGCCAAATGGATGAAGCCTTCGCTTTGGAGGTTTTTGATAAAGCACCCTATATTACCGTCAGTTTTACAAAGCCTGGTGGAACGCCTTATGGAGTTCCATTGTCTTTAGCACGGACTGACGAGAGAACCTTCTACTTTCACTGCGCCACAGAGGGTGAGAAACTGGACTGCATCGCTGCGAATCCACATGTGGCTTTGTCGGCAGTCACAAGATGCACACCTACCGTTGGACCGAAGGATGGCAGCTTCACGCTCCAATATAAATCGGCCATGGCTGTGGGCACGGCTGAATTGGTGTCGGACAGGAATGAGAAGATTGAAGCAATGAGGGCTATCTGCGAGCGTTTTCTCCCCAACCACATGGATTCCTTTGATGCCGCCATCG
>JAFYYI010000028.1 GCA_017557665.1 Muribaculaceae bacterium | reverse complement strand
TGGGGAATCGTTTATGATGAGTGAAATACTGTCGAAATAGGCCTCCGACTGCAGCAGCTCGGCTCGGTTGGTCTGCTCGTAATAGTTCTTGTACAGCAACTCCGACAAGAGGAGGTGGGCGTAATGCAGGTCGTATTCCACCGGCACGGCGACGCTGTCGAACCAAGGCAACAACAGCGCCAAAGCGCTGTCGGGCTGCCGCCAAAGCAAAGAGTCGATTTCAAGTAAGTGCTTGTCGGCTTCTTGCCTGTTTGTAGTTTTATTACCGCCGAGGTGGCATGATGCGATAAAAACTATCAGTAGCAATCCGATGTAATTAAAAGGCTTCATGCCACAAAGGTAGAAAAAAATCAGACCTTAGGTAGCTCTTCCTTCAAATAATATGCTGTATAACTCTCCTTGCATTTGGAGACTTCCTCCGGCGTGCCTTGACACACGATCTGTCCACCACGGTCGCCACCCTCGGGACCCATGTCGATGATATAGTCTGCCATTTTGATGACGTCGAGGTTGTGCTCGATGATGAGGACGGTGTTGCCCTTGTCGACGAGTTTGTTCAGCACGTTCATCAGCACTTTGATGTCCTCAAAATGCAAGCCTGTGGTGGGCTCGTCAAGCACATAGAGCGTCTTGCCTGTGTCGCGTTTGGCCAGCTCGGTGGCCAGCTTCACGCGTTGTGCCTCGCCGCCACTGATGGTGGTGGAGGCCTGACCAAGGGTCAGATAACCTAAGCCGACGTCTTTCAATGTCCTGATCTTCTGTATGATGCTCGGGATGTTCTCAAAGAATTCCACCGCCTCGTTGATGGTCATGTTGAGCACGTCATTGATCGACTTGCCCTTGTAGCGAACCTCCAAGGTCTCACGGTTGTAGCGTTTGCCTTGGCATTCCTCGCACAGCACCGTCACGTCGGGGAGGAAGTTCATCTCGATGACACGCACGCCTGCACCCTTACAGGCCTCGCAACGCCCACCTTTCACGTTGAAGGAGAAACGTCCCGCCTTGTAGTTGCGGATCTTCGACTCGGGCAGCTCGCCATAGAGCTTGCGGATGTCGTCGAAGACCTTGGTGTAGGTGGCCGGATTGCTTCGCGGTGTGCGCCCAATCGGTGCCTGGTCGATTTGGATGATCTTGTCGATCTTCTCCAATCCTTCGATGCTGTCGTAGGGCAGGGGCTCTTTCACCGAGCGGTAGAACTTCTGGCTGAGGATGGGGGAGAGGGTTTCATTAATTAAGGTGGACTTGCCCGAGCCGCTGACGCCCGTCACGCAGACCATCACGCCCAAAGGCAGTTTCAAGTCTACGTTCTTCAGGTTGTGGCCTTTGGCGCCTTTGATGGTGAGGAACTCGCCTTCCAAAGGCTTGCGTCGTGTCTTAGGCACTTCGATCTGGCGGATGCCGTTGAGGTAGTCGCAGGTGATGGAATGTCCTGTCTTGGTCTCGGCAGGTGTGCCGGCGAAGACGACTTCGCCGCCATGACGTCCCGCACCGGGACCGATGTCGACCAAATAATCGGCGTTGAGCATGGTGTCCTTGTCGTGTTCCACCACGATGACTGAATTGCCGATGTCGCGCAGCTCCTTCAGCGACTCTATGAGACGTTGGTTGTCGCGCTGGTGCAGGCCGATGCTGGGCTCGTCGAGGATGTACAAGACTCCTGTCAGCTGTGAGCCAATCTGCGTGGCCAGACGGATGCGCTGGGCTTCGCCGCCCGACAAGGATGCCGCCGGACGGTTCATGTTGAGGTAGTCGATGCCGATGTCCAAGAGGAAATGCACGCGTTTGTGGATCTCGCGCAGGATCTCCTTGGCGATGTCGTTTTGGCGTTCGGTGAGTTTGTCAGGCAACTCGTCGATCCACTTGCCAAGACTGAGGGTGTCCATGTTGGCCACCTCAGCGATGTTCTTGCCGTCGATGCGGAACCATTGCGCCTCTTTCTTCAGCCTCGATCCGCCACAAACGGGGCAGGTCACGTGGTTCATGAAGGAGCCCGCCCAGCGCGCGATGGCCGCCGAGGCCTCTTCGTTGTTCTGGCTCTCGATGAAGTTGATGATGCCCTCGAAGTTGATCTTATAGGTTGAAACGATGCCGAGGGTCTCGCGCTTCACCTCAAAGGTCTCGTTGGTGCCGTAGAGGATGACGTCCAGGGCTTCGTCGGAGATGTCCTTCATTGGTGTGTCAAGAGTGTAGCCGTATTTCAGGCCGATAGCCTCCAGCTGCTTGAAGATCCAACTTCCGGCCTTGTATTCGCCAGCAGGAGCCAATCCGCCTTTGCGAAGGCTCAGGTTGGGGTTGGGGATGAGTTTCTCCTTGTCGACGATGGCGATTTCGCCTAGGCCGTTGCACTTGGGGCAGGCACCGTAGGGCGAGTTGAACGAGAAGGTGTTAGGCTCTGGGTCCTCGTAGGAGAGACCTGTGGTGGGGCACATCAAGAGTCGGCTGAAATACCTAAGTGAGGAGTGAGGAGTGGGGAGTGAGGAGTTGGCTGTAGCGTCCTTATACTCCTCACTTCTCACTCCTAACTCCTCACTAACCAAGACCATCAGCAGTCCCTTGCCGTAACGGAAAGCGGTTTGCACCGACTTCTTGATACGGGTAAGGCTGTCTTCGTGCACTTCGATGCGGTCGATGACGATTTCGATGTCGTGGGTCTTGTAGCGGTCCACCATCATGCCAAACTCAATCTCGCGCATCACGCCGTCGACGCGCACGCGGGTGAAGCCTGCTTGGCGGATATGTTCGAACAGCTCGCGGTAATGGCCCTTGCGGCCGCGTACGGTGGGTGCCAGTATGTTGATGCGTTTGCCGTCAAACTCCTTAAGGATCAAGTCGGTGATCTGCTCTTCGGTGTAGCGCACCATGCGCTCGCCTGTGTTGTAGGAGTATGCCTCGCCGATGCGGGCGTAGAGCAGACGCAGGAAGTCATAAATCTCCGTGATGGTGCCCACGGTGGAGCGTGGGTTCTTGTTCACGCTCTTCTGCTCAATGCTGATGACGGGACTCAGACCCGTGATCTTGTCGACGTCGGGGCGCTCCATGTTGCCGATGAACTGTCGCGCGTAGGCCGAGAAGCTCTCCATGTAGCGGCGTTGTCCCTCGGCATAGATGGTGTCGAAGGCCAACGACGACTTGCCGCTCCCGCTGATGCCAGTGACGACCACCAGGGCGTTGCGCGGGATGGAGAGGTCGATGTTCTTCAGGTTGTTCTCTCTGGCACCGAGGATCTCAAGGTTTTTGTCTTCGCTGAACTCGTTCATTCTGCCTTCCTCATCTTCTTATGCATTTTCGCGAATTTTCCCTTCGGAATCTTGATGTCGTAGCTGTTGCCTGCCGAAACCGTAAGCGAGTTGCTGCGCAGCCAAGGGTTGAAATACTTCAACATCTTAATGTTGGTGCCTTGCCTATAGGCAAAATCCACAAGGTCGGGGATGGACTGCACAACGTTGATAGTCTTAGTCTCATAGGGTTGGTACCAGCCATTGTCGCTGATTTGGAAACCATATTTTTCGGGGTTTTCTGTGATGAGTTTCAGTGCCAGGATGCGGAACACATAGCGTTGTGTTTCTTCAGGCAAAAGCATGTCGTAGTAAGAGTCTACACGCTGCTCCTCGGTAGTTTTGGTGATGCGCCCGTTGCCGCAGTTGAAGGCGGCCGCAGCCAAGGTCCAGCTGCCGAATTTGCGGTAGGAGGCCTTCAAATACTTGCAGGCGGCTACGGTTTCTTTCTCCACGTTGTAACGCATGTCCACTTCCTTGTTAATTTCAAGACCATATTCTTTGCCAGTGCTTTCGAGGAACTGCCAGAAGCCGACGGCCTTCGAGGGCGAGACGGCATTGGTCAGCTCACTCTCGATCATGGCGAGGTACTTGAAGTCCTCGGGCAAGCCGTTTTTCTGCATGATAGGCTCCAAGACAGGGAACCATCGCGTGGTGCGTTTCAGCAACATGATGGTGGCAGAATGCCGGTAAGAGTTGACAATGATCTCGCGTTCCAAACGCTCCCTGACATAGAATAGGTCGAGAGGAACTTCTTCCCCACAGAAACTCATGCTCTCGGGCAATTCGATGTCGTGGGTGAGGTGGTCGATTTGGTCGAAGGAGAGGTATTCCCTGTCGGTGCCTTCGTATTCTACCATCTGTTCGTCGTTGGATTGAGCCAGCGAAAAAGAGACGGCCGCGGTAATACCTATTAATATAATAGCCATGCCGCACGCCAAAAGGAGGTTTCTTGTTCTCATGTTTGTTCTATGTCTGTTCGTTATATTCAAAAGGGCGTAATGAAGTCTTTAAACAAAGGTGCTATCTTGTCTTTGTCGGACAGAATCGGGTTTTCAATGTCCCAATTGATGCCGAGGTCGGGGTCGTCCCAGCGGATGCTGCCTTCCGAGGCTTTGTTGTAGACGTTGGTGCATTTGTATGTGAACACCGAATGGTCTTCAAGGCACACGAAGCCATGTGCGAATCCCTCCGGGATCCAATACATGAATTTGTTGCCTTCGGTCAGCACCACCGACTCCCATTGTCCATAGGTGGGCGAGTCTTTCCTTAAGTCGACGGCCACGTC
>JAFYYI010000027.1 GCA_017557665.1 Muribaculaceae bacterium | reverse complement strand
GAAGAAACCAGTCGGGTCGGTGAACATGTCGTCGCCGGTCTTCCACGACGGACGGTGGCAGTAGGCACAGCCCATTTGGTTGAAGAGCTCTTTGCCGCGTTGCACCTCGGGGTCGTCCATGTTACGGGCGGCAGGAACGGCCAAGCCACGGTGCCACACCATAAAGTTGACATAGTCCTCGTCCTTCATCTCGGGAACTTTCAAGGATTCGGGGATTTGGTCGTTCATCATCAGGTAGTTGTAGATGTCAGTCTCTACATCGCCCGTGAGGTTGTACTGCGGGAAGTAGTTGTAGAACTCAGCCTGCACGTCAGGGTCTTGTGAAGCCTTGGCGGCATAGGCTGCGGTCATGTAATGACCCATTTTGGTGCGGTGCGTCACGTTGGTTATGTTCCAGATGGCGTTGGCGCCGGGGGCATCCTGCAAGGGACCACGCGTGAGGGCATAGGTGTACTTCTTAGGATGGGTGGTGTTGCCATAATAGCCTGTCGGGGCGAAATCGGAGCCAGCCCACATGGCGGGATTGAGGCCGTTCGGCATGTAGCCGTCATCGTATTCCTTTTGGTACTGTGCTCTCAGCGAATCATCGGGGATGGCATCGATCAAGCCGGTGCCGTAGATGCCGATGGTCGATTCGAGACGGCAGACGAAGTCGCTGTAGGGGATGGGCTGACCACCCACCTCGAGGGGTGCATAAAAAGCCTCTTCGGGGATGTAGACCTCAGGATAGGTGAGGTTGTAGGTCTCGCCGTCGGGGAACTGGTTGCCCCACTCGTCGGTGTAGCTCAACCAGTTGATTTGGATTTGGGTCTCGTCCAAGGGAGCCTTGAAGGGAGCGACGGCCTTGGTTTGAGGCATGCCTGTAAACGAACTCAGATAAGTGTCGTTCTTGTCAGTAAAGACGAGCAGGTAGCCATTGCCCCAGTCGTCGGCGCGATAGCGGTTCATGCGCATGCCGTGGCCATAGCCAGGATGGCAAGCGATGCAGCTGCTGCGGATGTAAAGAGGACCTAAGCCGTTGAAAGGCTCGTTGTTTTGCGTATAGGTGCGCTCAAAGAAGTACTCGCCATACTTGAAAGCGGTGGTCAAGCCAGCTTGCTCGACGGCGGGGGTTGGATCTTCATAGGCGGATTGGGAAGTGTTGAAGGTGGTGCCCAGTTCACCGCCGGCGTAGGTCTCTTCGCTAATAACCTCTGGGATGGGGTCTTTGGGGTTACAGGAGGTGATGGCAAGGGCCAATAGGCCGCCTGTCATCAATAAGGCTAAATTTTTATAATTTAACATATTGATAATGAGTTAGTTGGTTTGTTATTACTTTCTGTCAATCTTTCCAAACTCAGCCTTCACCTCGGCCATCACGTCGGAGAGCTCTTGGCAGGCTTCCATGGCTTCGCCAGCGCTGGCGTCGGCATAGAACTGCACGAAAGGCGCCTTCATGGCTTGGATCTTCGTCATGGCGTTTTCGATGGCATTCAATGCTTTGGCGTCGAGTTCAGCATTATTGTCCTTGATATAGGCATGCAATGAGAGGACTTCGTCTCTTTGACTTTCCATGCCGCCCATGTAGGCGTTTTTGATGCTGGTGATGTTGTCGTAGAAGTCAGTGATGGACTTCTGGCTGTAAGGTGACTCCACATAGGTCACGTCTTCGCCCGTGTGGCATTTGCCGATCTTGGAGGTGCCCACCTCGTCGGCGATGTCGAGACATCCATCAGCGATGGCTTCGAGGGCGTTGGTGAAGGTGGCGAAGGTGCTACCCGCCTGACCGGCTTGGAGCATGTTTTCACCGTAGGTGTTGTCGCCGCCGTTGACGGTGGTGTTGAACTCCAGTTCTTCCATCAGGTCTTTGTGGGCTTGCGGTGCATCGGCGTTCCAGCTCACTTCGAGTTGGAAGCAGCGATTGCGCAGGTCGCGCGACACGGCGACGATGTAGGTCATCATGTCATCGGTGATTTCGTTCACATTGCGGGGCTG
>JAFYYI010000026.1 GCA_017557665.1 Muribaculaceae bacterium | reverse complement strand
GGCTTTCCTCTTCCCCAACTCCCCGAAGAACATGACCCGTCGCAATGCGCTCGCTCAACAGCTTGCCGCCGACCCGGTGGTCACCGAGGATGCGAAGCACGTCGACCTGGCCAACCTCAACTCCATCGGCAATGCCGCTACTGCGGACATGCCTGATGTCGCCGTTGCCGCTGCTGGCGAGAACCTGACCATCTCTTGGGATGGTGCCAGCGATTTCCGCAGCGAACACGCTGACGAGTATCCGACCATCTTCGTGGCCAACGTCACCAAGAAGAAGGTCTATCTGGTCAACTCCACCGCTGCCATCGGTGCTTCTGGTGCCCAGTCCTTCAATGTCGGTCTGGCCGCCTACGGCGAAGCCACCGATGATTTCAGCGCCTTCATGCTCGCTACGGGCTCCAAGATTGCCCTTGTGGGCTTCGGCACGATGATCGTGACCAAGCGTCCCGCTCGTCCGAAGAAGAATGCCTAACGGCTTATCGCGGACATCCTCAAAAGCCGCCCTTCGGGACGGCTTTTTTAAGAGGTTTTCGGAGCAAGGGCATGTAGGGGTCAACTCTATACCAACTCCGAGTCAGGTTCGCAAAATATAACCCGAGTAAATCACAACACAAAAGCACAACATCATGGGTAAAATCAAGCAAGGCATCTTAGGCGGTTTCAGCGGCAAGGTCGGCACGGTGGTCGGCTCCTACTGGAATGGCATCTTCTACATGAAAGGCTTGCCTCAGTCCTACAAGAAAGGACGGTCAAGCAGCCAGAAGATGCAGCAAGGCTATTTCAAGGAGCTTGTCACCCTCTCCATGTCGCTCTCCAACGAAGATTTGGAGTTCATCTACCCAAAGAAGCCTAAGGGCATGACTCGCAGAAATCTGCTCGTCAAGCAGCTGGCTTCCTACGCGGCTGTCCTCGACAAGTCCAAGACAGTCGACCTCGACAGCCTAACCACTCTCGGCAATGCACCGATGACCGACCTTCCGGCGGTCACGGTTGCTGCCCATCGTTCCGACCTACAAATCTCTTGGGAGGCTGTGACCTACTACCGCGACCAGCACCCAGAGGACTACCCGGTCATCCTCGTGGCCAACATCACGCAGCAGCAGCTCTTTCTCATCGCCTCTCCTGTGATGATGAAGTCCTCGGGCAAACAATCCTTTGAAGTCGAGCTCAAACCTTACGGCAGAGAGCGCGACGAGTTCTCAGGATTCATGTTCGCCACTGGCCAGCGTGGTGCAAAGGTCGGATTTGGCACAATGGGTGTCGTCAATCGACCTGCCAGACCACCCAAGAAAACGAAGGATTCGGAAGTACAAAAGCAACCCGAATCGGGTTCTACTAAAACAAAGCAACAACCTTAAAAAAGTTCAATATTATGGGAAAAATTAAACAAGGAATCTTAGGCGGATTCAAAGGAAAAGTGGGAACCGTGATAGGTTCTTCGTGGAATGGCATCGCCTATATGAAAGGCCTTCCGCAATCAGTCAAAAACTCAAAGTCTGCTGCCCAAATGGTGCAGCGTGACTTCTTCAAGGAAGTACAAGGACTCGCCAGCCAACTCACTGCCGAGCAACTGAACTTCCTGTTCCCGTCATCGCCCAAAGGCATGACGCGTCGTAACGCCATCGTCCAACAGCTTTCCGCTGACCCCATCATCGAGGCCGACAGCAAGCATGTGGACTTGGCTAACCTGGGCACCAT
>JAFYYI010000025.1 GCA_017557665.1 Muribaculaceae bacterium | reverse complement strand
TCGTCGAGCAGGATGGCGATACGCTCGCGTGCCGTCATCTTACCTTTGGCATGTTGGGAGTCGATGCGCTTCTGGCCGCCACCGAGACGGGCCTCGTTGCGCTTCTCCAACAATTCCTGGATTTTTTGTTCAATTAACATGGTTATATGTGTTTTTATTTGTTCTTGTTTTCACACAATTCCGTCAGCACGCCGAAAGTCGATTTCGGGTGCAGGAAGGCAATGCTCAAGCCCTCGGCGCCTGGACGCGGAGCCTGGTCGATGAGGCGGATACCCAGTTCCTTGGCTTCTTCGAGATGGCCTTCGATGTTCTCAACGGCGAAAGCAATGTGATGCATACCACCACGACCGTTATTGTTTTCGATGAACTTGGCGATGGTGCTCTCAGGGCTGGTGGGCTCCAAAAGCTCGATTTTGGTCTGGCCACAACGCAAGAAAGCGGTCTTCACTTTCTGGTCAGCGACTTCTTCGATGGCATAGCACTTGGTGCCAAGCAATTTTTCAAAGAAAGGAATGGACTCGTCAAGGCTAGTAACGGCGATTCCAATGTGCTCAATGTGAGATGGTTGCATGATTATTCGAATAATTTGATGTTAAAAAATACGTATTTTGATATCGGGGGCAAAGGTACGACAATTAATTGAGGTTTACAATAAAAAAAGGAGGCGATTTGCCTCCTTTTTTACATTTTTACCACAAGCGTTTTTTACTTATGCACCTTCCTCACAAACTCCTCCACCTCGGGCACACCGCCTTGGTAGACCAAGTATCCGTTGTATGGCTCTCTCGGGGTGATTTCACTGTTCACGGGTGTGAGCATGATGTTCTTCACCTCATCGCGGTCGTGCGTCTGGCCCAAGGCCCAGCCCAGCTTGATGTAAGCGGTCTCGGCGAGCATGTTCTGTGCGGGGATGATACCACGGTCCATCAAGTCGCGACCGGTGTCGTAGACGAACATGTGGGCATAGCCCCAGATAGTCTGCACGGTCATGTACTGATGCACGCCCTTATCAGTGGCACGTTGGATGGCATCGAACATGCCACGGTTGACGTGACCCAAGCCCGTGCCGTCCCAAACGATGCCCTTGTAACCGTTGTCGACCAAGGCGTCAAGCACATCGGGCTTCATGCCAGGATAGTAGTAGAGGATGGCCACGCGGTCGTCGAAGGTCGGGATGATCTTCACGTCGCGGTCGGCACGGCGGTGGTTGTATACTTCCTTAATCGGCACCACGCCACGCTTACGGTCGACGGTGGCAACAGGTGTGTCGCCGATAGTACGGAAGGTGGAACGATATGAGGAGTGCATCTTACGCACACGTGTGCCACGGTGCAGGAAGCCATACTCATCGGAGGTGGGGCCAAACATGCAGACCATCACCTCAGCCACGTCGCCGTGACCAGCAGCGGTCATGGCATGCATCAGGTTCAAGGCAGCGTCGGATGACGGACGGTCAGACGAACGTTGCGAGCCGACCAAGACAATCGGCACAGGCAGGTTCTGGCACATGAAGGTCAAGGCGGCGGCGGTGTGGGCCAGCGTATCAGTGCCGTGGCCGATGACGATGCCATCGATGCCGTTCTGGATCTCCTCGCCAATCTTCTTGGCCAAGGCTATGTATTCCTTGGGCGACATGTTCTCGGAGAACACAGCAAACACCTTCTCGGTGTCAAGGTTGCAGATGTCGGCCAGTTCCGGCACGGCGCCATACAGCTCACCAGGTGAAAAAGCGGGAATCACAGCGCCCGTGCGGTAGTCGAGTCGCGAGGCGATGGTACCACCCGTACCAAGC
>JAFYYI010000024.1 GCA_017557665.1 Muribaculaceae bacterium | reverse complement strand
TAACCCCAACACTAATCCTGCTACCATCAGTTTGAATTTCGAGCGTGCACTCTATTGGATCAACGTAGGTGCAATTCCCACCGACACTGTACGTAACATTCTCTCTCGCGAGGGTGTGATGCTGATGAAGCACCTCCAGGGTGGCGTCAAGAAGGGCGCTTTCACCGAGGAAGAGGCTCAGAAGCGTTTCGAGGCCTGGAAGGCCGAGAAGCAGGCTAAGCTCGACGCTATCCGCAACAAGGAGCGCGACGACAAGAAGGCCGATTACAAGAAGACCATCGCCGAGGAGACCAAGAAGAACGAGGCCAAGGCCGAGGCCGTAGCCAAGAAGAAAGCCGAGATCGCTGCCGCTAAGGCCGCTGCCGAGGCTGAGGCTGCCAAGGCTGCTCAAGAGGCTGCTGCCGCTGAGGCTCCCGCCGAGGAAGCACCTGCCGCTGAAGAGGCTCCCGCCGCTGAGGCATAAGAAGAACCCCGTTCTTTTTAAAACCACACAAGCTCTCAACCATCACGGTTGGGAGCTTGTTATTTTCTCCTTGAGTTAAAGACCTTATTGCTTAAAGGACTTCAAATTCTCATACCATTCACACACCCTGTCGATTGCCGGTGTCTCGATACCATTCAATCTTGCCGTGTCTCGAATATAAAACGTTCCACATTCAAAGTCCTCGGTAAAATATCGACTATCCAAATCAGGAATAAAACCGTCCTCGATTTGTTTCATCGGTGACATGATTGACTTGAATGCCGGAATAGAACGAATCTTGCGAGACAATGATGAGGCATCGGTCGACTCATAGTAATCAAGAATCGATGGCACACTCATCGGGTCAACCGGCAAGTGCTTCAACAGTTCCTGTAACTCATTGTCCATGTCGATGAGTAATTGAGAGGCATCGTCATCCCACTCTGCATAGAACGGAGGAATCCGGTCATACTGTACTGCAGGAGTCCAGTCCTTCCACATGGTATATAGCCTGGCGGGATGCAACAGCGGGTTGCTGTTTGAGAGACTCACCTCGTAGAAATTCCCGAGCAACTTCACAGGCGTATGCAACAAATGTTCAATCGTCATGCGTATGGCATTTCCGTTGCCGTTTTCCACACACAGGCTGAGTGACTTCTTTGAGCCTAAGAGATCGGCCTCTTTTCCGTATTCTACAATTCTTGAAATGAACGGCACACGCTGGAAACCGAAAACCGTCTGCGTCGGGATGACCTCATGGGCATGAAAGAAGAAGCCGGTATTAGAGACAATTGTGCCAACAATCGTATTCTTGTTCAGATACGGCTTGATTTGCTCAAGCATCGACTTGATGTGTGGACCGGGCAGGCAGATGAAGACCATATCGGCATCAGGAATGACTTGTTCGGCACAATCCGTCACGAGATTCAACTTACCAATCAGCGTTTCGGAACCGATGGGATTCTTCACATTAATCTTCAAGGAATCGGACCATTTATCGGGATGCCCCGTCAGAACGTTCACTCGATGACGTCCTTGTGAGGCCAGATAACCAGCCATCACATGACCCAAATTGCCACCGCCACAGATGCATATATTCAATCCTCTCAGGCTCTTGAGTGCGTCAACAAGGCGATTGTTGTCCTTCTCGTCACGAATGGCAATCCTGATGAAATTCTTCCCTTCAAGACCCGTTTTGGTGTCACAGTCTTTGATCAGGATGTTATGGTCATTCAGCAACCTTTCGGTCAGCTGACTTGATGTGTAATGCTTCGTCACCTGACACAGGAAGTAATTGGCCTGTGAGGGAATGACTCGAAGATAAGGAATTGAAGATAACTGTTCGGCAAAACGCTTGCGCTCATTCACAAAGTTGACACAGGCATTCTTATAGAAAGACTCATACTTGTTAAAAATCTGCATGTAAAACTCAGCAAACGAGTTGATGTTCCAGATGGCAACATCCTTCTTCATCTTATCCAAAAGAGCGGTATCAGCGCCAGCCAAGACTCCAAGTCGGAGTCCGGGCACGCCATAGGACTTGCTGATGCTCTTCATGACCAGCAACCCGGGATATTGCTCAAGGATATCATCCTTCAGCAACGAGTTTGCCGGTCCCTCATCAGAGAAGTCCACAAACGACTCGTCAACAATCAGCCTGACACCTCGTTGAGCGCACCAAGCAGCGAGAGAGAGCACATCGTCCTTGGGAATGAAATTGCCCGAAGGGTTGTCGGGATTAATGAGCAACAACGCCTTGATATCCCGTGACTCGTAGAAAGCCTTTAAATCTTCGGCCGAGTAACGCAGGTCAGAACCTTCAGGATAATACGGCACAATGGCATCCTTTGTCAAGCGATGAGGATACTCTTCAAATGTCGGATACACGACACCCACCTTGCTACCCGCCTCCATGATCTGTTCCATCAGGCTCTTAATCAGCTCGGCAGCTCCATTTCCGACAATGATATACTGGCTGCTGACACCAAAATATTTTCCTGCCAACAACGAATTCACAGCCATGCCACTGGGATACTGTGTTAAGAGTTCGTCAAAGTTGGCCCGCATCTCATCTCTCATTCGATTTGGTGGGAAAAACGGATTGACAAGATAACAGAAATCCAGCATCTTGGGGAAACGCCAATATCCGCCATACCTCACATGATACTTCTGCAGCCTGTCTTTCTCGGGCGAGAAAATGGCCTCGGCTATATCCTTATCCTGAACATCATCAATTTCATACCACGGCTTGTCACCAATGGGCAGAGCCTTAAGATTGGCCTGGTCCAGTAAGGTAATCACGCGCAACACCTGCTCATAGTACTCATTATTACCCATTACCTTGCAATAGGCATCGAGGAACGGCACATAGACCTGAGTCGAGAACTCCTTGCTGAACTTGTAGACATTCACTGTTTTATAATAGAAGTCCACTTCGGAATACTTAAACGCCTTCTTGGGCACAAAGTTGACAATGTTGTTCTCCTTATCGATGCGAACCATCGTGCCATCCATCCAAGTCTCATACTTCGCCACTAGGGCCAGATTAGGATAAGGATTATCAAGTATCATCTGGAAAAGGCTGTCGTCAAGAATCAAGTCACTCTCGATGAGCAGTGTGTCATCCTCTACCATCTTGTCCTTGACAAGTGCCAGGGAATAGATATTGTTGGTCTTGTCATAGACGGGATTCTCGGCATACTCGATATGTAACCTGTCTTCATAGCGATCACCGATGTAGTCCATCAATTCCTTGCCCTTATACCCAACGACCAGGACAAGGCGAGACAGATTAAGTTGACACAGCTGCTCTAACATCCGGTCAATCAGCCTTACGCCATTGACGGGTAACATACACTTGGTATTGTCACGGGTGTATTTGCCTAACCTGCGGCCCATTCCTGCCGCCAAAATTATCGCTTGCATTATATCAGTTTATTTCATTGTTAGTCGTAAAACTCGAGGCGCTCAACATGGTGGTAGACGTGGTCAAGGTCATCAGGTAGCTGCATGTAGTCACCATACATGGTTTGCAGCATGTGATGACTATTGTCAGGGACAGGGAGTTGGACACCCTCAAAATCATGGGTCGTCAACGGGAACACATCCTGCGGGTCATAGATATTGTGAAACGGGATCCCGTAATCGCACATCAGTGCCTTGGTGCCGCTCAGCCGGCTGAGACCTCGCAACAACGGGAAAGAGACATGGCGGTTAAACCACGTCAGAGCCTTAATCTTCTTCATTACCGACTCGTTTCCGTTCCCCTTGCGGAAGAGGTTATAAGCCACACTCTGCAAACGCAAACGTTGGGTCCATGGCAAAAGCCTGTCAAGCGGAAAAATGTCAATAAAAATGCCCCGTTCCTTAAACACCTTGTCAAAGCTATTTTCATCCAGGAAAGACCGTTTATCTCTCAGTTTTGCGACAAAGAAGAAGTAATTCTTGTCGGTGTCATTGTTCTGGAAGGCGATATCGTCGGGCAACTCATCTGGCAGAACCTTAGCCAAGCGCATGTAATCCTTGCGAAACATAGCGACGTCAAGGTCATCATCCCAAGGAATGAACCCATTGTGGCGGAAAGCGCCTAACAGCGTTCCTCCATACAAGAAATAAGGTATGTCATGCTTCTTGCAGATGCGGTCTAGTTCCTTCACCATCCTAAGCATCACCATCTGTTGGCGACGCAGGGGGGACCCTTCGGGATTGAAACGCGCTTTCAGCTCTTCGGCATTAAAGGTCGGTTCGCTTGTCATTTAAATTGCCATTGAGTTAGGAGACGCAAGATTACGCGTCTCTACATGATTTGATTGGGATTACATGATGCCGCGTTCACGGAGCTTCTTTTGCCAGTTCCAGGCACTGAGCATGGTGTCGTCGAGAGAAATCTCGGCATGCCACCCGAGGACTTCGTTGGCGCGTTTGGGGTCGGCCCAGATTTGGACGATGTCACCAGGACGGCGCGGTGCAATCTTGTGAGGCACCTTCACGCCCGTTGCACGCTCGAATGAGTTCAGCAGTTCAAGTACCGAAGCACCATTTCCCGTACCGATATTGAAAATCTCCAATGCATCGTCGCTCTTATCCTCGAGCATACGCTCCAAAGCCTTGACGTGGGCTTTGGCCAAGTCCACGACATTGATGAAGTCACGAATGCAGGAGCCATCTCGCGTGGGATAGTCGTCGCCAAAGATGCTTAACTCCTTGCGTACGCCGATAGCAGTTTGCGTCAAGTAGGGCACAAGGTTTTGAGGCACGCCATTAGGCAGTTCGCCAATCTCAGCACTGGGATGGGCTCCTATGGGATTAAAGTAGCGCAACAGGATAGCCTTAATGGGGCTACCGCTGCGGATAACGTCGGTGATGATGTCCTCACAGATTTGCTTGGTGGCTCCATAGGGCGAGGTGGCCTTCTTGGTGGGCGCATCCTCGGTAATGGGGTTCTTGTCGGGCTCGCCATACACTGTACAGGAAGACGAAAAGACGAAACCCTTCACACCAAACTCGGGCATCAGCTCCAGCAGATTGAGCAAGATGTTAAGATTGTTGCGGTAATACAAAATGGGTTTCTCAATACTCTCACCAACCGCCTTGCTAGCTGCAAAGTTGATGATGCCATTGATACCGGGATTGTCTTCAAAAAGTTTGCGAACCACAGCACGGTCGGTGCAGTCACCCTCTACAAACACGGGGCGAACTCCCGTGATGCGTTCAATACCGTCAAGCACCTCTATATTGCTATTGCTCAGGTTATCGATGATAACCACCTCATAACCTGCCTGTTGCAATTCCACCGTAGTGTGAGAACCAATAAAGCCGGTTCCGCCAGTCACTAAAATTTTACCTTTCATATTCTAATTAACAATCTATTTATAACATTCTTCTCTAAATAAGACCATGACGACTCGGCTCAAACGATAATCGCACAGTATGGGTGCAAATTTACCAAAAGAATTTAAAAATCCAGTCAGATTTCACTGCAAAAAGAAAATAATTAATGAAAACCGGCACAAATTATCTTGAATAATTATTACCTTTGCGCCATGGTCATGCATGATAACGAGATATCGGAAAAAACTAATACCGCCAAAGTGTCGGTAGTCATCTGCACATACAATGGTGAGAAGTACCTGCGAGAACAACTGGAAAGTGTAGTCAAGCAGACCTTTCCACTATACGAGATAATTATTCAAGATGACGGCTCAACCGATAGAACCATTCAAATCGCACAAGAGTATGCTGACCGGTATGACAATATCATCGTCAAGACCAATACCCACGAAAAAGGAATCAACGGCAATTTCTTCTCGGCTATACACGACTGCACGGGAGACTTCATTGCTATCTGCGATCAGGATGACATTTGGGTACGAGACAAGATTGCTTACCAAGTGGCTGCAATCGGCGACGCGCTGATGTGCACCAGTCACTCTAAGGAGTTTTCTGAAGACGGCTCATTTGCACACTACGATCAGCGCACACCCAACTACGGATTGTTGCGCCTGTTGTTTTGCAACGAAATACCCGGTCACACCATGTTAATCAGCCACCGCATATTAGACCTGTTGCCTACCCAAGGTTGTGAGGCAATGTATCGGTTAAGGATGTACGACTTTATACTGGCCGTCACCGCAGCTGCCAACGAGAGCATTGTATTTGTTGATGAAGTGCTCGTACACCACAGGCGTTATATCGAAGCAGCCACTTACACGTCCTACTCCGGGAGCCTTCCAACAGTCAACAACGCATTGAAAATTGCAGCATGGTCAATGTCGCATTACAGGACCATGAAAGAAGCTACCGCCGAGCGACACTCTGCATTAAAGGTGTTTCTGCAACGGCTCACTCCAAATACAAAAGTATGTACCGAGGGCATCAAATTCATGGAATTGATGATGTCACACCGTTTCATTGATTTCTTGCGTCTCGAAGGCAAGTGTCTGGCGCACCGTGCCGAGATATTCCACACCAGGGGAAAGGATCCAATTAATATCTTGCGAGCGTTGTTGTTCCCCTATACATCTTTATATTACAGTCACTTCCTCTTGAACAAATCGGAGAAATAGCCTACAGATTCAGCATAAATCTTTGCTCCCGACAGCCTCATCGCCAAAACATAGAACAATACGGCAACTACCACCCGAGCACACATCAATAGGTAGATATTACTGATAGGCATGGTGATGAGCCATGTCAACGCCATCACAGCCAGTGAAATGAACATGAAGGGCAAAAGGTCACGTAACATCTGCATATAACTGTAGCCGATAAGCTTAGATGCAAAGAATTGCCAAGCCAAGAGCCAACAGATATTGATGCAGGCAAAGGCGATAACCATTGCAGTTATACCTAACTTGTGGCAAGCCAATACCGCAATGAGCATAACGGCAATCTGTGAGATGGAGAGCCACATGTAGGTATCGGATTTTCCTTGACTGAGGAACAAATTCTGATAAACCGTGTACAAGGGGATGAACGCCCCACTGATGCACAGGATTTGCAACAGCGGGATACTGTCGACCCACTTCTCCCCAATGGCCAAAAGGATCAACTGCGGGGCAACAATCGCTAGTCCAAACATGGTAGGGAATGCCAAAAAGGCCGTGAAGCGCAACATCTTGCCGAAGACCCTACGTTGGCGTTCTTGGTCGTCGGTAATGCGCGTGAGTACAGGCTGTGCCACCTGGGCCACGGTATTGGTTACCAACTGATTGGCCATCGTGTTCCACTTGTTAGCCTGAGTGAAATTGCCCACGGCCTGAGCCGGGAACAAGCGGCCAAAGACCACCGTCAACATGTTGTTATTGATTGTGGTCAACACGGCAGTAACAAGCACCTTGTAACTGAATGAGAACATCTTTTTCACGGGAGTGAAGTCCACCTTGAGTGTCGGGCACCAGCGGGTGTAATAGAATCGCCCGATGACAATGACCACATTATATAAAATCTGCTGCGTAGCCAGGCTCCAATAAGAAAACCCCTTCATCGCCATGACCACAGCCACCGTGCCCGATACCACCAGGGCCGATAGCGAGGTGATGGCTTTTTCCTTCATCTTCAACGCTCGTACAAGCATGGCATTGGGAGAAATACCCAATGCCGCGAAGATAAACGCGATAAATACGAAACGGGACAACTTGGTGAGACACGGTTGATGGAAAAAACTTGCGATGAGGGGAGCGCAAAAGAACAAAACCGTGTAAAGTACAAGACTGACAATAATGTTGAACCAGAACACCGAGTTATAGTCCTCGTGTTTAATGTCCTTAATATTTATCAGAGCAACGCCAAAACCGCTCTCCTGAAGGTTACCGGCGATGAGAGTGAAAATGGCAATCATACCGACAATGCCATATTCACCAGGAGAAAGAAGCCGTGCCAAAAAAATGCCGATAATCAGGTTAAGCAGCTGCATACCGCCACTGCTCAAGATGCCCCAAAAGAGTCCTTGGGCCGTCTTCTGCTTCAAGTTCTGATTATCGATAGAGTCGTTCATCGATTCGCAAGAATCATGTCAATCCATTCACGCACACAGGCATCGCCGCCACGACGCTCCAGAATATGAATCCCCGGGATGGTTTTCACCTTGTCACAGGCATCAGCAGGACAGGCGGCCCACCCCACTGCTGCCAGCAGGTCATAGCAGTTCACATCGTCACCGATGTAAGCCACCTGCTGCAAAGTGATTCCCATCTCATCACAGATCTCACCGATAGCGGCCAACTTGCCACCGTCACGAGCGCCCTGTTTGAGATAGTCAAGTCCCAGTTTCCGCGCGCGATTAACATTGATGGCGATATTTTCACTGGTGACAATTCCCACCTTCACACCGGCTCGCTGAAGCATCTGCAGCCCCATGCCGTCACGGGTGTTGAATTTCTTGAACTCTGTGCCATCGCTGCCATAGTACATACCACCGTCGGTGAGCGTACCATCAACGTCGGTCATGAACAGCTTGATGTCCTCCGGACTAGGCACTTTGCCCGCTACATCCTTCTGATTATCTACCATATCGGATATCTCTCATTTAAGGTATTTCTCGATGTTATAACGTGGACGATGCTTTCCCTCGGTGTAGATGCGCCCAATGTAGGCGGCAATGACACTGAGGCAAATGAGCAAGCAACCACCCACAAACCAAATGGATAGCATCAACGAAGCCCAGCCCTGAACGCCGCGCCCCTGACACAAGGCCACAATCACATAGACCAAGATGCCCAAACTGATCAGCAAGAACAAAGCGCCCAAATAAAAGATGAGGCGTAATGGCTTGACACTAAATGACGTAACGCCATCAATGGCAAAAGACAGCATTTTGCTCAACGGATACTTGCTCTCGCCAGCCTGACGTTCCAAGCGGTCATAATAGACCGAATCGGTCTGGTAGCCCAGCAGCGGCACAAGGCCCCGCAAGAACAGGTTGCGCTCCTCATACTGGCACAGGGCCTCAACGGCGCGACGGCTCATCAGCCTGAAATCGGCATGGTTATAAACCGATTTCACGCCCATGCCCGACATGAACTTGTAGAACATCTGGGCCGTGGTGCGCTTGAAAAACGTGTCGGTCGTGCGCTTGCGTCGGACGCCATAGACGATATCACAACCGTTGTCAAACTTCTTCACCATCTCGGGAATGGCCTTGATGTCATCCTGCAGGTCTGCGTCGATTGAGACCGTCAGGTCTGCGTCCTTGCTTGCCGCCTCCAAGCCTGCCATCAGGGCATTCTGATGCCCTACGTTGGCGGCCAGTTTGAGGCCACGCACATGGACATCGTCCTGGCTGAACCTCGCAATCAATGACCACGTCTGATCCCGGGAACCGTCATCAACATAGAGCATGTAGCTCCCCTGTCCCACAAGACCGTCACGCATCATGGAATCAAGCAATCCACGCAACTGTTCATTGGTCTGCTGGAGCACAGCCTCCTCATTGAAGCAAGGCACCACTATTGCTAAAGTCGAGTTTTCCATATCCATTTCATCACATTATAGATGAACAACCTGCAAAGTTACATTTTTCTTGCGGAATGTGCAAGCCGTGAACAGAATTATGTTCTTTTGCGCGCAGGATAAGACTGATAACGAATTCATTTTAAGAAATATGACAATACTTCATCAAAAAAGTGAGCCCGACACACTCAACACCTCACAAAATATTATTAATTTTGCAAGTTGTAGCAAAAAAAATCTGATTGACTATGATATTATCTATGACCGGATTTGGCAAGGCGACCAAGGTGTATAACAACAAAAAAATCACCGCCGAAGTCAAGTCACTGAACAGTAAACAACTAGATTTTGGGGTTCGCACGCCTCAGAATCACCGTGAGATTGAAATGGAACTGCGCAACGACGTTTCCCAAGCGTTGAAGCGCGGAAAGATTGATCTCTTTGTCTATTGCGAGCCCATAGAGGGGGCTACATCAGGCACCATTAACGTGCCGATGTTACAGCAATACAAGCTTCAAATCGAAGAGATGGCCAAACAACTCCAGTTACCTGACCCCATCGACTGGTATGCCACGCTGCTGCGCATGCCTGACGCCCTCAAGACCGAGGCCAAGTCAACCGAGGCCGACGAACAGGAACTGGCTATTGTCAAAGAAGTGGTTGCCCAGGCTACCGAGCAGCTGATTGCGTTCCGTCGTCAGGAAGGTGCACGGCTCGCGACATTCTTTGAAGAGAAAATCGCTGCCATCCAGGCCCTGCTCAATGAAGTGCCGCGCTATGAGGAGCCACGCATCCAGAAAATCAAGTCACGCATCCTCGATGCGCTTGCCAAAATCAAAGAGGTGGATTACGACAAGAACCGCTTTGAGCAGGAGCTCATCTACTATATAGAGAAACTCGACATCACCGAGGAGAAAATCCGCCTACAGAACCATCTGAACTATTTCCTGGAAACGATGCACAGCGAGGAACCCGGCCAGGGCAAAAAACTGGGCTTCATCAGCCAGGAAATCGGACGCGAGGTGAACACGATGGGTTCCAAGGCCAACCAAGCCGAATTACAGAACCTGGTGGTGCGCATGAAGGACCACCTGGAACAGATTAAAGAGCAGGTGCTCAATGTGTTGTGATTTAGGCTTTAGACTTTCTAAGAATTTCCCGATAGTTTAACTTAAAAACAGACAAGAATATGAAAAAGTACATCCTTATGGCAATTGTTGCCATTGCCGCTACTATCTGTGCTCATGCCGAGAAGGGTGAAATCTCAGCTGCCGCTGAATTTGTATATGCTTCCAAGCATTCAATGGCCGGCCTAGGTGCACAAGTGCAAATTGAACCACTGACCAACTGGCGTCTTGCACCCGAGTTCATCTATTTCTTCAAGAATGACGGCATGAGTGGTCTAAATGTCAATTTTAACGTACATTATGTCATTCCCACAAGTCAGTCTTTTGCCATTTATCCGCTTGTCGGCTTCACCTATGGACATTACACCTGGGATGCAATGTTTGGTGACGCCAGCGATGACCGTTGCGGAGCCAATGTTGGCGTGGGAGCCCAATACCGTATCAAGAATCAATTGTATTTCTTTACCGAGGAGCGTTTCCAGATCATGAAGGACTTCAATCAGTCGGTGACGGTGCTTGGATTTAAGTACGCTTTTTAATTCAGATATCAGGATTTTCACGACTGATTAATTTATGAGGCGCAAGGTCTTGCGTCTGCACAAAAACTGAAACCTCAAATATGGAACAAGGCAAATTGATTATCATTTCGGCCCCGTCAGGGTCGGGCAAATCAACCATCATCGGTCGCATCATGCAGGACGAGTCGCTCCGGCTGGCCTTCTCGGTATCGGCCACTACCCGCCCCCGCCGCGGTCAGGAAGTGCATGGTGTGGACTACTATTACCTCACACCCGAGGAGTTCCAGCAGATGATTGAGAACGATGAGCTGGTAGAGTACCAAGAGGTTTATGAAGGCCGCTTCTACGGCACACCCAAGAGCGAGGTGGAACGCATTACCGGCATGGGCATGAACGTGGTGCTTGACCTCGACGTACTGGGCGGTGTGAACGTCAAGCAGATGTACGGCGACCGCGCCATCAGCATCTTCATCCAGCCGCCAAGCGTGGAGGTTCTGCGCCAACGCCTCATCAAACGCGGCACCGACAGCATGGAGGACATCGAGAATCGTGTCAACAAAGCCGAATTTGAAATCTCGATAGGCCCGAAATTTGACCACACTGTCATCAACGATGACCTCGACACGGCTGTCAATGAGGTCCATGATCTCATTGCCGAATTCATCTCGAATCAAACCAGCTAACAACAGTTACCCATTGTCATGAGAATCGGGATATTCGGAGGGTCATTTGACCCGATACATACCGGTCACGCGATTATCGCCCAGCACATTATCAACAGCGGAGCGGTGGATAGGTTGTGGTTCATGGTATCGCCTGCCAACCCATTAAAGGCGGACAAGGAATGGCTAGTGGCCGACACCGACCGCCTGCGCATGGTGGAGATGGTCTCTCGTCCCATTGAAGGCGTTGAGACGTCAGCGTTTGAGTTCTCGATGCCCCGTCCTTCCTACACCATCGACACGCTCAATGCCTTACAAGAGAAGTTTCCTGACGACGAGTTTTACCTGGTTACCGGAGGAGACAACTGGCAGATATTCGACAAGTGGCGTAACAGCGAAGAGATCATTGCCAAATACCACGTGCTCATCTACCCTCGTTTAGGGTATGAAGTAATCATCCCCGACGAGCTGAAAGATCGTGTGATACTGGTAGATGCACCAATTATTGAACTCTCCTCAACCGAGATACGCCAACGTCTGGCTGAAGGAAAAAGCGTTCGCTATTACGTACCCGATGAGGTTCTTGGATATATTGAACGCAAGCACCTGTATCGCAAACAAGAACTACAACACAATGGAGAAACTGACACCAAATGAACTGGCATTTATCGCCCTTGCTAACGAGTACTGCCATGCGCTGGAACGTGCCAATGAATGTGAATCACGCGACCAGTTTGTGGCCCAGATGCTTAAACTCCTCCCCCGCCTATACATCACCATCAATGATATCGATGACGACACCTATAGCGAGGCGTTTATCGACCAGGCACTAGAGGAGGACGTGTATGACCTTGTGAGAGTACGAGTTGAGCAAATCATGGCCGAGGAAGACATTTATCTGGAAGTGTTCCTCGAGGACATGAAATACAGCGACACCCCCATCTCGGCGTCAATCTCGGAGAATCTCGCCGACCTGTATCAGGAATTTTTCAACCTCATACATTCTATTCAGGAGGCACTGACCGAGACACAGCACGAGATGCTGTGTCAATGCAAAATCAACTTCATCAACTATTGGGGTCAGACGCTGTGTAACGTGCTGAGGGCCCTGAACGCCATCTACTACGGAATATAAACTTAAGATAACATCATATTATGAGCAAAACCAATAATTATGTGGACTCACTGATTGAGTTCCTGGACAATAGCCCCTGCAACTTCCTGGCAGTGGACACCGTGAAGAAAATCTTGACCGCCAACGGCTTCAAGGAGAAAAAAATAGACGATAAACTGACGACTAAAGCTGGCGACAAGTTCTTTTTCACCAAAAATGACAGCGCCGTGTTTGCCGTACAGGTAGGCAAGAAAAAACCGGCCGACACTGGTTTCAAAATTATTGCAGCCCACAGCGACTCGCCCTGCTTCAGAATCAAGCCCGCTAGTGAGATTCCTGGCGACGGTGGCATCTTGCGCCTGAACACCGAGGTGTATGGCGGTCCGATTCTTTACACCTGGTTTGACCGTCCCCTGTCGCTGGCAGGACGCGTGTTGCTCAAGGGCAAGGACGCCTTGCATCCCGTGACCAAACTCATCAAGATTGACCGCCCGTTGATGTGCATCTCCCACCTGGCTATCCACTTCAACCGCGCTGTCAACGAGGGTAACCATCTGTCGAAGCAAAAAGACATGCTGCCCATCCTCGCCAAAATCAACAAGGACTTTGAATGGCAAAACACACTGCTCAACCTTGTTGCCGATGAATTACAGGTCATGGCTGCAGACATCCTGGATTTTGACCTGATGCTCTATGACGTGAGCAAGGCAAGCCTGTTCGGCCTGAACAATGAGTTCATCTCGGCCGGCCGCCTTGATGACCTGAGTATGGTACACGCAGCAATTACAGCCATAACCGAGGCCAAGGATAAAGATGCCACACTGGTGGCAGCCATCTTTGACAACGAGGAGACGGGCAGCGGCACCAAACAAGGCGCCCACTCTCCCGTGTTGGGCAACATGCTGTTGAGACTTGTCATGGCTTTGGGTGGCGACTTTGAGGACTTTGGACGTGCTGTTCATCGCTCGTTCATGATTTCGGCCGACAATGCCCATGCGTTCCACCCCAATTATCCCGAAAAATATGACCCGACCAACCATCCCTCATTGGGCGGTGGTCCGTGCGTCAAGGTGAACGCCAACTGCAAGTATATGAGTGATGCTCACTCGGCTGCCATCTTCAAGAGCCTGTGCGAGAAGGCCGGCGCTCCGTTCCAGTACTTCGTGAACCACAGCGATGTGGCCGGCGGTTCCACGCTGGGTAATATACTGACCGGTCAACTCGACATCGAGGGTGTTGACGTGGGTAATCCCGTACTGGCCATGCACTCGGTACGCGAGACGGGGTCATGTGACGACCACGTGAACATGATCAAGGTGATGAAGCAGTTCTTCAGTTGATTGAATTGTCGTGGCGGTGCCACGATATACAGGACACAACAGAACACAATTGCCCATGGTGAGTTATTTGCAGGTTGAGGGGTTGAGCAAGGCGTTCGGCGTCGATGTGCTCTTCGAGGACATCACCTTCGGTGTGGCCGAGGGTGAGAAGATTGGACTTATTGCCAAAAACGGCACCGGTAAGTCCACCCTACTCGACATCCTCGCCGGCGTTGCTTCACCAGACAGCGGCACCGTCATTTACCGCAACAACCTGCGTGTGGGCTACCTGCCTCAACTGCCTGACCTGGGCGGTGCCCACACGGTACTTGACGCCTGCCTGCATGGCGATGACCCGCGCTCGGCTGCCATCCATGACTACGAGGAAGCGTTGCGCACAGGTGACAGCGATGCCATGACCACCGCCATTCAGGCAATGGATGCCAATGTCGCATGGGACTACGAGGAGCGCTTCAAGCAGATTCTCACCCAACTCAAAATCACCGACTATAACCAACCGGTCAAGGAGTTGAGCGGCGGTCAGGTGAAGCGTGTGGCATTGGCACGTCTGTTGATTGACGATCCCCAGATGCTCATCCTCGACGAGCCGACCAACCACCTCGACATCGACATGATTGAGTGGCTGGAGAACTATCTGCAACGCAGCCGCGTGACCTTGCTGATGGTGACCCATGACCGCTATTTTCTGGACAACATCTGCAACCGCATCATGGAGATGGATCAGCACAGCATCTTCTCCTATAATGGTAACTACAACTACTACCTGGAGAAACGGGCCGAGCGCATCGAGGCCCAGAATGCCCAGGTGGAACTGGCCCGCAACCTGCTGCGCACCGAACTCGACTGGATGCGGCGCCAGCCTCAAGCCAGAGCCCATAAGGCGCAATACCGCATTGACGCTTTCTATGACCTGCAGGAGCGCGCCCAACAACGTCGTGACGACGGCGAGGTGGAGTTGAACGTCAAGAGCGCCTATATCGGCAAAAAGATTTTCACAGCTCATCATGTGAGCAAGCGCTTTGGCGACAAAGTAATCCTTGACGATTTCAATTACACCTTTGCCCGATATGAGAAACTGGGCATCGTGGGCGATAATGGCGTGGGCAAGACCACCTTTATCAAATTGCTGCTGGATATCGTCAAGCCCGATAGTGGCTACTTTGAAATCGGCGAAACGGTGAAATTTGCCCACTACAGCCAAGAGGGGATGAACTTTGACGAAGGTAAGCGCGTGATTGACGCCGTGCGCGACGTGGCCGAATACATCTACTTTGACGAAAAGCATCATTACACCGCCATGGCCTGGCTGAACCACTTCCTGTTCACGCCACAAGACCAACAGAAGTATATCGCCAAGTTGAGCGGTGGTGAGCGGCGGCGCCTCTACCTGGCCATGGTGCTGATGACCAAGCCCAATTTCCTCATCCTCGATGAGCCGACCAATGACCTTGACATCTCCACATTGGAGATTCTGGAAGAATATCTGTCGCAGTTCAACGGCTGTGTCATCATCGTGAGCCATGACCGTTTCTTCATGGATCGAACGGTGGACCACACATTTGTGTTCACTGGCAATGGCCATGTCAAGGACTTTCCAGGTAATTACAGTGAGTATCGTGCCTGGAAACAACGCCATGAACAAGAAGCAGCGCAACTTGCCAAAGAGCAGGAAACCGCCAAACCCAAGGAGAACACTTGGGCCAACCGCAGCGAGCAGAAGCGCCTCAGCTACAAGGAGCAACGTGAACTGGAACAACTCAATATCGACATCGAAGCGCTCAATAAGGAAAAAGCCGAGCTCGATGCCCTGTTTGCCAGTGGAGAGACCCTTGACGACGTGGCCACCAAGGCCGCTCGCTACCAAGAAGTCAAGGACCTGCTTGACGAGAAAGAAATGCGCTGGCTGGAACTATCTGAAAATTAGGAATTAGATATTAGGAGTTAGAAATGAGGAATTAGGAGTGATGGACATGAAAGCTGTTGCCCATTCTAACTATTAACTGTTCACTGTTAACTGTTCACTAAAAAATGTACGGGCTGGTTGATTGCAATAACTTCTTCGTTTCCTGTGAGCGCGTGTTTGACCCACGCCTTAACGGAAAAACGGTTGTTGTACTCTCCAACAACGACGGTTGCGTCATCGCCCGTAGCAATGAAGCCAAGGCAGCTGGTATCCCCATGGGATGTCCTGCCTTTAAAATCAAGAATTACACCAATCCGCAACAGGTCATCCAACTTTCGGCACGCCATATCCTCTATCGAGATTTATCTGTCAGAGTGATGAGCCTGATGGGCAAAGAGGTTGATAATCTGCAAATTTATTCAGTCGATGAGGCCTTTTTCAAGTTACCGGACAAAGATGTGGAAACAATTCATAGCAAAATGGCGGTATTGGTCAAGAAGATAAGGCAATATGTGGGAATTCCTGTCAGTATTGGCTTTGCACCCTCACGCACACTCGCCAAGGTCGCCAATCACATCGCCAAGCGCGACCCCCGCATCAACGACGGCGTTTATTGGCTGGTTCGTCCAGAGGCTATTGACATCATCCTGCGACGCACGGCGATTGAGGACGTGTGGGGCATCGGGCGCAGGCTGGCCGCTTCACTGCAGGCCAAAGGCATCAAGACAGCAGCCGACTTCGTGAAAATGCCTCCCTCACTGGTGCGGTCACAGTACTCGGTGACATTAGAGCGCACCCAGCGTGAACTCATGGGACATGACTGCCAAATCGCCAACCCCGTCACCATAGCTCACAAGACCATCATGACATCACGCACCTTTGGCAAAGTCATCACCAACCGCGACGAGATTGCCGATGCCGTGGTCAGTTTTGCCGAACGCACAGCACGCCAGTTGCGTGATGAGGGCAGTGTGGCCGGCAGCATCATGACCTACGTGCGCGGAGACCGTTTCCGTGAAGACCTGCCTTTCTACTCCAACTCCTGCCAACTGCAACTCGACACACCCACTAACGATACCATGACAATAGTGAGGCAGGCTCTCAATGCCTTGAACAACATCTGGCGTGATGGCTTTTCTTATCGCAAAGCCGGGGTAATGGCACTTGACATCGTGCATGGAGGCGGCATCCAGTTGAATGTGTTTGACCCTGAAGATCATGGTAAGCTGCGACGCCTGATGACCAGCATTGACGGTATCAATAACATGTACGGCAGCCGTTCAATAAAACTCGCGCCAGGTCTACAACGCGGTGAGTGGTCACCCAATCAGAACCACTTCAATACCAAGAGTAAAACCCTTCATTTCTACACCGGCATGATTGACCCATTTGATTATGTTGATGACCCTAATGGCCATATCACAGAAACAGAAACTGAATTATCTGATTAGCCTGAAATCCTTACCAGAAATCTAAGCTATCAGATAATTCAGTTAGTTAATACCTTTCGTCGTGACTGAAGTCAGTCTTTCAGGGAGTAAGTGACAGTGGTCACAACGCGCACTTTCTTAATCCACGGGGTATTAGCATCACGGTCATCAATGGAGAACTGGCCCTGGTCGGCACTGATGATCTTGTTGAGTTTGGAATGCGAATTTTCGGCAAATTGCTGGGCCGTCTTCTCGGCATTCTCGATGGCCTCCTGCATCATCTTGGGTTTCATGTCACTGAAAGCCTCAAACTCATAGTTAATCTGGTTCTCGTAACTGTCACCAACGGCAGCCACACCCTCACGCAAGAGGTCACCCTGCTGTGCAATGAGTTTGCGCACCTGCTCCACATTCTTTGACGAGACCGTGATGACCGAAGTGACGATGTAACGGTAAGGCTTGTTGCCCGTGTCATACTCACGAGCGGTGAGGTCCACCACTTGGGGAGCGTTCACACTGATCTCGTTCTCCTTCACACCACCTTTTATCAAGAAGGACTTGATTTTACCCTGTGTGACTCCGATGCGGTCATAGAGGCCAGGAAGGTCATTGCCCACTTCCTTGGAGACGATGGGCCACGTCACCTTGTCGGCCATCACTTCTCGCTCGGCGAGTCCCTTAACATTAACCTTGCGGTCCTTGCTGGCAAAGTCGTCAATGCCAGCCTTAATAAACCAGCCCAAACAAATAACGCTGAATGCGATGAGGGCAGCCGAAATGATCTCTTTCTGTTTCATAATTGTGACATCTTGAGTTTAAAAAACCATAATCGCATCAATAACTGCAAAATGTGCGCCATATTGTGCACAAAAAGCAAAAAAATGTTGATTTTGTTGTTAAAAATTCTGTTATGGTTGATTGAACGTGGCTGCAAGGGCTTCGGCACAACGCTCCCCGTCGATGGCGCTGGAAACGATACCTCCGGCATAGCCGGCTCCCTCTCCACAGGGATAGAGGCCTTGAATGGTGATATGATGCAGCAATTCCAGATTGCGTGGAATGCGCAGGGGGGACGAAGTGCGGGTCTCGACACCGATGACTGTTGCATCGTTGGTAAGGAAACCGCGGGCGTTCTTGCCAAAAGCCTTAAAACCCTTGCGCAAACGATTGGCAACAAACTGGGGCATCCACAAGTCCAGTCTTGACGGCTGCACGCCAGGCAGATAGGATGATGGCGGGATATTGCGTGAGGGCTTTCCGTCAACGAAGTCCTTCATGCGCTGCGCACCAGCGATGAGGGTATTGCCTGCCTCGGTAAAGGCACGACGTTCCATGTCGCGCTGGAACATCATCATTGCCAACACACCATATTTCTTGTATTCATCGGGCAAATCCTCGGGATGCAGCTCCACCACCATGCCAGAATTGGCCCAATGCGAACCGCGGTTGCTAGGCGACATGCCATTGACCACGAGGCCATCAGGCTCGCTCACAGCAGGAACCACAAAACCGCCAGGACACATACAGAAGGAATAAACGCCACGATGATCCACCTGAGTGACAAAATTGTATTCTGCGGCTGGCAAATAATCACCACGACCCAAGACGCTGTGATATTGAATCTGGTCGATAATGCGCTGGGGATGCTCGAGACGCACGCCCACGGCAATGCCCTTTGCCTCAACGGTGATGTCGCTGTCATACAACATCTGATACACGTCGCGTGCCGAGTGCCCCGTTGCCAAAATTACCGGGCCATTAAAATGCTCACCTGTAGCAGTTTCCACACCCGTGACTACGCCATCCTCAACAACAAGGCGTGTCACTTTGGTCTCAAAATGTACTTCACCGCCACAACGCAGGATGGTCTCGCGTATTGCCTTAATCACCGCCGGCAACTTGTCGCTGCCGATGTGGGGATGGGCATCGATGAGAATATCCTCGCGTGCACCGTGCTGGACAAAGATGCCCAAAACCCGGTCTACCGAACCACGCTTCTTGCTGCGGGTGTAGAGTTTGCCATCACTATAGGCTCCTGCCCCACCCTCGCCGAAACAATAGTTGCTCTCGGGGTCCACAATGCCCTCGCGTTGGATGCGCGAAGCATCGACACGACGCTTCATCACATCCTTGCCACGCTCCAGCACGATGGGCTTGACACCCAGCTCAATGAGACGCAGCGCGGCAAACAGGCCACCTGGTCCCATCCCCACAACTATCGCCTGCCGCTTGCCCTCAATCGGCTTGTAATCGATAGGGGGCACCAGATAGTCCTGCGTCATGGGTTCATCAATATAGACGCGCACTTTGAGGTTGACCACCACATTGCGCTGGCGGGCATCTATTGAGCGCTTCAGGATTCTTACCCCCCGAATGCTCTGGGCAGGTATATCGTTATACTTGTCAAGATGGCGGATGATTTCACTCATGCTGGCCGCCGTGCGTGGATTCACGCGCAGTTGAATCTCTTGTATCATATCATTTTAGCTGTTAGCTATCAGCTTTTGGCATTTATGTGCCACAAAATTAGTGAAATTTGGGGTATATTCTGTACTTTTGCACCTTAAAATCAACTCAAACCGACCAAATCATGAGTGAAATGACAAAGAAAACGTGCGGTGTGCTTTTTGACCTTGACGGAGTGCTGCTCGACAGTGAGGGGCAATACAGCATATTCTGGGAAAGAATCGAGAAGGAATACCCGACCGGCATTGATAATTTTGCCAGTTACATTAAAGGGTTTCACTTGACACGCATCCTCGGCTACTTTGATAGCGAGGAAATCCGCCAGACGGTATTGGAGCAATTGCTGGAGTTTGAGCGTGACATGAGATTTGAATTCTTCCCGGGAGCACTTGACTTTGTCAAGCAGCTGCATGATGCCCGAATCCCCATGGCTATCGTCACCTCCAGTGACCGCAAGAAGATGCAGGCCCTCTACAACCAGCATCCCCAGTTTCCGACACTTTTTGATCACATCATCACCGGCGATATGGTTAAAAAGGCCAAACCCGACCCCGATTGCTTCCTGCTGGGTGCCCAACTCCTGGGTGTTGACATCAAGGACTGCATCGTTTTTGAAGACTCGCGCAACGGCTTGATTGCAGGCCGCGCGTCGGGTGCAAGGGTCATCGGGATAGCCTCTACACTGAAGGCCACTGAAGTGAGTCCATTATCTGACATGACCATCGATGCGGTGAGCCAGTTGAGCGTGGAACAGATGTTGAACACGCCCCGAACTGTGAAATAATTCCAAAAGCGCAAAAAACTTTGCTTGATTGCAAAATTGGTTGTACCTTTGTCAGACCAATGAGAACCGATCCAAATATCGAAGATTTTGCCAACAGCAGCAATCCTGTAGTCCGCAAGTTCAGCGACTACCTGGATGCCAACGGCCTGCGCAAAACCACCGAGCGGTATGCCATCCTGAATCGTATCATGAGCATTACGGGGCATTTCACCATCGAGGAATTGCAGCAGCTGATAGATGGAGACGGTTTCAGGGTCAGCCGTTCAACGGTCTATAACACCGTAGAGCTGCTGATGGACGCCAAGATGTTACGGCGGCATGTGTTTGAAGGCATGCAAGCGCAATATGAACGCATCACGCTGCCCCACACCCACCTGGTGTGCACCACATGCGGCAAGGTGAAAGAAGTGCGTGACCCCAATTTCGCCGCTTTCATGAACGCCCGTCGCTTCAACGCTTTCAATGCCGACCACTACAACCTGTATGTATACGGCACGTGCAGCACGTGTGCCCGCAAGTCCAAGCGTTCAAAAGACGAGAAGAACAAGAAACGAAAATGACTTTTAATACAACTATAACCTATTAACACTTTTAACACTAATCATTTATCATGGCTAAAGTAAAACCGTTCCGTGGCGTGAGACCGCCGAAAGAGTATGTAGAAAAAGTAGCTTCTAAACCTTACGATGTCCTCTCCAGCGAGGAGGCACGCGCCGAGGCTGGTGATAACGAGATGTGTCTCTATCACATCATCAAGCCCGAAATCGACTTTGAACCCGGCACTGGCGAGCATGAGCCCAAGGTCTATGACAAGGCCGTTGAGAACTTCAAGAAATTCCAGGACAAGGGTTGGCTGGTACAGGATGACCAAGACTGCTATTACATCTACGCTCAGACCATGGATGGCCGCACACAGTACGGATTTGTGGTAGGTGCCAACGTTGAGGATTACCTCACCGGCCGCATCAAGAAGCATGAGCTCACCCGCCGCGAGAAAGAGGCTGACCGTATGCACCACATCGAAATCAACAATGCCAACATCGAGCCGGTGTTCCTGGCATTCCCCGACAACAAAGTTCTGGAGGATATCATCACCCGTACCGCCCAGACCACTCCCGAGTATGACTTCGTGAGCGAGGACGGTATCGGCCACACCCTGTGGGTCATCAAGGACAAGGAAACCATCGACACTATCACCCGTGAATTTGGTGAGATTCCTTACCTCTACATCGCTGATGGTCACCACCGCACCGCAGCTGCTGCCCACGTTGGTGAGGAGAAGGCTAAAGCCGACCCCAACCACAACGGCACCGAGGAATACAACTACCTGCTGGCTGTCTGCTTCCCCCAGTCTCACCTCAAGGTGATGGACTACAACCGCGTGGTTGTTGACCTGAACGGCAACACCGAGGAGCAGTTCCTGGAGAAACTGCGTGAGAAATTCATCGTTGAGGAGAAGGGCACCGAGATTTACAAGCCCGCCAAGTTGCACAACTTCTCCCTGTACCTGGGTGGCAAGTGGTACTCACTGACCGCCAAGGAAGGCACCTATGACGATAACGATCCCATCGGTGTGCTCGACGTGACCATCTCGAGTGACTACATCCTGCGCGACATCCTGGGCATCACCGACCTGCGTACCGACAAGCGCATCGACTTCGTCGGCGGCATCCGCGGACTGGGCGAGTTGAAACAGCGCGTTGACAGCGGTGAGATGAAGATGGCTTTGGCCCTCTATCCCGTGACCATGAAGCAGATCATCGACATCGCCGACAGTGGCAAGATCATGCCTCCCAAGGCCACTTGGTTTGAGCCCAAGTTGCGCTCGGGTCTCATCATCCACAAACTGGACTAGGCTTTAGGCATTAAGGTCTATAAACTCTTAAAAAGCGTTATCGAGGCAATCGATGACGCTTTTTTTCGTTTTTTTATTAACATAGGCAGATGAAAAGAAAAAAATCATTATCTTTGTAGGTTAAAATACAAGACGACAAATTAATCACTTTATAAAGAGACATAACTATATGAAATTCAACGTCCAAAGTAAATTATTGCTCACTCGCTTGAATGCCGTGAGCAAAGTGGTAAGCAGCAAGAACGCGTATGCAATCCTTGACAACTTCCTGTTTGAGCTGCAGAGTGACCGACTCGTGGTGACAGGAAGCGACATGGAAACACGATTGACCACCAACATCGAGGTTCAGAACGTGGAAGGAACCGGTAAGTTTGCACTTGACGTGAAGCGCACCATCAATTCCTTGAAGGAGCTTCCCGACACGGCACTGACCTTTGAAATCAATGACGAGACCCTGGCTGTGAAAGTGACCTATCTCAACGGTTTCTATGATGCGATGGCTCTCAATGGTGACGAGTTCCCCGAGAAGGCAGCAAACGCCAACGACATCAAGCAATTCTCTCTCGCCTCAAAGAGCATCGCCGCAGGCATTGACCACACTCTGTTTGCCGTAGGTAACGACGACATGCATCCCCAATTCATGGGTATTTACTGGGATATCAAGCCCGACATGATTGTGTATGTCGCCAGCGATTCCCACAAACTGGTGCGCTATCGCCAGAGCAATGTCACGCCTAACTTTGAGCGTTCTTTCATCCTGCCCGCCAAGCCTGCGGCCATCCTCGGCAGCATCATTGACCACAACAGCGATGAGATGGTCAATATCACGGTTGACGAGAGCAGCGCCACCTTTGAGAACGCCGATTACCAGCTGTCATGCCGCTTCATCAATGGTCGCTACCCCAACTACAACTCAGTAATTCCTGAGGACAACCCCTACACCATGGCTGTTGACCGCGTCACCCTGCTCAACGCAGTGCGCCGCGTGGCCGTTTTCGCCAATGTGGGCGGTCTGGTTCGCCTGGACCTCAAACCCACCGAGGTCGTTCTCACCGCACAAGATGTTGACCACTCGACTGCAGCCGAGGAGACCATCAAGTGTGAATATAACGGTGAGCCCATGAACATCGGTTTCAAGAGTGCCGACATCATCGACGTGGTGAGCAACATCGATTGCGACGGCGTCTTCCTCAAACTGCTCGACCCTGCCCGTGCCGGTGTATTTGTCCCCAGCGAGCAGAAAGCCGGTGAGGAGCTCATCGTCCTGCAGATGCCCATGATGATCTGATTTTTAAGGTATTAGCTACTTGCCACAGCAGCAGTAGTAATCTGCTGGCTTCTGCTAACCGTTAAAAGCAATAGATAGCAATGAAACTGAATCTGAAACGCCCGCTGGTGGTTTTTGATATTGAATCCACAGGACTGAATATCACCGAGGACCGTATCATCGAGTTGTCCTATGTCAAGGTTTTCCCTGACGGACATGAGGAAGGCCCCATTACCTTCCGTTTCAATCCCGAGAAGGTCATTCCGCAGCAGGCCATTGACGTGCATCACATCACCAACGAAGATCTGGCAAATGAGCCCACATTCAAGGAGCGGGCTCATGATATTGCCCGCATCTTTGAGGGTTGTGACATTGCCGGTTTTAACAGCAACCACTTCGACATCCCGTTGTTGGCTCAAGAGATGGGAAAAGCCGGAATCAGCTTTGATCCCAGCCAGCACCGCTTCATCGACGTGCAGACCATCTACCACAAACGCGAGAAACGCGACTTGGAAGCTGCCTGCCTGTTCTATTGCGGACACTCGATGGAGAACCATCACTCGGCAGCCGACGATGCCATGACCACGCTTGAGGTGCTCAAGGCCCAGCTCGACCACTATGCCAACGATCAGGAGCCACTGGTCAATGACGTTGAATATCTGTCTCAATATTCGACCCACAACCGTAATGTGGATTTGGCCGGGCGCATTATCTATAATGAGAACAAAGAGCCTGTTTTCAACTTTGGAAAGCATAAGGGCAAGCTGGTAAAGGACGTGTTCACCAAACTTGACCTCGGTTACTATGACTGGATGATGAAAAGTGACTTCGCCGAGAACACCAAGCAGGTGATTACCAAGTTGTACATCCAGTTCAAGAGATAATTCAATCCAAACCCGATAGACGCATCATGTTGAAAGGCAAACACATCATCCTGGGCATCACTGGCGGCATCGCCGCATACAAGTGTGCTACGCTCACGCGCCTGCTCGTCAAGGCTGGTGCCGAGGTGCAAGTCATCATGACCCCCAATGCCAAGCAGTTCATTCAGCCCTTGACGTTGTCAACGCTGAGCGGCAAGCCAGTCATTAGCGAGTTCTTCACCGCCAACACCGGTCAATGGAACAGCCATGTGGACCTGGGATTGTGGGCCGACGCCCTGATTATCGCACCCGCCACAGCATCGACCATCGGCAAGATGGCCAATGGCGTTGCCGACAACATGCTGGTGACCACCTACCTGTCGGCCAAGGCTCCCGTATTTGTCGCTCCGGCAATGGACCTGGACATGATGCGCCACCCGAGCACCCTGCGCAACCTGGAACTGTTGCGCAGTTACGGCAATCACATCATCGAGCCCGCCGCCGGAGAGTTGGCAAGTCATCTCATCGGCAAGGGACGCATGGAAGAGCCCGAAAACATCGTCAAAGTGCTTGACGCATTCTTCACGTCAAGCCAAGACCTTGAAGGCAGACGAGTGCTCATCACCGCCGGCCCTACTGTCGAGAAGATTGACCCGGTGCGCTACATCAGCAACTTCTCGTCTGGCAAGATGGGGTTTGCTCTGGCCGAAGAATGTGCCAGCCGCGGTGCCCAAGTGACGCTTGTGGCCGGTCCCGTCACGCTGAAGACCGAGAACAGCAACATTAACCGCATCGACGTGACGACAGCCATCGAGATGCATGATGCCGTGATGCAGGCCTTGCCTGAAAACGACGCCTTTATCCTGTGTGCAGCGGTGGCCGACTACCGTGTGGAGAATGTCGCCGACAAGAAAATCAAGCGTGAGAAGGATGCAGCTCCCGTGTTGCATCTCACACCCAACCCCGACATTGCACGCGCCGTGGGACAATCCAAACGGGCTGACCAGGTGAGCGTGGGCTTTGCACTGGAAACCGACAACGAACTTGTCAACGCACAAGGCAAATTGGAACGTAAAAACTTGAATTTCATAGTTATGAACTCGTTGCGTGACAAGAATGCCGGATTCCAGGTCGACACCAACAAGGTGACCATTTTCACCGACAAGGGAGAAACAATTGAGGGCGAATGCAAGTCCAAACGCGACGTTGCCCGTGACATTGTTGATGTTTTACACAAGTACCTTACAAGACAATGAAAAAGACCTTTTTGATGTTGCTGTTGGCGCTGGTTTGTGCCTTCAGTGCCGTTGCTGACGATGAAGCGACCGAGCTGAATTGCGAAGTCGATGTCAATAGCGATAAAATCACCAGCGGCAGCAAGGACGTGTTCAATGACCTCAAGAAAGACGTCACCGACTACATGAACACGACAAAGTGGACCAATGCCACCTTCGGCACCAACGAGAAGATTTACTGCAAACTGCTCTTCACCATCAGTTCATGGGACGATGCCACCGGAGCCATGCAGGGCGACCTGCAGATTCAGTCCCAACGTCCAGTTTTCAACAGTTCCTACACGACGGCGCTCATCAACTTCAGGGACATGAAGGTGAATTTCAACTACGAGAGTGGGCAACCATTGGTTTACTCGGAGATGGAGATGGAAGATAACCTTACTGCCATCCTCAACTTCTGGGCCTATATGATTATTGCCCTTGACTTTGACTCATTTGAGCTCAATGGCGGTGACCCGTACTATGAGCGTGCCGCCCAAATCGTGCGTTTGGCCCAAGGTTCAGGAGAAACGGGCTGGAAAGCCTTTGAAGACAACAATAACCGCAGTGCGGTACTCAGCGCATTCACCGACAAGCAGACATCGCCTATCAGGCAAATGCTCTATGATTATCACCGCATGGGACTGGACCAGATGGTTGTCACCGTCGATAAGGGACGCTCAACCATCACTCACACGCTTGAGAACCTGGGCAAGATTTATGAGGTGGCACCGTTGTCGGTATGCCTCACGATGTTCAAGGACGCCAAGCTCGACGAGCTCATTAACATTTACAGCAAAGCCAACACCACCGAGAAGGAATCGGTCTTTGAAATGCTGTATCAGGTATACCCCAGCGAAAACACCCGACTCGAGAAAATCAAACAAACGACCAATTAATCCGTCAAGGTGTGTAAATGATCAAGCAGCTGCACATCTCTAATTACGCACTCATCGATAGGCTCGACATTGAGTTTACCGACGGGCTGACCATCATCACCGGTGAGACGGGTGCCGGCAAGTCCATCATCCTGGGCGCTCTGTCTCTTATCTTGGGAGAACGCGCCGACACCAAAGCCATTCGCGACACGTCGGCCAAGACAGTCGTTGAAACCACGTTTGACATCAGCGGTTATCGGCTGGAACGCTTCTTCAAGGAGAATGACATAGACTGGGACGAGCAAGAATGCCTGATGAGAAGAGAGCTGTCACCATCTGGCCGCTCACGCGCTTTCATCAACGACACGCCAGTTTCACTAGCCCTGCTACGCGAATTGAGCACCTATCTGCTCGACATCCATTCCCAGCACAGCAACATGCTGCTGTCGCATCCTTCTTTCCAGCTGTCGGTACTGGACAGCATTGCCGATAACGGTAAACTGCTCGACAGTTACCGCCAAGCCTACCAGGATTATCAGGAAGCGACGGCATTGCTCGACAAGACCCGTCAAGCCATGGAACAGTTGCGCTCCCGAGAGGACTACATCCGTTTCCAGCTCGACCAGTTGCAAGCCATGCAGTTGCAGCCCAACGAAGACCAAACTCTGGAAGCGCTACAGAACAAATTGAGCAACATCACCTCCCTCAAGGAAGCGCTGTGGGAGGTGGAACAATCACTTGACAGTGAAGAAAACAGCATCCTTGAGCGGCTCTCCACTGTCGTTCAACGCCTGGAAGAAGCCGAACGCAACCTTGATGATGTTTCGGGCATGGCGGCCCGAGTACACACCACACTCATCGAACTCAAGGATATAGCCCACAGTGTCAACGGCATTGTGGACACTCTCAACGATGATCCGGCCGAACTGGCACGTGTAGATGACCGATTGAACAATATCTACACCCTGCAACGCAAGCACAATGTCAACGACGTGAACCAGCTCATTGACATCCAGCATGATTACGAACGGCAACTGGGTGAGATTGAACATAATGATGATATCATCAAGGAGTTGGAAGTCCGACAGGAAGCCTGCCGCACCACAGCAATGGAAATCGCGGCACAATTATCAGCCAAGCGTCATGACGCCGCAAAGCGTTTCGGCAAGGAATTGTTGGCACTTGCCACTCCGTTGGGCATGAAGAACATCGCCTTTGACGTACAGTTCAACACAACAGGTCTCACGGCCAGTGGCACCGACAGTATTGAGTTCATGATGTCTTTCAACAAGAATCAACGCCTGATGCCTGTGAAGGATACGGCCTCGGGCGGAGAGATTTCCCGCGTGATGTTGTGCATCAAGACCATCATCGCTCGCCACATACAGTTACCTAGCATTATCTTTGATGAAGTGGATACTGGAGTCAGCGGTGATGTGGCTAACAAAATCGGAGAAATGATGTCGGACATCGCTGGCACCATCCAGGTCATCGCCATCACCCACCTGCCTCAAGTGGCCGCCTTGGGAGACCATCACCTGCGTGTATTCAAAACCGACACCGATGCCGAGACGCTGACTCAAGTCGAGTCGCTTGACGAACAAGAGCACATCATGGAGGTTGCCCGCATGCTCAGCGGTAAAGACTTGAACCAGGCAGCTATCGATAACGCAAAATCACTAATCAATCACAAACAGAATCATGATTGACAAGACCCAATACATCTACGGCATCCATGCCGTTCTTGAAGCATTAGATGCCTGTAAAGACATCGATAAGATCTTTTTGAGCAAGACCCTGAACAATGAGACAGCCCAAGAGATTACAGACCGTGCACGCGCGCTACGCGTCCCGGTGCAACGTGTCCCGGTACAGAAGATTGACCGCATCACCCGCCGCAATCATCAGGGCGTGCTGGCCATGATGTCGGCCGTTACCTACTACCGGATTGAGGACATCGTTCCACAACTGTTTGATGCCGGAGAGAATCCGTTCATCGTTGTGCTTGATGGCGTGACCGATGTTCGCAACTTCGGTGCTGTGGCCCGCACCTGTGAATGCGCCGGAGTGAGCGCCATCGTCATCCCCGACCGCGAGAGCGTGAGTGCCAATGCTGATGCCGTCAAGACATCTGCCGGTGCGCTCAACTACCTGCCCGTGTGCCGGGAGCACAATCTTGTCAATGCCGTGAAACTGTTGCGTGACAGTGGTTTCAAAATCGTTGGCACCAGCGACAAGAATTCCCAGCCGTTCACCCAAGCCGATTATACTGGCCCGGTAGCCATCATCCTGGGCTCGGAGGACAAGGGTATTTCGCCTGAAATCATGAAACTGTGCGACACCCGGGTTTTGATTCCAGAATTCGGTCACATCAATTCGCTCAACGTGTCGGTTGCCGGAGGCATCATGATATATGAGGTCGTCAGACAACGACTGAACGACAATCAAGAAGTCAATTAAAGCGTCATTAGTTGCCGGAACGACCAAAAATCGCTATCTTTGCAAGTTCAAACACTATCATTATGATCAATCGAGTTTTAATAAGAACAAAAGTTGTACAAAACCTGTACTCTTATATGTTGACACGTCCTGAGCGCACACTTGCCAATGCCCTCAAGGACCTGGACACATGTCTGAACAAGACTTATGAGTTGTATCATTACCTGATGCGCCTGCCCGTGGAATTGACCCACATCCAGGAAATTCGCATCGATGAAGCACGCAACAAGTACTTGCCCACCGAGGAAGAGCGCAACCCCAACATGAAGTTTGTCAATAACCGTCTGGTCGCAGCGCTTGCCCAAGACGAGAAATTACAGGAGTTTGCCCAAGACCACACGGTGACTTGGAACGATGACCCCATCTTTGAAAGGCTGATGCTCGACAAGGTGCTCAAGAGCGACCTCTATAAGGACTACATGGCCGACAATGAAGACTCCATGATGGCCGATAGCCTCTTGTGGCAACAACTCATGAAGCAAGTCATCCTGGTTGACGAAAACATGGCCGACGCTATCGAGCAGCGTTCCCTGTTCTGGACCGAAGACGACGTTGACATCATCGGGCAGTTTGTCTGCAAAACCTTCCGCCGTATCGCCGACGGTGAGGAAGATGCCGTCATGCCCATGTTCAAGGACGAGGAAGATGGCGATTTCGGTAAAGACCTGTTCAGTGCCGCCGTTACTATGATGCCCGAGAGCAATCAACTCATCGACGACCTGTTGCAGAACAGCCGTTGGGACAAGGATCGCATTGTGCTGATGGACCGCATCATCATGTGCACCGCCATCGCCGAGATGCGCTCGTTTGATAAAATTCCCACAGCGGTAACCCTTAACGAGTATATTGAACTGGCCAAGAACTTCAGCACCGCCGCCAGCGGCAAGTTTGTGAACGGCATCCTCAACAATGCCGTCAAGCAGCTGCGCAAGGAGGGCAAAGTGCTTAAGCCTTGAACCATATCAAAAGTAAATTTCATTATTAATCCAATAGTAAAACTGACATTATGCTTTACACAATTTTATTAGATGCAGCTGCTGGTAGCGCCCCTGCCAACGAATCGATGGGTGGTTCAGGATGGACCAGCATGATTATGATTATTGCCCTTATCGCCATTTTCTATTTCTTCATGATTGCCCCGCAGCAGAAGAAACAGAAGAAGATCAACGCCTTCCGTGACAGCCTGAAGAGAGGTGACAAGGTGATGACCGCAGGCGGTATCTATGGCCGCATCCGCGAGATTAAGGACAGCTATGTGCTGCTGGAGATCGACAACAACGTGACCATCAAGATTGACAAGAACTCAATCTACCAGTCGATGCAGGACGTTGCCGAGACTGGCGCCGACGTGAAGAAATAATTTTTACTGACAGTAGTAATAATTAGGGCTTGAATCCATGAAACTCTGGGATAAACTGCGTGACAGGATGAAGGAATCGCCTCGCACAAGGTCGATACTCCTTTATCTCGTGTTTGTGGTTATCTCGGCTGTTTTTTGGAGTTTCCTGACATTTAACAGTGATATTCAGCTTGATATGGAGGTGCCGGTGGAGATACATCTACCCAATAACGTGCACATGCTTACCAAAGTTCCCGACACGCTGACTGTCACTGTCAAGGACCGTGGCTACAGGTTCTTATCTTACCTGTTCCACAAAACGCCGACGCTCACGCTCCGTTTCAGTGACTACAGTGATGGCAGTTCTTACTTCAAGGTGGACCAGAGCCACCTCAAGAAAGCGCTTGCCCATATCCTGAACAAGCACGCCGTTATTGTCAGTGTGCTGCCTGAGTCCATCAATATCAAGTTCACCGACTTGCCTGGCAAGAAAGTGCCGGTGAGAGCCGACATCATTGTCGAGCCTCGCGAAGATTACACCCAAAATGGTGCTTTGATTCAGAGTCAAGACTCGGTAATGCTCTTCAGCGACGCCAAGACACTGAATGAAATCAACGAGGTGTACACCTATCATGTTAAAGAGACCGACCTGACCGACACTCTGCGTCGCAAGGTGATGATAGCTCCCTTGAATGGCGCTATCACCGAGCCTCGTTCGATTGACATCATGGTGCCCATTGAGAAGCTGAAGACCCAGACGCGCTCCGTCAAGATCGTGGTGCGCAACGCGCCTGTTGGGGTAAAGATGCTGCTGTTCCCCAGCGACATTGATGTGACTTATCGCTCACCGGTAAGCCGCATCAAAGATGATGCGAGCATCACCCTCGTTGTGGATTACAACTCGCTGAACTTCAATTCCAACAGCAACATGGTAAAGGTCATGATTGGCGAGGCTCCCGCGGCATATCAGGATATGGAGCTGTCTCAAGACAGTGTTGAGTATATCATTGAGCGATCCCGATGAGATTATTCGCCATATCAGGAGGCATCGGTAGCGGCAAAAGCGTTGTTGCTCACATGTTGCAGGTGATGGGCTATCAGGTCTATGACTGCGACAGTCGTGCCAAGTCTCTCATGACCGAGAGCCAAGATGTGCGTCGTCAGTTAATTGAGGCCTTTGGCAACGAGACCTACCTTGCCGATGGCTCATTGAACCGCCAGCACCTGAGTGCCGTGGCATTTGCCGACGAGCAGTCCTTGAAACAACTCAATGCCATCGTCCACCCGGCTACAGCACGGGACATGCGCCTGTGGGCCGACAGTAGAGCCGCAGAGGGAGACCAAGCGGCATTCGTCGAGACGGCACTGCTGCGCACGGCAGGCATTGACCGCATGGTGGATGGCGTTTGGCACGTGACAGCACCCGAGGATGTGCGCATCAGGCGCGTGATGGCCCGCAATGGTCTCACGGCTGAGCAGGTGCGCGATCGCATGGTCGCTCAAATTGCCGAGGAACAAATCACCGATGGTGAACAGGTTATCGTGAATGACGACGTTACGGCCATTCTGCCTCAAGTCCTGAGATTACTTGCTGAAAACAGCTAAACCATATTAATAATCATATTAAAATCATCAACATTACATCTGAAATTATGCTGAAGAAAATTTTATCGATTTCGGGACGTCCCGGACTTTACAAACTGATTTCATACGGTAAAAACATGCTTTTGGTCGAGGCGCTTGCCGACGGCAAACGTTTCCCCGTCCACACACGTGACCGCGTGATGTCCTTGGGCGACATCTCCATTTTCACCACCACCGATGACCTGCCCCTGCCTCAGGTGCTCGAGAACGTGGGTAAGAAATATGACAACAAGCCCGTTGATGCCAAGGAATACAGCACACCCGAGAAGTTCCATGAGTTCATGGATGGCGTGCTTGAGAATTGGGATCAGGAGCGCGTTCACAACAGTGACATCAAGAAAATCATATCCTGGTACAATATCCTCGTAGAGAAAGGCATCACCGACTTCACTGCCAAGGAAGAGGAAGAAGGCAAAGCCGAAGAAACCACCGAGGAAGAAAAGAAAGACTAAAATGGTCAAGCGCTACGGCAAAACGATATTATATCTGGCAGCGGCGATTCTCATGTCGCTGCCAGTTGTATCGTGCCGCAGTACCAAAAGTAACACACACACCTATCGCCCCTACCATGAACGTCGCAACCGCGGCGGCAATGACGACAGCGGCAGCACTACCGCTAAAACCGACAAAAAAGACAAGAAAAAACCCACGCCCAAGGGCAATGGCCTCGTCAGTGACGAATGGGCTCGACTCGACATCAAACTTGGCAGAAAAGAGAATAAGGAACTGTACAAGGTGCTGAAGCGCTGGTTAGGCACACCTTACGTCTATGCAGCCCACGCCTGTGGTGAAGGCACCGACTGCTCAGGAATGGTCATGGAAGTCTATCAGGAAGTGTATGGCATCAAGTTGCAGCGCAACACTGCCAAGATGCTGGAATTGAACTGCAAACCCATTGACCTTGACGACCTGGACGAGGGAGACCTCATCTTTTTCATCACCAGCAGTGACGGGCATGTTTCCCATGTGGGCATCTACCTGAAAGACAACAAGTTCGTCCACGCCTCATCATCACGAGGCGTCGTGGTCGACGACCTGCGCCAGAACTACTACGCCAGCCACTACCACACCGCAGCCCGCGTCACCACCAAGTCTAAAAACTGATAACTCTTTTTGTTTACCAAGGAAAAACTGTGTTCCGTGGCAGAGTCTCGGAGTACGGGACAGGTGCTGTGTTAGAGTTTGAAGTGGCGCCAGAGGGGACGGGGAAGGCGGCGCCAGAAGGCGGTCAGGATAGCATAACGCCAGTCAATCACTTGAACGTGGCGCTTGTGATGAATGGCTTTAACAATCTGTTGTGCCACTTTTTCGGGCTTCAGCATCATGGGATAACGGAAATCGCCTGCCAACAAATCAGTATCTACAAAGCCGGGGCGAATGTCGGTGAAACGGATGTTTAACTTTCGGGCATTGGCTTGCTGTTCAAGGGATTGAAGATAAACGTTCTGCATCGCCTTTGTCGCCGAGTAGGACGGAGCGGGACCGAGTCCTTTGGTGCCAGCAATCGAAGTGATGGCGGCAATGTGGCCCTCGCCACGTTCTGCGAAATAACGGTAAGCCTCCCCTATCATTCGGGTAAATCCCAAAGCGTTAGTGTTGACGGTATTGAGTTCAATATCCTCGGTGAGCGTTCGGTTCTGCTTACCGATGCCTGAGGCGTAGAAAAACAGGTCCATTCCTCCCAAGCGCTCTATCAGTTCCCGAAGGCGTGCCGTGGCATCATCGGTGGTGACATCAATGGCTTGCACTTCTACCCTATCAGGCGCCAACTGTTTCAATGCCTCGAGACGGTCCTCACGGCGTGCCGCCACACCAAGCCGACACCCCTCGGCCAGCAGCAATTTGGCCACTTCCTGTCCCATGCCCGAAGAGGCTCCAATAATGATAACTCGTTTCATCTTATTTCAAATAATTCTCTCTATAACGATAGCTGCTGATTGACGCTCTCCTCGTGGATAGCTTCCAAGACACGCTGAATGAAGTCGTTGGAGAGTCCCAAGGATTCGGCCTCTTCAAGTCGTGCTTTAATTACTTCCTGATAGCGTTGGGGTTGCAAGATGCGCAAGTTATGGGCTTTCTTGAAAAGGCCTATTTCGCGCGCCACACTCATGCGCCGTGCCAAAACCGCAAGTAGTTCATGGTCACAGTCGTCAATCTGTTGCCGCAGCAATGCCAGTTCATCCTCAACGGGCCGGCCTGAACGTATGACCAGACGACCAAGCATGGCACTCAAGTCCTGTGGTGTTATCTGCTGGGCACTGTCGCTCAGGGCATGGTCGGGATCACAATGGCTCTCAATCATCAACCCATCAAAGCCCGTATCAAGTGCTATCTGTGACAAAGGCTCCACATACTGGCGTTTGCCTCCAATGTGTGACGGGTCACACAAGATAGTCATGGTTGGAGCATGACGGCGCAGCTCAAACGGGATGTGCCACTGCGGGTCGTTGCGGTACAAGTGGGCACCAGCCGAACTGAAGCCGCGATGCACCGCACCCAAGCGGGTAATTCCTGCACCCAATATGCGTTGCAGGGCACCAAGCCATAAATCCAAGTCGGGGTTGACAGGGTTCTTCACCAGCACGGCCACCTCATCATGCCCCTGTAAAGCATCGGCGATGTCCTGCATGGCAAAGGGGTTAGCGCTCGTGCGGGCTCCCACCCACAAAATGTCGATCCCTGCTTCGAGAGCAGCACGCACGTGTTCAATGGTAGCCACCTCGGTAGCCACCGCCATACCTGTCTCACTCTTGACCAACTGAAGCCAAGCCAGACCCCGGTCTCCCACCCCTTCAAAGGAACCTGGCATGGTGCGCGGTTTCCAAAGCCCTGCCCTGAAAACCTTCACACCGATGGCGCTCAACGCACGCGCTGCATCAAGTGTCTGCTGCTCGGTTTCGGCACTGCAAGGTCCTGCAATGATGACAGGAGCGCCAAGCTCCACACCATGCAATACCAAGGGTTGTACGTCGTGTAACGTGTGACCGTTCATCTAATTCTCACGCCCACATTTATACCAAAAATACGATTCTATACTCAACAAGCCTTGAAACTCATGTCAAGCGACTTGATGGAGTGAGTGAGCGCTCCCACCGAGATGTAGTCTACACCACATTCTCCATAGGCACGCAACGTGTCGATGGTGATACCGCCACTGGACTCAGTCTCTACCTTGCCATTGATGATTTCGACTGCTTTACGCGTGTTCTCCACCGAGAAATTGTCGAGCATCACGCGGTCCACACCGCCATGGTCAAGCACCTGCTGCAACTCTTCGAAGTTGCGCACCTCGATCTCAATCTTGAGGTCTTTTCCGTTCTCCTTGCACCAACGATGAGCATTCTCTATTGCAGGGACAATGCCTCCGGCGAAATCCACATGGTTGTCCTTGAGTAAGATCATATCAAACAGGCCAATGCGGTGGTTGCAACCGCCGCCAATGTGAACAGCATCCTTCTCGAGAATACGCATTCCCGGCGTAGTCTTGCGAGTATCGAGCACACGCGTCTTCAGGCCTTCAAGGCACTTGGCATAACGGGCGGTCGTAGTGGCCACACCGCTCATGCGTTGCATGATGTTGAGCATCAGGCGCTCGGTCTGGAGCAGTGAGCGCACCTTGCCCGTCACCACAAAGGCGATGTCTCCTGGCTTCACATGCGCACCATCCTTAATAAAGACCTCCATCTGCAATTCGGGGTCAAACTTCTCAAACACCCGACGTGCGATTTCTACACCAGCCAAGATGCCTTCTTCTTTTACAATCAGGCGCTGGCGTCCCATCTCGTCGGCTGGAATGCAACACAGTGTCGTAGCGTCGCCGTCACCGATATCCTCGGCAAAAGCCAGGTCTATCAACTCATCAATCAGTTCTTCACGAGTTTTCATATCATTATCATTATTTAGTGATTTCAAGATGACAAAATTATAAAAAATTCAATGATTTTGCTAATTTTGTGGCAATAATTAGCAAACGAAAGAAGAAAATGAAGATTACACTTGCAGTCATCGGCAAGACCGAGGTCGGATTTGTCCGACAGGGCATCGAGGACTATGTGAAACGGTTACAGCATTATGTGACCTTCAACATCCAGTACATCCGCGATGTGAAAGGGACCCGCAACCTGAGCGAGGCGCAACAGAAAGTCGCCGAAGGCAAGGCTTTACTGGCATCGCTCGAGAGCAGTGACCATGTTGTGTTGCTCGACGAACACGGCACCGAGCGCACGTCGATGGACTTCAGCCAGTGGCTGCAACGCCGCATGGCCAGTGGCTGCAAGCGGCTTGTGTTTGTCGTTGGTGGTCCCTATGGTTTTTCCCAAGAGGTGTATGACCGCGCTAATGAGAAAATCTCGCTGAGCAAGATGACGTTCCCTCACGAACTGGTGCGCCTCATCTTTGTCGAACAGCTTTACCGTGGTTTCACGATTTTGAGACACGAGCCCTATCATCACGAATAAGATTTTTGAACTCATGAAACATATTCTTTTTACAATAGTGATAACACTGCTTGCCTTGACGGGATCAGAGATTCAAGGCAAGTCATTCTATAACTCGTCGAGCAATCAGTTTGGCGGTCTGTTTCCTCACCCGGCCATGAGAATGGCTGGCCGTTACAAGGCCATTGTTGATGACCGCCTTGTTGAAGAGAACGCCACCATGGCAACGGCCTTCACGCTTGACACGATGGAGGTGCGCAGTACTGCCTATCGCTACCAGCTGCGCCTTGCCAACCTCAACAACAAGCAGGGTAAAACGATGAGCATCAAGAATCCCATGACCGGCAAGAAAGAAACGATAAATGCCACAAGTTGGGGACTGGTGTTCAACGATGATGGACACAGTTATTGTGCCGTGGTGCTGAGTTGCGACAACAGCGCGCCATTTGATGACATCACCGACCAGCGCACAATGCTTATCACGCTCATCCAGCACAATGGTTCGGAGGAGAAAGAACTGGCCCAAGTGACATTAGACAAGGGGGTCTCGCTTGAAGATGACTACAACACCATGTGTGTTGATGTCGATGAGCGAAGCGTTCACGTCTCAGTTGGCAAAGACGAACTGCAACAGGTGATTGATGCCAGCGTGACACGCCCTGCAGGCGGCATTCAGGTGGGTTACTTTGTTGGGCCAGGGGCGCGTGTGGCCATAGAACGCGCGGTGCTGACTATCGAGAACGAGAATCAAGGCACCACCATGACCCGATGGACGCGTGATGCGCTTGACGAGTATCTAGCAGCCAGCATCGACCCGGTTGAGGGCTACTGGAAATATCTTGACCGTGACATGCAGGACGAGTGGCTGAGGCTGGGAGGCCGATACACGCTCGCTGTAGTGAGAGCCGATGATGGCTATGACCTCATCTATATCGACGGCGCCGAAGTCAAGAAGTCACAATGGCAGCCTGGAATGCTCAAGGGTCATATCGTCAAGACCATCTTCAGTGGCAACTATGATGCTACGTGGATTGACGCGACCCAAGAACCTATTGACAAGGACGTTCAGGCCACCATCGAGAATGGCGTCATCATGACCCTTAGTTTCCCCGTCTACAAGAGTCAGGTGCGTTTCGCCAAAGTTCTGCACCTTGATGACTAAATGGAATGAGGAGTTAGGAGTTAGAAATTAGGAGTTAGGAATGAGAAATGAGGAGTTAAGCCTAATGTCTGATGTCTAAGGTCTGATGTCTAATGTCTAAAGTCTAAAGTCTAAAATCTAACATCTAAAGTCTAAAATCCAACATCAAATCCTGAAGTTACCCACAAGGGATAGTCATCTGATATCATGAGCAACAGTTTCTGCTTGGTCAGGCCTCTGTTGTTCATCGCGGCACCGCGTATTTTATTCATTTTTAAGCATACTGCTACATTATATAAAAATAATTTTTTGTACTTTTGTGCGTTAATTCGAGAAATCATTTATTTACATTAAATAATTTATTAAAAATCAAACAGTTATGAAGATTTCGCACATTGAACACGTGGGAATCGCCGTTACCTCGCTCGAGGAGGCCATTCCTTTCTACGAGAACATGTTGGGCATCAAGTGCTTCGCAATTGAAGAAGTTGCTGATCAGAAGGTAAAGACCGCCTTCTTCCAGGTTGGTCAGACCAAGATTGAGCTGCTCGAGGCTACTGCCCCCGAGAGCGCTATCGCCAAGTTCATCGAGAAGAACGGTGGCCGTGGTGGCATCCAGCACGTTGCCTTTGCTATCGAGGACGGCGTTCAGAACGCTCTGAACGAGGTTCAGGAGAAGGGTGGCCGCGTCATCGATGCACAGCCCCGCAAGGGCGCTGAGGGCCTGAACATCGCCTTCCTGCATCCCAAGACCACTTGTGGCGCGTTGTTAGAGCTTTGTGAGAAACCCAATGAGTAATCAGCTGTTAGCAATTAGCTATTAGCGCTTTGTTAACGCTTTAAACAAATAACGTTCAAAAATGGGAAAACAACTTGATAAGATTCAAGAGCTGATCGAGCGTCGCGAGAAAGCGCGCCTGGGTGGTGGCGAGAAGGCCATTGCCAAGCAGCACGAGAAGGGCAAATTCACTGCCCGTGAGCGCATCAATATGCTCCTTGACGAGGGCAGCTTTGAGGAACTGGACATGTTTGTTCAGCACCGCTGCACCAACTTCGGCATGGAGAAGAAGACCTATGACGGCGACGGCGTTGTGACCGGTTTCGGTACCGTTGGTGGTCGTCTGGTTTACGTCTTTGCTCAGGATGCTACCGTCATCGGCGGTTCACTGGGTGAGACCATGGCACTTAAGATGTGTAAGGTGATGGACCTCGCCATGAAGCAGGGCGCACCTGTTGTCGGCCTGAATGACTCGGGCGGTGCCCGCATCCAGGAGAGCGTGAACGCACTGGCCGGCTATGCCGAAATCTTCCAGCGCAATATCAACGCCTCGGGTGTGATTCCCCAGATCAGCGCCATCCTTGGCCCCTGTGCCGGTGGTGCCGTTTACTCCCCTGCCCTGACCGACTTCATCATCATGGCCAAGGGTATCTCCTTCATGTTCTTGACCGGTCCCAAGGTCGTGAAGACCGTGACTGGCGAGAATGTGACCCAGGAGCAGCTCGGTGGTGCAGGTGTTCATGCCAGCAAGAGCGGTGTGGCCCACTTTGCCGCCGAAACCGAGGAAGAGGCTATCGCCATCATCCGCCAGCTGTTGAGCTACATGCCCAGCAACAATATGGAGGAGACTCCCCGTGTGGAGTGCACCGATCCCATCGACCGTGTGGAGGATGCCCTGAACAACATCATCCCCGAGAGCGCCAACGACCCCTACGACATGTATCAGGTGATCAGCGCCATCGTCGACAATGGTGAGTTCCTCGAGGTTCACAAGGACTTTGCCAAGAACATCATCGTCGGCTTCGCCCGCTTCAACGGCCAGGCTGTCGGCGTAGTTGCCAACCAGCCCAACTGCATGGCTGGTGTGCTCGACGTGAACGCATCGAAGAAGGGCGGCCGCTTCGTCCGCTTCTGCGACGCCTTCAACATTCCTCTGGTAACCCTCGTTGACGTGCCCGGCTTCTTGCCCGGTACCGGCCAAGAGTATAACGCTGTGATCATGAACGGTGCCAAGTTGCTCTACGCCTATGGCGAGGCTACCGTGCCCAAGGTTACAGTTACTCTGCGCAAGAGCTATGGCGGCTCGCACATCGTGATGAGCTGCAAGCAGCTGCGCGGTGACCTGAACTACGCATGGCCCAGCGCCGAGATCGCCGTTATGGGCGCTGCCGGTGCTGCCGAGATCCTCTATGCCAAGGACAGCAAGAACTTCAAGACCCAGGCCGAAGAGGCCAAGGCTGCTGGCGACGAAGCCAAGGCCAAGGAGCTGCTCGAGCAGGGCAAGAAGTTCATCCAGGAGAAGGAAGACGAGTACAACAACCTCTTCTGCACGCCTTACAATGCAGCTCGCTATGGCTACATCGATGACGTGATCGAGCCGAGGAACACTCGTTTCCGCGTGATTCGTGCTCTGGAAGTGCTGCGCACCAAGAAGTTGACCAACCCTGCCAAGAAGCATGGTAATATTCCCTTGTAATCAATGCAATCTGTTATGAGTAAAAGAGCATTGACACTCATGCTGCTGTGCGCCATCCTCGCACTGCCCACGTTGGCCCAGGGCCGCAAAAACGTGCGCATCAACGAGGTAATGGTCCAGCAGGACAGCACGGGCGGCAACGGCTGGATTGAGTTCTACAACTCATCCTACAGCACCAATGCCGTCGAGAAGATGTTTATCACCACGCTGAGCCGCGAAGAGGTCAAGAACCACATCAAGGCCGTGACAGACACTTCTAAGATTAAGCCCAATAAGGTGTTGATTGAGTGGTGCAAGGAACGTCCCATGGACATCTACGAGATTCCCCGTGGCGACGAACGCAACACCAAGATCGCACCCCGCACCCACTTTGTCATGGAAGCCGATGGTGATGTGAAGGCTGGAACCTTCCACCTGCCTTTCACCTTGAAGGCTGGCCAAGACAATTATGTGGCCCTCTATGACGTGAATGGTGACCTGGTTGACGATGTGACGATTCCCGCGTCACTCAAACCGGGTGAGACCTATGCTATCGATAAAGAAGGTCGCCTGCCCAGCGTGCTGGATGACGGCAAGACCAACTGGACCGTAAAGGACGGCAAGACCATTAAGACCGCTGTCACCAAGGGCAACTACAATGCCCGCGAGGTGAACGAGAACATCGAGAAGTTCCGTGAAGAAGATCCTCACGGCTACTGGATTGCCCTGTTGGCAATGTCGGTGGTCTTCAGCGCCCTGGCCCTGCTCTACATCTGCTTCAAGCTGTTCGGCAAGTTTGCCAGCCGGAATCTGCAGACCGAGAACAAGGAGAAGGCAGCAGCTCCCGAAGCCGTTCCAGCCACCGCAGTATCTGCCACCAACGGCGACATTGACGGTGAGAAGATGGCAGCCATTTGTTTCGCCTTGTATCAGCACTTGAACGCCCATGACCAGGAGAGCGGCGTCTTGACACTGTCTCCCCGTGACGGTTCGACCTGGGCCACCAAGACGAATCTGATGCGCGAATTACCCGTTATCAAGAAATAATCAACTCATTCAGTTTTCGGTCGTGAGTTTTATGTTTTTAGTATGATCACCATCTTCTAGAGATTACAGAACAAGAACCGGAAACTGATAAACAAAAAACCATTCACTCAAAATGAAGGAATACAAATATAAGATCAATGGTAACGAGTACACTGTTGCCATCGATAACATTGAGGGCAATATCGCCCATATCCAATTGAACGGCGTGGCATACGATGTTGAATTGCCCGAGCAGCCCAAGGCCGCTCCCGCCGTTAAGCGTGTCGCAGTGAGCGATGCTCCCGCCGCCGCTCCCAAGCCTGCCGCCCGCAAGGCTGCGCCCGCCGCTGGCGGAGGTCACGTGATTGAGTCGCCGCTTCCCGGCGTCATCAAGGACATCTTTGTCAAGGTTGGTCAGCAAGTGAAGGCCGACGACGTGGTATGCATCCTTGAGGCCATGAAGATGGGCAACGAGATTCATGCTGGAGTTGACGGAACCGTCAAGAGCATCGAGGTATCGAAGGAGGATTCGGTACTCGAGGGTAACACTATCATGGTAATCGGATAATTAGTTTATAGTCCAGAGTTTCTAGTCTCTAGTAAGCATCCGCTTCCTATAGACTCAAAAACTAGAAACTAAGGACTAGAAACCAGAAACTAGTTAAAGCTATGGTACTGCTTGACAATTTCCTGTTCACTAAGTTGCTGGATTTCTGGCATTTCACCGGATTCTACAACTTTGACTACACTAACCTGATCATGATCTTGGTGGGTCTGTTCTTCATCTACCTCGCCATCAAGCATGATTTTGAGCCCATGCTGCTTGTTCCCATCGGCTTCGGTATCCTGATCGGTAACATCCCGTTCCAGCCGGGCAACGAGATTGGCATCTATGAGGACGGTTCTGTCCTTAACATCCTGTATCAAGGTGTGCGCAACGGTTGGTACCCGCCGCTCATCTTCCTGGGCATCGGCGCGATGACCGACTTCAGCGCGCTGCTCGCCAACCCCAAGTTGATGCTTGTGGGTGCTGCCGCCCAGTTTGGTATCTTCGGCGCCTATATGATCGCCCTTGCCTTGGGCTTCATGCCCGACCAGGCCGGTGCTATCGCCATCATCGGTGGCGCCGACGGCCCTACCGCCATCTTCCTGTCATCAAAGCTGGCACCTAACCTGATGGGGGCGATTGCCGTGAGTGCCTACAGCTATATGGCACTCGTTCCGGTGATTCAGCCGCCCATCATGCGCCTGTTGACGACCGAGAAAGAGCGCAAGATGCGCATGAAACCCGCGCGCAAGGTAAGCCAGCTGGAGAAGATCATTTTCCCCATCTTCGGCCTGCTGTTGACCTGTTTTGTCGTTCCCTCGGCTATCCCCCTGCTGGGTATGTTGTTCTTCGGTAACCTGCTGCGTGAGAGTGGTGTGACCAAGCGTCTTGCCCACACCGCCAGCAATGCCATGACCGACATTGTGACCATCTTGTTGGGTATGACCGTGGGTGCCTCGACTCAGGCTTCGCAGTTCCTGACCAAGGAAACCATCTTTATCTTCTTCCTCGGCTTCTGCGCATTTGTCATCGCCACCTGCTCGGGTGTGCTGTTCGTGAAACTTTTCAACTTGATTTTGCCCAAGAGCAAGAAGTTGAACCCGCTCATCGGCAATGCCGGTGTATCGGCCGTGCCTATGGCAGCACGCATCAGCAACGACCAGGGTCTCAAGAGCGATCCCAGCAACTACCTGTTGATGCACGCCATGGGTCCCAACGTGGCCGGCGTGATCGGTTCGGCAGTTGCCGCTGGTGTCCTTCTGGGCTTCCTGGGATAATCACCAACAGTTAAGAGCAGCCATACGGCTCTCTTAATCAGTCAACAACTATAACAACTTTGGACAACGCTCACTCTTGTTGTCCTGGTTGTTATAGTTTTTTTATCTTATGGCCTTCCAGCACCCCAAAAGAGCATATCAAATAACCTGACACGAATATCACCCCCTCTTGAATAAAAATTGCCGAAAAAGAAGAGAAAAAGGAAAATATTGCTATATTTGCACTATTAATGTAGAATTTGACCTCTGATAGCAGGTCAGTCCCTTATCTTAATAAACTATCTTTTAAATATATACAGTTATGAAAAATCTTAGACAAATCCTGCTCACCGTTTGCATGCTGGCAGCACTTACTGTGGCTGCCCAGCAATCAGACCCTGTCATCTCATCGATTCAGACCGCCTACCAGCAGGCCAAAGAATCCATGAATAAGAACAAAGGCATGGGCAACGAAATGGTTACCACGATCAACTACACGGTCCGCGGTAACGGTAAGACCACCGAGACACTCCACTTCTACTTCAACACCGTCAGAGGCACCTACTTGCTCTCCGAGGACGAAGATCCTCATTTCTTCTATTATCCTCTCTACTTGGTCACCCGCAGTTACAATATCGGGAAGAAGAAATACAATGAGGAATACCTCTTTGACTCTTCAAGCCAGAGACTCTTATTTGCCACAACCCAAGACTATGATGAAAACGGGAAACGCTTTGATCGCCGCTACTATTTCCATGAGGGTAGCATATATGACGTCGAGGGCCCCACACCCACACCCTTGATGGTGGACGAGGTCACTTATCGGGCTAACGAATTGAGAATCGCCTTTGATTGGCTCATACGGAATCCCAAAGAATGAAATGATAACGTTTCATAATCACCACGCGGTTGATGCTCAAGCAATCAACCGCTTTTTAGTACAAATCAATCGATAGTCGGTCGCTGAGATCAAGCAGCTATAATCATGGACTGACTGATCAGTATTCAGCAAAACGAACTGAAGGCTTTGATAGACAGCGGGTATCAGTGCGACAACCAAACAAACTGGAGTTACAATACTACATCAACTGCGGCAATGGTTTATTATTGTCGCAGTTGATTATAGTTATCAGCAGCCCCTAGCTCAACGCAGCCCCCTGTGTGAAGTCAACGCTGGACATCAGCGTTCCACGATGTTGGATAAATTTGGTTGCGCCTCAACCATTGATGCGAGCATCATGGTATTCGGCTCACACAAATTTTTTGGCCCTGGTGGATGTAGATGCCGGGCGTGGTGGGCACCTCCTTGCCAACGGGCTGGCCCATCAGGTTGTAGTAGTTCGGGTCAAGCACGCGGCGCGGCTGGTCGGCCACCGCCTCGCCGATGCCCACTATGCTCTCCTTGCGGTAGCGCATGCCCTTGTAGATGATTTCGCCATCCTTCACCACATGGCTCAGGCCGCACCATTCCTGATGGTCGGCAGCGGGGTCGGGACGGCGCGTGAACGGCGTCAGCAGGTCGCCCATGTCGCGGCTGTCGAAGCCGATGCCCTCGACCACATAGGCCAGCGTGTCGCCATCCTCGCCCACGATGGACCAACGGCGGCATGTCTTGCCCTCAATCTCGACAGGCTCAACTTCAGTGAAATTCTCATGCGTCAAGTACGGATCCCTTGGATAGCTGCCGGAATTCCCTAGTATCTCCTGACTAAAAATGTAAAAATCCACAATATTGTAGGTCGTACCCATATACTCGGTTTCATAAAAAGCGTACATCCACTTTTTAGGTTCTACAATAGAAGTGAATATACCCAAGGGGATTATATGTTTAACTGCGTCGTAAGCATGGTTCCTTCCGCAATATGTATCGTACGCATAACCTTTCAGCCCAGCAATCAGACTGTCGGTATTCAGGTCAAGCTCATTTCCCGTATAGTAAAAGCAAGCCTTGTACCCCAAGCCATCATAGTCGGACCAGCTGTCAACCTGAGAGAAGTCATCATAATCACCGTGGATTTCATAATTATAGTAGTATCGGGTCGTGTCGCCATGATCGACAATCACCTTCTCGTTAACCCACTTGACACCTTCACGCACGATAGGGAGGGGGCTGTTATCCTGGGCTCTTGCTTGGGACATACAAAGCAGCGCCAAAATGGCAAAAAACAATGTCTTTTTCATAATCTTATATTATTTGATGTTGCTTGCCGCAAAAATAATGATTATTTCTGTGGCAAGCAACAGATTTTATTAATAACTTGAAGGATAGACTGCGAAAAACGCTCCCTTCTCTACTTTAAAACCATCTTGAAGCGTCACAGTTCCAGACGCCTCAATCTCGTATTCAACGCCATTCTTGACTATGACATCGCCACTTGTGCGGCCACTATCAACGGAGCTGCCTGCAACTACATCACTGGCAAACACATACTGCGACTCGTTCAAGTTCAAATTCTGTAAAAACATCGGCACAATATATGGAATATGGCCATGTTCATATACCATAATCGGCCGATTAGGTGAAGCATTTTTGATTGTTACACTGGATGACTTGATTGTTTTCATTCTATAAGACCCAAAAGTGCTATAATAACCAATAATTGTGGAATCCGCTTCAACTCCTGATATAGATATTGAATTGCTTGATTGAGTCACATTAACACCTAAATAGTCCTGTGGTGTAGCTGTCCAAAGTTCTACCGAAGGATCTCCAAAATATCCATTTTCTAAGGCATAATAATATGAACCAGGAAATTTAGCATCCATCTTTGATAAAGCTACAGCTTCACCGAGTTTATAATACCCATTTCTCAGCCTTCTAATAAATTGAATATAGATATCTAATTGGCATGTACCATATGCTTCTCTAGTATAACCAATATAAACAGGGCCACCGTAATCCTTTCCGATAGTAAACGATTGTCCGAAGTTGATGCGATTGCCACTGTCAAATGGCATAGTTCTACAGCAAAGAGCATAGAAAATCATCGGATATTTCTTGTTCATTAGACAATTCAAACCATTTCCACCGTTTATCGTACTGTTAGCATGAATAAAATTCTCATAAATATCTTGGTCTCCATGAACTAAAATCAGTGTTGTATCCCCATGATTATAGATGGTTACGAATCCGACAGGATTTGTCCTAATTGTATCAATCACATTATTACCTAACAGGGGATTAAGGTTTCCTATACTGTCACTGACATAAATCTGATTGGGATAAAACACACTCAAGGAATCTCTTAAGTTTTTAAGTTTCCCCGTTATGAGCTCATCCCTACCATCTAAAAAGAAAGCCCTCTCCAAATAGGATCGTTCTCCATCACCAGGATTTAACTCATATCTAAGCAGTTTGTCGGTGTAATTCTGAACTTGTTGTCCATCGCTGGCCATGAGCCGACCCACATAGAGTTCGGGATTTCTATCTTTGTACTTCAAGCTGTCATCCGACCAATCACTGTTCATGTCACTGAAGTACAAATCTGAAGGTACGTCATAGGGTGGATATGAAATATTTGGTTGTATAGTTATATACCTGTATGGCACGTCACCTACAAGAAAAACGTATTTCGTCCCATGTTTGAAATGATACCTCAAATATTGCCTGAGTTTACCAGCGGCATCGGTATAGGCTAGGTGATAAGTGCCGCCACCCAACGGGACACGGTCGCCATCCATTGAGTACGGACTGTTCAACACTTCGTCCATGGTCACGACTTTCACATTATAGCCTTTCTGGCGTTTGAGTGCTGCCAGCCTTTTTGTTGACTGGAGCAGGTCTGTTGTTGTGACTATCAGATAAGGGTAGCTATCGACATACATCTCGCCTCCATAATTTCCTGTATTGCCTGGGTCTGGAATCATACCTGTGGAGTCTCTTGGTTCTTGGGGAGGGAATCCGCCGTTCACGCCATCTCCTGGTGGGAAGATGAGAGCATCCGGATCCATCATGGCTATATCCACGGGGGCATGTGAGCGCACACTGCCACCATTGACCACGATTTCTTGCGTCAAGCGGTAGCCCTCGTTTCTCAAGGTTGTATCATCTCTGACGATGGGGTACATTGCCAATGAGTCGCTCAAGTCATAACTCAACGTCAGGTTCACAGTACGATGCAGTTTCAACTGATCGACAGACCCCACACGGGTTAAGTGCTTGTATTGCCAGGGCAATACGGCCACAGTCACGATATGGTTCTCGCCAGCCAGATAACCTTCATCGACCACCCACGCTCGCTGTGAGGGGTAGTAGGTGTTGGAGTAATAAATGGCACTGTCGGGCAAGGTGATGATTAAGGGCGTCGTGTCGTTCATCATCCTCGGGGGTTGGCATGGGTACAGGATTTCGGGATACAAGGTGTATGGCGATGACACCGTTGTCGATACGCTGAAGTTGGTGGCATTGTAGGGCACCGAGAACTTGATGTAATCAACGGGCAGCGACGGTGCTCCAGGAGCCCCGTCATTGTAAAGTCCGTGGTAACTTACCGTGGAATAGGTCACACCACCCAGTGTGTCGGTGCCGAGTGTGACCTCGCTCTGATGATAGGTGGCCTGGTAGGTGATGGACGAGCGTGCCGTCATCCCGAGCACTGTCATCGCCATCACCAGAGCCAACGTCAATCGGATTGGTGTTTTTGTTTCCATAGGGCATCTTTTTACTTGGTGAGTATCATTTGTTTGCTGTCAATCAGTGTGCCATCGGCAACCAGGGCGTAGATGTACATGCCGGCCCTGAGGTCATTTGCAGTGAGCACCACCTGATTCTCGCCGCGGCCCTGGGCCGGGATGCGCTTGAGTTGGGCACCCTGCATGTCATAGATGAAAATGTCTGCAGTGGCAACGCTTTGGGGCAGCGAGTAGCGGATGACGGTCTCGCTGTTCCATGGGTTGGGCGCGTTCTGGTACAGTTTGGCGGCGCTCAAACTTGCCTGCTCATTAAGCCCCGACTGCTGTGCAGGTGCCTGAAGGGGTGAGGCCTCGCTTTCATCCTGTTTCTCGCCCTTCACTTCGGCTAGTTCGGCACGCAGTTCGTTGATGGCCTGTACGAGAATTGGAATTAAGCCGATGTAATCGACTGACATGTAACCGTTCATGTCGGTGTGTACCAGTTCGGGATAGATCTCCTTGACATTCTGGGCCAGGAAACCAAAACGCTCGCTTTCCTGTTGTTTAGTTCCCATATGGGCATTGATGTATTCACCCTTGAGACGGTAGCTGACTGGTTCTAAGACGGTCAAGGCTTCAAGCACATTCTCCATCGGCTCGATGTCCTCCTTGAAACGTTCATCGGAACGGATATATACTCCACTAACAATCAAATCACTATTGATAATAATTTTAGTGGAGCGTGACGGGTCGAAATACAGCAGCGTATCAGTGGAGGTGGTACCTGCGCCTTTGGTGACGTAGATGCCGTTCTTGCCGTGCAGCCACAACTGGTCGGTGTCAGTGATGCCACGCTCACCGATGGCTACGTTATAGCCAATGCCTGGGATCTCACCGAAGGTGATGCGTGCCCCGGCGGTGCTGTCGCCATATTCGCCGAAGAGTTTAAGCGTGGTAACTGTGTCATTCTCAATGGATGACGGGTTCATTCCCAACTCAGCATGGCCGCTGTTGCGGATGATGAGTTGTGCATTCACTTGGGTGGCGCTGCATAACAAGAGGGTAACTGCCACGAAAAATAAAAACTTCTTCATTGTGGTTTAAGTTTTAATAAGTTAATAATGAAATGAAAATTGATTCAATTGATTTTTTACTCGATGGAGAAGTAGCCCTCGAAAACGTTGTTGTTTGAGGAGTAAATGACAATGCGGTAGTCGTCGGCTGGCAGGGAGGAGATGTCAACGGTATCGTAAGTGCCGTTGACGACGGCCCACAGAACGGGGCTCGTCCCTGCCATAGTGAAGATGTCCACATTGTAGTAATCGGCGAACCCATCGGCCTCGATGATGATTTCCATCTCGTCCAAGTCCAAATACACTTCAGGCGCATCGGCCGGGAGAAAATGCTCCGAATGGTCATTTGCTGATCCACCATTCTGAATAACAATAGGTGTGTGTTGAGCCTTCATCAAGCCACAACAAAAAACACTGAAAAGGATTAATAGAATAAAATTTTTCATAATAAAAAAGGGGGTTTGTTTCGTTGCAAAGTTACTGTAGATAATGGTATTAATCCAAATTAATCCGTAATGCAAAATTCTTATAAAATGCTCATGGTCAGTGTGTTGAAAAAATATATTTAATGCAGCGTTTTCAAGCTTGTGCTCCAGTATTATTTTCTGATGTTTTTTATGGTTTCTTGTGTGTTTTCAATCTCAAAAATATCTGAAGGACTCAGGTTGACTTGAACTGACCGATATAATCATTCATTGAACCATTAAGTCCCATTTTCTTTGCCAGTCGCTGTTTCTTGCTGCTGATGGTCGTGGCATTCGTGTATCCTAGCACAAGCGCAATCTGAATATAAGAAAAATTGAGTGACGTCAGGGCTAAGAGCAGAATATCCTTGTCATTAAGTTGGGGATAGTCCGTTTTTGTCTTTGAGATGAGTCCATTGAACTCCATATCGATGTATCCATAGAGGTTTTCCCAAAAATCTTTGTTTTTCTTCTGGAATTTGATGATGTTATTGATCCTTTGAGTGACCATCTGGTTCGGGTGATGGTAGCATTCTTCCATCATGTCACGTGTTAAGTTCATGTAGGAACTGAGTAAGCCCTTCATCTGCTCCTCCTTGACATCAAACCTGTTGAGGTTTTCAAGCGACAACTTCATCTCATTCAACTGCGATTGAGATGTTTCCATGAGTTGTCTGAGCTGGTTTTTATGGATTCTCCTGCGCCAAAGGAATATAAACATGCCTAACCCCAAACTCAAGATGAATGCCCCAGCTAAAACATAGTTCCAGTTCTCATGGGCTTGCTGTGACAACTTCTCCGCCAGATGTGATTGCCGCTCCACCTGATCTTCGACATTCATGATGGCCAATGGTGTCCCTAGAGATTGCAGGGAATCTGATTTCAGTTTACATACGTTTTTCAGAGACAAATATGTCATGGTGTCACTACGTGCCAAAGCGATATCACCCTTCGCCTCAGTATAGGCTATTATGTCCATTTCATTGCTGATAGGGGTGTCGCCTATAAGCTTCAAGAACCATTCTGCCGAGTCGGGCATTTGCAGGCAAGCATAGGTCTGAGCTGAGTAAAGACAAAAAGGAATTGTGATTTTCAGATTGTTCATTGACAACACTTTCTGTATCAATCCTCGGGCATGATCGTATTTGCATCTGTTTATGTCGTTCTTGACCATGTTCTGCATAATGACAACATAATTATCGGTGTCGTTGAGCTGGTCAGCCAAAATCAGAGCCATATTCAATATAGAGTCTGCTTTATGGGGAGCTTTCAGACAATACAAGCTACCGAGGTTGACCATGCAAACCAACTGATAGTGCTTATTGTCAGTGTGACGGAGACAGTTAAGCGCTTGCTCGTATTTCTCAATGTGCTTACCATCCATTGCATAATAGTCACGGTAGAGAGCTCCCATGCGAATCTTGGTGTAGCCCAGGTTGAAGTAGTCATCGGGGGCGGCGGTGGCTTCAGCGTGCTTGTAGTAGAGCATGGCGCTGTCGGGGTGGCCGAGTTCTTCCATCACGGCGCCCTTGTAGATGTAGGCGCGGGTGAGTTTCTCGCGCTCGCCACCGTGGGCACGGTAGTAGGCCAGGGCGCGGTTGATGTCGCTGTCGCTGGTGGCAAGGATGTAGCATCGGTAACGTGCCTGGGTGAGCAGCAGGTCATGGTAGGCGCTGTCGGCGGTAGTGGCAAGGCTGCCGCGGTTGATGGTCTCGACGATGGCGAGGGCGCTGTCGGGGTTGTCACGCATGAGGCTGTCGGCCGCAGCGAGCCGCGTGTCATAGCGCGGCGTTCCGTCACACCCCGTAACTACCGCCACGAGGACGGCAAGAAGCATCACTATGACGATCGGCAGTTGTTTCATGGGCAAGCAAGACCTTTAGTGCTTGAACATGCGGTCGATAGTGCGCTTGTCCTCGCGCTCCTTAATGGACTGGCGCTTGTCAAACTGGCGTTTGCCTCGGGCTGTGGCGATGACCAGTTTGGCGAGTCCGCGCTCGTTGATGAACAGGCGCAAGGGCACGATGGCAATGCCGGGTTGCTGGGTGTCGCGGGCAATGCGGCGTATCTCCTTACGGTTGAGCAACAGCTTGCGATCACGGTGGGTGGTGTGGTTGTTGTAGGAGCCGTAACTGTACTCGGCAATATACATGTTCTTGACCCATATCTCGCCGTTGATGACCATGCAATAGGTATCGGTCAGGCCGCACTTGCCCTGACGGATCGACTTGATTTCGGTGCCAGTGAGGACGATACCCGCCGTGAACGTCTCGATGATCTCATAGTCGAACGTCGCCTTGCGGTTCTTGATATTGATGGTATTGTGATTGTTGTTGGCAGCCATAGTCTAAACAATAATTACTTGATGATAAAGAGATTAAAAATTCCGTTGAGCAGCAAAGGCAAGCCCAACAACAATACTGATGAGATGGTGACAAACTTGCTGACCTTGTCTTTACGGACAAACAGGTGGTCGGTGCCACGATAGGCCATCCACGGCAGATAAGCCATCAAGAACAGGACAGGGGTGAAGTCACTGGGCAAGAGGTTGCGCAGTATCATCAACAAGACCAGGAAGATGAGGTTGTAAAGGATGTAATCATTCAACCGCGCCGTCGCCCCTTCGGTCTTGACCAATTCAGGATAAAAACCGCCCAGCAGGTAGATGATGATGTAATAACTGATGAAATAGGCCGAGAACATCACAATTCCAGTCATCAGACAATGGCTGAAACTGAGGGTGCGGTCATAAATCATGGGCACAAAGCATGTGAGTGCCAACACACACAGCAATGGCAGGTAAGCGTTATTCAACACTTTGCCAATGGGAATATTGGACTCGTTAATGAGCTCCCACCCATACTTGGGTGAAGTTATCACACAGAATATGTTATGCCAAATGCTCATAATAAAACTCTAAAAACTGGCAATGCCACGTTCATTTCCAGATGCTCTTGGGGGTGAAGCCGTCTGTACCCAATTTTTGCGGATGCAAAGATACATAATAATTTACAAATACAAACTCTACTGAGGCAAGAAATTTATAAGTCCAAACAGTTAAAGCATCCTAATTGAAGAAAAAACGGCCAAGAAATGCTGATTAATCATTTTTTTGAGTATTTTTGCAGCAATCCCGCATTCAACCAAACTATTATTATCTATTTATTCATCAACAAATTGACTGAACAACATGAGAAAATCTTTATTAGCAATCGCTGCCGTCCTGCTGACATTGGGAGCATGCAACCAGGAAGGCAACGATAAACAACAACAGACGGCCACAACCGCCGACAATGGCCAGGCAGCCATCGAGAACATCATGACGCGTACGAGCATCCGTAAGTACAAGGACCAGCCCGTGGAGCAAGAGAAGATCGACATCATGCTCAAGGCCGCCATGGCAGCCCCCACCGCAGTGAACCTTCAGCCATGGCACTTCATTGTCATTGATGACAAGAAGACCATCGACCAGTTATCTGGCCGGCAGCCCACAAATGCGCCGTTGCTGATTGCCGTGTGCGGAGACACCGACAAGACCACAATGCCCGACGGCAAAGGCAAACTGCCCGACTTCTGGGTTCAAGACGTGTCGGCAGCGACCGAGAACCTGCTGCTTGCCGCTCATGCCCTGGGTCTGGGAGCCGTGTGGACGGGCGTCTATCCTGTCAAGGAACGCACTGCCGAGGTGGCTAACGTGCTGAACTGCCCGCAGAATATTGTTCCCGTTGTCGTGGTGCGCATCGGTTATCCCGACGAAGCCCCCGCTCCCAAGGACAAGTTCAAACAGGAGAACATCAGCTACAACAAGTTTGGAGGCAAGAAGGAGTAGACAGTCTGCCCCACTCTAATCAAAGAACCCGCTTGGAAGTATCCCAGGCGGGTTTATTGTTTTAGAACAAGAAGGTGTGGTATAATTCCGGCGTGTAGATGCTGCCTCCCACGAGAGCCGCTTTGGCAATCTCGTAATAGACGTAATAGAAACTGAGGAAAGCCAACACCGCAAAGGGTATCCACTTGCGCTGTCGCCACAAGTAATGAAGCAGGAAACACACCATCACCAAGAAACAGCTGCGCATGAGTTCGCCCGGGCGCGTCAAGTATTGAGTCGTGTTAGCCAGCAGGTTGATATAGGCCATATAGACGACCGAGAAGCGGAACAGGGCGGGCAGATACTTGTCACGAGAGAACATCTGGCGGAGTGCCGGATAATACCAGATAATCATCAGACAGGTCAGCAACGGGCACAAACGTGCCGGTCCCATAACGGGCCTGAAGGTATATTCCAAGTTGTTGCTCATGAACAAGCGGTAATAGTGGCCATAGCCCAGGACATCGGCTAAATAGCCCAGGCGGTCAAAGATCCACTGAATCCACTGCGGGAACGATCCCAAAACGAAACACAGTGCGATAAGCGCAAATGCCATCCAGCGCTTTGCATTGGGCACCTTGATCAATGGCACGAAATAGAGCGGAATGAACAGCACACACATCTTGTGGATGCTGATGGCCAGCAAGGACAGCAGAAGATAGTACCAGAACTTGCGCCTGACTATCAATTCCACCATGAGCACAAACAAGGCCTCGACCACAGACTGCCTAACGAATCCCATCCAGAAGATATAGTATGGCCCCAAGAAGATGCACAGTGCCAACCATGGCAACAGCACCTTGCGATGCCTGAGGGCATAGTACAGCAACAATATCTGTGCCGCCGCCCAGAGGGCGAAATAGAAAGCGAAATGGAAACCGGCCCGTGCCATTGCATTGGTAATCAACGCAAAACCCGGTTCAAAATTCTCACGCGAATAATCACCCAGGGACTGCATGCTGACATAATAGCCATAGTACATGTTATAGTCCCACGAGGTGAGCCAACGAACCGATGACACAGCCACATAGATGAGCATGGCCATCACAATCTCCCATGAGAAGAAGGGCAACTCTGCCCCACCCCTTGCCAACACTTGCCGTTCTCGCCTGTTCACATGCCAACCAAGCCATGCCATGATGGCTCCTGTGGCAGTATAGACTATCAGGCTCAGTATCATATCGGTGTTTTACTTGACAAGTGACATGTTGATCGTGAGACCATATTTACTGCTGGTTGTCGGGTAAGCATTGGTCGACACAAGAGGTGTATTGGACTGGAAATCAAAGTAAGCTCCCATCGTGATGCGCTTGCTCAAGACATAATTGGCCGTGAAGTTGACGGTCCAAGTGCGCGTGCCATTGGTCGGTTGTGCCGTGTTGGTCTCGATCTTGCGAATCAGCGAAGTGTTGTTGGACATCTTCACATTGAAGTTGAGCGTAAGGTCATTGTTCACATTCTGCTGCTTGGACTTGATCTTGAGCACCTGGTTAAAGTTGGCAATCTTGTAGCTGCTACCCAATGAGAAGGACTTGCTGGTTGCCTCCACGAGCTGACCCGCCGACGAGTTGAGCGTCAAAGTGCGCATGTTATCCATCTGCATGTTGAACGACATGTCGTTGAACAGTGTAGCCGTGAAGCCAATCAGCGGCGCGAACTTCTCGGTCAACGTTACCGACGCGATATTGAACGGTGACGACGGAATGGCTCCACCCGTTAGAGCGTCCTGAGTGAATCCCAGACCATCGCCGATGGTTACCCAGTCACTGAACGAGTTGTAACTGCCCACGCTATAAGTACATTGATAGCCATGGGTGAGATTGAACGACTTGAACACCTTCTTGAAGAACGGGATGCGCATCAAGCCGTCATAGGTCACACGCCAGTTGGGCAGGATAGCCTTGAATCCGGGGAAGGGATTCAAATCCACCTTTGAAGCATCTTTGCCGGAATAAGCCGCAAGGAATGCCGGAATCAGCACATCGCTACTTGAAGTATTGACGGCACCGTTTTCAATGCTGTAGGTGTTGCCTGCCATTGGCGTCCCAATCAAGAAGCCTCGTTCGGGATATGTTGTGCCCATGTACTTTTGTTGTATGCGGTCGGCAATAACAGGAATGTTGCTCAAGAACTTGTCAAACGTTTCGTTGCGATAGTTATCCTCGACATTGAAACCCTTAAAGGCCGTCATCATTGCGATATGAGTTTTGGTATAACTACCACCATAAATGGCTGTCGGGTCCTCAAACATGAACTGAATCTGGGTGGTGCGGTTATCGGTGCGGTTACCGTTGAGCGTAATCTTCAATCCAGAGATGGGTTCAAGCTGCACCTCGGCATTAAACTCGTTGGTCTTCGCATAGATGGCCGGTGTCGTCATGGATTGGTCACCCATAAGCCAACCGCGGTCCATAGCCTTCTCAATATAGGACTCGCCGGCAAAACCGAATGCGAAATCCAGACCCGGCGCCATGACGTCGTAATGGGTCGATTGTCCGAAGATGTCTCCAATCTCAGGGATGTACTGCGGTATTGAGAGCGATGTAGTGTACTTCCAACGCACATTCACATTGCGCAAGCTCATGAGAAGCCTGCAAGTGTACTGTGCCGCCTCGGTGAAGAAGTTATGGACTTCCTCCTTCTGAACCTCGGTGATAGTGAACTTGAGGTTATCGGTGCCCAAAGTCTGGATTTCCACATTATCCTTGTCCTTGACCTTATATTCTACCTTGAAGGGATCTCCATCGGTCGTGGTGGCCGAGACCTTGACGTTCTTGTTGCCCAACTTGTGGTTGATAATGATTGCCGAGTCGGGGCTCAATTTGATGGTGCGGTTGAATTTCTTGGGCTTTTCCTTCTTGGCTGGAGTCTTACTACGCTTGGTATTCTTGCTCGAGAAGCGTTCATCCACTTTCTTGAGATAAGGTATCTTGCCGTAGAACTGCTCCAAGCTGAATCGACCGTCAAGCGAACGCGACGTCTGGTTGGCAATATTGTTACCCGATGCGATTTCATCGACAACGGTACCTCGGTTCCAACGGTAAACAGAATTATAGGTCGCAGTGGCGTTAATCCAACTCAGGATGGGAATCTGGCTGAAGGGCGCCTTATAATTGACAGTGAACGTCTGGTTATAAGCCCAAGGAGTACCCAGATCCTTGATCGAGTTCATCACCGAGTCTCGCCAGTCGCGGTACTCATCGGGGAAGAGCTTGCGGTTAACCTGTCCCACAGGCTCCATAATATGGGCTGTGGTATTGCTGTTGAAGGTCGCCGAGAGAGACTTGGTGAAGTTCCACGAGAGAGCGAACTGACGGTCCCAGAGGAAGTTCTTGCTGACCGACACGGGCAATTCAACATCGATGCCTGTCTCGTTGCGTGTCTGCTGCTCATAATAGTACCTCGAGATATTGGTGCTGAATGAGATGTTGTTAGGCAAATAGTGCAATTCCCAATCCCTGAAGAACTTCATGTTTTTGTTCTTCTCGCTGATGAAATAGGAGAAGGGTTTGAACGGCTTGGCATAAGGTGTCCAGCTGTACTGCATAGAACCGCGATAGTCATTGGTGTTCTCGTAGATATTCTCGGGATCGTTGAGGTGCTGTTTGTTGAAAGAGTAGCTGAACGAGAAGTTCGCCGGATCCCAAGGCATGGGATTCTTCATCGTCTTCACGTCAAACTTGAGTCCTGAAATGGAGAAGGCCTTGGCGGTGCGCACGGTAACGGCATAATCCATGATACTGTCCTTCTGATGCTTGGTCTCACAGATTTTTATCGCCTCGTCCAGCTCAACGTCCTGATCCATCGGGTTGTACTTGGGCGTCGTCTTCTCATTGCTATAGGAATAATAGATGGGTGCATGGAGTTTCACCTTCTCGGGGATGAAACGTCCCAAATCGGCCTGCACAGCGAAGTTATACTGATCATAGTTGTCCAGGCGCCTGTTGGACAAGCTCTGGTCCACCGAGCCGAAGCCTTCAGTCTCCTTGTGGAATCCCATGTTGACGACAGCGATATCACTCATGTTGAGTGTCATCGACGCCTTGGCAGCCCAGCCACCCTCAGAGTCAAAGTCGGTCACGCGCAACTCATCAACCCAGACAACACAACTCTTGGTTGTCGAGGAGTTGTTGCGCACACCGATAAGCATCACACGCACCTTGCTCAATGAAGGATTACCTACGACATACACCTTATTATTAGGATGATCGGGGTCAATGTCCTGGTAACGCACCGAGTAGCCCACGCCATCGATACCAGCCATCTTGTCGGCATTGCGGTTCTTCTTGGCGTTGATGAGCACATCGAGGTTAATGTCGAGCATATTCTCCTCGGGCCATACCTTGAGGCGGTCGCTGGTGCTGTTGGTGCTGTAATGTCCTGACGGCGTCAGCGTCAACGGAATCTCATACTCGTAGTAATTATTCTTCACGTCCGAACCCAGACGGACAAAGAGCGAAACGTCACCATTGCGCAGGTTGGTCTCGTTGTTGATTGTCGCCTCGTTGTGCACGAACATCTGCAGGCGCTTGTAGGTGCGCAGGTCAAGCTCGGTGTTACGGTAAACGCCACGTGCGTCACCAGCCTCGAGATCCTCGACAGAAAGCTGCATGGACTGCTCGTTAATCTGCCTAATCTGTGACGAGCCGCTGTCGATAACGCGCGACACACCAGGAGGCAGCACGTAGTTTACAGGCTCACGTGACGCGTTCTGCTCAATGTTCACAGTATTAATGCTGATTGCGCCATTGGCAGGGTGTTCGCCACGCATATTGAGGTTATACTTGTAGTTGCGCCACTCACCACGCACAAACTCGAGTGAAGCAAAGCGCAGGTGGGTCGTCTCTCTAAATCCGGTCATGAACATACGCATGAAACGAATGGTAGAGAAGTCCTGGATAGTGCCCACTTTCTTCTGATAATTAGCCAGAGGAATGGTGAACTGATACCAAGTGGCCACCTGGGTGTCGCCATTGCGGGTATGGACTTTGGCGACCTGCTTATCGGTTATGAAGTTCCTACCCACGATGAGCGAGTCGGGATGGATGGCAACACGATACTGGAAATATCGCTCATACTCGTTCAGGGTGTTGTCCTGGTTGATGTCCTCCACATCGGGCGTTGAACGTGACGTCTGGTACTGCCCGTCGAAGGCTTCACTCTGCGAGAGCGAGTTTCCTTCACTGTTATTGTAGCGCTTGTAACGGTCGTTGATCGAGTAGTGCATATTATCGTAATAGCCATTACGATAGAACGCGTAGTTATCACCAGCCGGGTCATTGAAGGGAGAGAAGGGATTGTCCTGCATCGAAATGATAGTGGACTCCGGCAAGACAGCACGCAATTCATTCAAGTATTTGGTGTAGGTGGGATGCTGCAACTCTTCATTGTTCGACAAACCGTCAAGGCCGACATCCTGCAGGATGCGCGCGCCATTGGTGTTATCAAAGGCATAAGTCAATGAAGTCTGCGAGGACACTTTACCCCATATGGTGTTGGCGATGTAGGTGGTATCACCATTGATGGGAAGGCCGTTCTCGTAGCTCTTGAGACCATCCTTAAGAATATCTTCGCTTACCTCACCCAAGTTGAAATACAGGTAGCCACCATCCTGGTTACCCAAATCGGGATCCATGAACGGGTCAAGCATCCAGAACTGGATGTACTCGATATTGGACTGTTCAAAGTTGGTGTTGTCAATCTTACGCATAATACCACCCCATCGTTTCTCGGGATAGAGCAGATTACCGTCCTGATCAACGTTGGTGCCGTCAAGGTTATACGGGCCGCGCTCCTTAGGATAGAACGACAGGTTGAGGGTCTGGATCACCGATGACTCACCATAGTTGAGTTCGCGGCCAGGGAACACCTCGCTGAAGGCCACCTCACGGGCGTAAGGATAAGACAGCGCATCCAGGTCACTCTTGATGTATCCTGGAGCGTAAGACGAGTTACGCTGTGTGAACAATCGGTCGATATAGTACCAAGATATCAACGCACGGTTCTTTCCATACTCCACGTTGTTGTTCAACGTCGCCTCGGGGAATAATGCCGATGCCGAAGCGTCTTGGGGAGTTGATGCCAAGGCCCATGAATAAGGTGCGCGGATATCAACAGGGGTCTGTGTGGACTCAAAGTCATCAATATAGGAGCTACCCGAGTTGGAGCCCGTCTTGGCTTGATGCGGAATGAGTTGCGCGAACTCACCCTGGAATGTCACGCTTGAGGGAGCTACGGCATTGACGGTGGGAATCTTGTTCAGCAGGTTGGTCAGCCACATGAACTGGGTGTTGAAGGACATGTTGGCTCCCCAGATGGTGTTGTTGACCAACTCGTTACCAATCGCAAGCTTGTCACCGATAGCCTTCTCGCCATAGTGCATCACTGTGGCTCCGACATGGAAATTCTTGTTGAAGGCGTAATCCAAGTCAAGACCCAATAGCGTCTTGCGCTGCATGTTGAATGTGGACTGGTTCTCCAACGACACGCTGATGTTGGTGCCGGCATCGATGATACTCTGATTGATGATAGTGACCGTACCCATGGTGTAGTCCACCGTGTAGTCACTGTTTTCGGTCAAGGTAACACCGCCCGCCGTGACGACAACCGAACCGCGCGCAACATTGGTCGCATTAAGCCTGATAACGCTACCCGAACTGGATTGATATTCACCAGCGAGGACAAACTTGTTCTTGTCGCTGAATTGCTGGGCAACGGTTAATGTTGAGTCATACAGCTCGGTATAGATGTAATTCTTAGCAATGGCGTCATCGTTGAATTTCGTTCGCAAGTGCTCACCGAACGGCTCAGTCACCGGGAAGATAATCTTACCTGTGGATGACTGTATCGTGTAACCCTCGATATAGTCAAAACGACCGTCAATATTGGGCTCCTGGTTAGCATCCAAGCGGTCAAGGTTCATCACCTGCAACAACGGAGTTCCATTGATTTGTCCGGCAGGGATATAAGTCAACTCGTTACCAGTCGTGTCACTCAGATACTTGATATTGAGCTTGAAATTCTTCTTCTGGATTTGGTAGGCGCCCAAGGCATACACGTTTTTCATCGCCAAGTCCCACATGGGAAGATACGGGGATGCTGTCGTTCCCTTAAGCATCTTGACATAGAGCGACTGATCGGTAGAAGTGATGTCTCCCGAGAACTCACCCACCTGATAGGTGCGACCACCATAATTATATTGATAGGCGACAGCAAGAATCTCATCACTGGACAATGCCTGCTTGAGCATGATGTAACCCAAATCAGGATTCAGCGTGTATTCTGATGAAGAAAGCAAACGGGCGCTCTCAATCTTCTCGTAGTCCTTACCACCTTCAAAGCCATAATCCTTCAACGGCAGCAGTGCCATCGAAGCCTTACTCATATAACGTGCATCGGGATAAGATTCCTTGATCTCATCCAACAAATTATTGGACTTGTTGGAAGGCAATGAACCGGCTTCGCCTATCCAGTGATGGTTAGCAATGTTCTTTTCTTCACCTTCACCCACGTCCATAAAGGCCATGATGTTACGGGCCTCGTTGTAATTGTTGCGTGTGTTGGTAATCCACACCTCGATGCGTGTAATCTGCACACCCGAGGAAACAAGCGGCAATTTAGAGCACCACCTGTCATAATTGTCGCGGAAGAAGTGTGAAAGGAAGAAGTTACGGTTCTGGTCATACTTGTCGGCCGACAGGTAGAACTCTGTGGTCTGGGAGCCACCCTTACTGCTGACCGTCTGAGACTCGCTGTTCTGCTGAGAGACAAGCGCGGTGGCCGTGAGTTTACCGAATTGCAGTTTGGTCTTGACACCAAACAGAGCAGCGCTACCGTGAATGAGCGACGAACCGGTCGTCATGCTCACATTACCGGCCTCGATATTCTTGATAATCTCGTCTTCCTTGCCCTCATAGGCCAACTTGAGGCTCTTGCTGTCGAAGTCAAAAGTGGCGCCTGTATTATAGGACATGTTGAAGCGCATCTTATCGCCGACCGTAGCAGTCAGATTGGCCTGAATCTTCTGTTCAAAGTCAAAGTAGGTCTTCTTGCGCTGGGAGACAGACAGTGACGGGTTGTCGGTAGAATTGCTCTTGACGCCCATATTGATGACCACCGAACCTGTGGTCTTCAACTGAACGCCACCAGGTCCGAACACCGTTTCGAGCGGTCCCATACCGAACTGCATATCCAGGAAATTAAAGGGATCGGATTCAGTATTCTGGGCGCTCTCGGCATTCTTCTGGCGATAATACTCCATCATTGAACGCCTGAAGTCGGCATTGCTGTATTCGTCGGCCGACATGATATAGGGGGTGACAATGTCATAGTCACCCAACTTGGTGTGCACCACATAACATCCCGTTTCGGGGTCAAATTCCACGACCGAGGTGATGTTAGACGGGTCCTTCAAGTCGGCGGAATACTCACCGAGGCCCTGCACATCATCGTAGTTGCGAGGGATAGTAGGCCTAACATCAAATTGCAGGTCCGACTTGGGGGGCACCTGCTGCTGTGCCGACGGACGTGTGTCGGGAGGTGGAGGTGGCGGCGGCAAAGTGCTGGTCACATATTGTGCCAACAATGAGCCATTGCTCGCCAACAGACCAATGATAGCGAGAATGGTAATCGAAAGTATTATTTTTTTACGGTTCAATTTACCAGTTCTTTATTTTATCCTTCAATGTGCGTTCGTCCGGGACCTGCCTTCTGTAGCCTACATCATCTTCAGAGCCTGCTTGATGGCCTGCTCTACCGTCAATGACGGATGGCTGGAAAACAGCGATTTAAGCGTTTTCTGCGAAGCCTGTTGAGAGAAGCCCAGCATCACAAGGGCTGCAAGCGCTTCATCAAAGACCTCACTCGAGGCGGGACCCGCTTGATTTAATAACGTATCACCAGTCGGTTTTATTTTATCTTTAAGGTCAACTATTATTCTTTGGGCGGTTTTTCCTCCCACACCCTTGACCGATTTGAACATCGCCACATTATTTCCTGCAACAGCCTGGGTGAACTCATCGACACTCATCGAGGAGAGAATCATTCGGGCGATGTTCGGCCCTACGCCCGACACCGAGATGAGCAACAGGAAGGCTTCACGCTCGTGTTTTGTGGCAAAACCGTACAACAGGTGTGCATCTTCACGAATCGCCTCATGAACATACAGCATCACCTCATCCTTCCCCACCCTAGACAAGGCGTCAAATGTTGAAAGAGAAATATTCAACATATAACCGATGCCATGATTGTCTATCACAGCATAGGCCGGATTGAGTTCGGCAATTGTGCCTTTAATGTAATCTATCATAATCCTAATGGTTTAATATCATATCAATAAGCTGATTGATGTCGGACAATTGTATCTCCAAGTCACGATTCACGTCAGCGCGTATTTTTGTGGCAGCATCACGACACCCCGCAGGATTGAGAATCACATCGATGAGTGCCATGACATCGGCCACGTTGACTTCCTTGTCATTGTTCACATCACCATGAAGCAACGTGTTGACCACGACATCATTGACAGCAGCTGCAGCATCAAGTTTTCCCACGCCCCACTGAGCCTCGTTGCCATTAAGCACAAATGCGTCACGGCACGAAGAGCGTTTCAACACCTCCCTCACATCTGATGGCGCTAACCGTGGATTAACCTGCAACATCAATGCGATGGTTCCCGTCACCACCGGGGCCGACATCGAAGTGCCCTGATTGGCATAATAAGGGTAATCTACACCCTGCAGGGTGACCGCCGCAGGCCAACGCTGCCTGTCGGACATCTCATCATAACGATTGGCCGATGAGAGCAAAGCCAGGCCGGGAGCACACACATCAGGTCTTGCGTTGCCACGTTCATCGGGTCCATAGGATGAAAAATCGGCGATGTCTCCCAAGTGGCAATCCACAAAATTGAACGATACGCCTTCATGGTCAATGTAAGACGCACGGGAACAATAAGCACCGACCGAGATGACGCTGTCGGTCGTGCACAAGTCGCTGATTGAACCTACTGGAGAGCCTCCGGTCACTCCGTCCAAGCCAAATGTATAGAAATAAGCGTCTCGTGTACACCAACCCACCAAATCCACTGGCTCGTCGGCCATATACTGAATGCCTAACAGATGACCGGCTATCCTGGAGGTCACATCAAAGACCCAATAAGTGTGAAAACGCCCATCGTCCATCAGGTTTCCATCGGAATAAAAACTTGGTTCCATTGCACTGGCATATTTCACCTCACCCTCATAATAAGCGGAAAAATCCGCGTCGGAATCACTTGAGAACGTGAACACGCTGTCCTCAGGGAGACACGCCATAATGGCCGAAGCATACTCCAGCTCACCTGTCGCCCGATTGATAACAACCAATCGAGAACGATGCACCTGGGGACCATCGCTCCACATGCTCACGTAACCCTTGCGCTGCAAGCCGCCGGAACGATTGCGCAGTAGCGTCATGACGGTATCACCGCGGCCCTTGATTTCATCATGGAAACATACAGGAGCATTACCGTCATTGCCTGCCGACAGAACGCAGATGCGGCCGGGGCCTGACAGTTCGTTGAAAAGCCTGCAGAGGTAAGAAGACCCGTCATTAGGCCCATCGTTGCCGCCTAAGCTCATATTGACGACACAAGGTTTAGCCACCTTGTCGGCATAGTCAAAAATAAACCTGACAGCATTGGCGATATTCACGTCGGTGAGCTCGTCCGAGGGGATGCCGCAAGCCACGATATCGGCGCCGGGCGCCACACCATACCAATTGTTTTCCTTGCAGCTGCCTGCAGCGGTGCCCAGCGTGTGCGTGCCATGAGATGACAAGGGGTAGTCTGTCGTCAGGGCGGCAATCTGTTCGGGCAGCAGGTAACAACTGCCAGGCAAGGTGTCACCATCCACAACAGGCCTCACACCGGTGCTGTCACAGGGCATATACACTGCACGCACCCTAGACCGGCCATTGCTATCACACAAGTTGATGTGATTAAAATCAATGCCGACATCCACGACACCCACAATAACGCCTTCGCCGGTCAGCGGAGTTATCATGCCAACAGCTTCATGCAGTTGATCGACACAGGACAAGACACGCGCACTGTCGTTGCACAATACCAGCGGTTGAGCCAGCGAGACATGTCGCACCTCCCCGAGCTTCATCACTTCACCCAAGACCTCGGCAGGAATACTAGCCGTGACGAATCCTTCATACTGACTACTCACGCTAACACCCATCTGCCTCAACACGCCAACAGCCGCCATGTCTTTCAAGCCGATAAAGGCCTGATAGCAAGCCTCATCGTGCAAAGGTGCACGATGAGCCCCATGAATTGCATCACGCTTAAGTATGAGTTTGGACAAAGCGCTCATGTCGGCGGATGACCACGCCTCTAAAGGCAGCGAGAGCATCAACAGGCATATGGCGAGCAGCTTCTTCACCACAATTTAAAGGATGATATCGATGATCACGTTAACGTCGCTAATGTTAACCTCCCCATCGCTATTCACATCGGCACGACGTCTTGTATCACTATCAGTCTTGCCGCCAAGGATGATGTCAATCACCACGTTGATGTCACTCAAGTTGACCTCACCGTCACTGTTCACATCACCATTCTTGTCCTCGATATTCAGCACATAGCGCAAGCCGGCATTGATGTCCAGTTTACCGCTGCCCCAACGGGCAGGGTTGCCAGTGTTGACATATCTGTCCTTATAACTACTATTCCTGAGCACATTTCGTACATCAGCAGTACTTAATTCAGGGTTAGCCTGCAGCCACAAGGCAACTGCACCGGCCACAACAGGCGCCGACATGGACGTACCCAAGTCAGGGCAATAAGGATATTCCACACCGTCGATGAAAACTGAAGGCTGCCAATACTGGATATTGGGGGCGTTGGTGTCATATCGATTGGCCGAAGAGATGATCACACTGCCTGGCGCACACACGTCAGGGCGATTCACGCCATTCTCATCGGGTCCGTAGGACGAGTAGTATGACATCTCTAACGGTTTGCTGAAATGGCGGTAATACTCTGTGCCATCACGCAGGGGGACATATTGCCTGGTATTGTAAGAGCCGACCGAGATGACACTGTCGGTCGTGCACAACTCATTGATGGAGCCAACCGAAGTACCCTTCGACACCCATGGCAATCCGAAGTTATTAAAAAATGCGTATTGTGAAGTCCAGATATTCAGGGGCGTCGCTAGCGGACTGTAGTACTGGAGTCCCAGCACATATTGGCGTTCACGTGCTGTCATGTCAAGCTTGATGAGCGAGGATCCGTTACCGTTCATCTCCATCGAACCAGAGAATGAAACCTTACCCGTGTAGTATTGACTTAACACAGAATCCTCCTCGGTGTTGAACTCGGCTGTCACACCGACAGCAGTAGCACCCAGAGAGCGCGACTTGTAGACGATATTACCATTGCTGGTATCAACAACGATCAATCTAGTGTTAAAGGTCTTGCCCTGATCGCTCCAGGCATTCACGTAGCCTGAGCGCCTCAAACCGCCGTAAAAACCGCCCAGCAGGGTTGTCACCGTGTCGGTCTTGGAGTCCAGCGATTCATGGATGCACACATCCTCATCACCATCATTGCCCGCAGCCACCACAAGAATCTTGCCCGGTCCTGAGAACTGCTTGAAAATCGATGTGATGAAAGAGGTGCCGTCATGGGGTCCCACATTGTATCCCAAACTGATATTAATCACATAGGGTTTGCCCACACGGCGAGCATAATCGTTGATATAGCTGATGCAGTGAGCCAATTTCACGTCACTGAGTTTTTCCTCGGGCATGGCGCAAACGACGATGTCGGCTTCGGTGGCAATACCATACCAGCCATTCTCCTTATAGCTTCCTGCAGCAATTCCCGTCGTCTGAGTGCCGTGAGTGGTATTGGGGTCATCGGTGGTGAGAGCCTTGATTCTTTCAGGAGTCTCAAAACAAGTGCCCGGCAGCACAATCCTGTCCACCATGATCGTTTTTCCAGTGCTGTCATAGGGCATATACACAGCCTTGACCCTCGGGTTACCGGCGCTATCGCAGAAGTTGATGTGGTTGAAGTCAACACCACAGTCAACCACGCCCACAATCACGTCCTTGCCGGTGTACGGCATTTCAAGCCCGACACCTTGATGCGCCTTCTCAACACGAGAATAATAGCGGGCACTGTCACTATAGGTGACCAACTCAATAGCCGGAGAAACGTGATTCACGCCAGCAAAGGACTTGAGCTCATAAGGTTTATAGTGATTGGGAATCTGTGCGGTGATGATACCGTCATATTTCGCTGTAATCACCAAGCCCGCTTCACGCAACTGTGTCAGACTCACCTCATCGGTAACCGAAATGAATGCGTCATAATAGCCGTCGTCGGTTGACTGAGCACAAAGCGGCACATTGCAGACCAATAACGACAGCAATAGCATTAAGGCTAAACTTATCCTTTTCATATTATTAGATAGATTATGTCGAAATAAAACACTGTTAAATTAAAACTTACAAAATTACTACTTTTTTCCCATGAATCAAGCACTTCGGGCAAAAAAAAATGCGAGCGGCCGAAAAATCAGCCGCCCGCCAAATTATAGATTCTGTAGTACCGTTATTACTTCATGTTGTTCACATACTTGCGCAGAGCCTCGTTTTCGGGATCGTACTTCAAGCATTCCTGGTAATAGCTCTTTGCAGTAGCCTTATCACCCTTGTTGAAGTAGTAGTTACCCAGATAGAGGTAAGCACTCCTGAAGTAACGTTGATAACTATCCTTGTCATCCTTCGACTCAAGCAGGTTGAGCAACTCGTTGTAAATGCCCACTGCAGCGCCAGTGTTGTTGTCACCTTCAATGAATCTGGCGACATTGGCCTTCTGGTTAACAATCAGCACATTATTGGGAACCAACTTGTCAACCTCTTCCACATACTTCTGGGCCTTAGCGACTGCTTCGTTCTTCTTGATGGGATCAATGCCTTCACTACCAGCATAGTTCAGATAGTAACGAGACAGCAAGTAAAGGTCGTTGGATTTGTTGATGCCTTCGTCGACCAGGCGCTGGTAGTACTCGGCAGCCTTCTCGTAGTTCTCGGCATCGGCATAGCTGTCACCCATGAAGCGGATCAAGTCAGCGTTGTTGGGGTTCAACTCAATGGCTTTCTCGTAGGCCGAGATAGCCTCTTCGGGCCTACCGGCATTCTGAAGGGCCTGACCGTAGTCGGTATAGTCACGCACCTCATACTTGGCATCCTTGGGCATAGCGTTGGCGAAGAACGAACGTCCTGCTTCCACTGCCTCATCCCACCTCTCGAGCTGCACCAGGTTGTAAAGCTGCATGCGCTTCATGAAGAAGACCTTGCTGTCAGAGGGATTCAACTTGTTCACCAGGCTCGTGGCGAGGTCCAGAGACTCCTGATACTTCTCACCGAAGAACAACAGCTGCACATAGCGCACCTCGTCCTGAGCAAAGTGGTTGGGATTCTTGATGTACCTACCATACTGTTCTGCGGCCTTGGCACCCAGGTTGTCGGCATAGTACATCTCGGCAAGCTCACGCTGAACCAAGGCTGAGTTAGGCACCTTGGCCTGGAGCTCCTCAAGTCGCCCAATTGCCATCTCGGGAACCACGTTGAAGTAAGTGTTAGCATACTTCACATAGGCCTCAATGTTCTTGGGATCTTTATCAAAGGCCAGCTCATAGATACCGGCGGCGTTGCCCCAATCCTTCATGTCGGCCTTGGTGTCGGCTTCGAAGATGTAGCTGTCGGGATCATCGGCGTTCCACTTGCGGGCATTCTTGATGCACTTATCGATATCCTTAGCATAAGTGGTAGGATTGGCATCATAGTATGCACGAGCGATTTCAATCTCCAGCTTGGGGTCCTTCTTGGACAGCTTGCGCGCCTTGTCGAGTAGAGCCTTCACATCACCACTGCCTTTCTTGAGAGCCAGCGCAGCCTGACCTACATAGTTGTAAGGATTCATGGCATTGGCTGAAATACCCTGTGCGAAATAATCGGCAGCCTGAGTCGCGTTACCCTGGTGCAGAGCAATCTGTCCCAGATAGTAGTAAGCTTCGGCCTTGTCGGTGCTGGCGGCGTTCAAGTTGCGCTCCAGCAACTCCTTGGCATTGTCGAGTTTGTCTACCTTGTAGTACTCGATACCGTCCTTGTAGCCTTGTGCATTGGCTACCATCGATGCACCCATCAAAACGAGTGATGCGATAAAGAATTTCCTTTTCATTGCAGTAACAATTAAATGTTAATATTTATTAGTTCGTTTCGTTTTTATATTCATCTTGCAAATTCTGTGCCAAACCGATCCATTATTGAACCTCAACATACCTAACAGGCTCAGCAGCAGGCAAAATACCTGTCTGAAGAATAATCTTCTGGCCTATCACTCCCGTCAAGAAAGCATAGAACCCATGTTCGAGAGTGCCATTGTAGGATGCATCAATAGCCCAGATTGTTCTGACGAGAGGATATTCGCCGCTGTGAATGTGGGCCTGGTAGGGTTTCACGCCCTTCAGCTTGTCCTCGCTGCGCACAGGCATGACCTTGATGCGATCGGTAAAGTCAATGATGCTCACCTCGTTGTTATTCTTCAACTCCTCATATTTTTCGGCAATAGGCTTCTCGGCTGACTTGAGGTCACTGGTAATCCAGCTGACGCCGATGAACCCAATCACATTCTTGTATTGTTCAACAGCCTTGAAGACATCGGTGCTGGAAGTCTTGGCATAGACGTTAGGGCCGAACTTGCCGCCCTTGAGGAATTTATCTTTCATATAATTGACGACACCCGTTCCCGAGCCGTCAAACATAACCTTAATGCTGTCATTTTTCAACTTGGTTGGGAACACCTCACCCCATCGTTTCACCTTACCGGAGAAGATGTCCTGCAGGTCTCCCAACGTCAGTTCATCAATGTCGTTCTGCTTGTTGACGATAATGGCAACGGCATCGACAGCAATCATTCTGGAACGATATCCACGCCCCAGTTTCTTGAGGCTCTTTTTCTGGTCGGCAGTGATGTCATGCGAGATGATGATGAGATCGGCCTTGTTATTGAACAGTGAATCCAGGGCGTCATGCTCGTTGATATACTCAGGCATGATGCTGGCCTCGGGGTACTGGAATTCAAACACAGCTATCTCCTGTTCCAACACACTCTGGAACGACTCGTCGCACATGATGCGAGCCAAGCCACGCGTACTCGTGCTTTTGGGCCTCTGATCGCCGCAAGCCCCGAGTACCACCGACAGCAGCAATGCAGCCGCCAGCAATAATATGTTGTTACTCCTTTTCATTTTCACTCTCCTTTTTAAATTCCTCTTCCTGTTGCTTGAGACGTTCGACGTAGGATCCAAACTGGAATTCCTCCTCTTCATTCTCATCATCGCGACGCATGCCATAAGTGTGCTCGCCTTTAATCTCACGATAACCACGGTATAAACCATAGGCACCGAAGGCTACGGCAAAAAACCAGCTGAGGTACCGTGGCACGGGGAAGAAATTGAGTGCCAGCAATACTGCCACACCCAGGTAGAACAGTACCATGAAAATGCCAAAAGCCATCTTCACGCTACCCATCATTCCCGTTTGTCTCTTCTTCATAATCGTTAATTATAAATGAAAATCAGCCATTAGACCGAGTAAACAAAAATACGTTTACTGCAATCAAACGACAAAATTAACATTTTATCGTGATTAACGGTGTTAAATTTATGAAAATTCTTCAAACCAAAGCCACAAAATTTACTCAAGCGTTCTTTGAACTCTACCAAAAATGAAAAATCGGGGCTAAAAAGTATATTTTTGTGAAAATTGTTGCACGTTTTAAAAAAATAAAGTAAATTTGCAACACCTTAAATCAAACTTTTATTCATACTATTTTTTCCTAGGGCACCTTCGTTGTGAAACGAAGTGCTTTTTTTAGGCAACAACCCACCGGTGACCGCATTGTGCTGCCTTGCTGGCTGGTGAGGTGAAGAATGTGACGGGGCAAGAGTGCGATCCAAAGGCTCGCAATACACCGACGGGATTGTCGATTTGAGGTTCCCATTGAGCGTGAGAGAGGACAACAGTGACGTTTTCATGAAATATATAATGAGATAGCGGGGGCCAATGTGGCTCCCGCTATCTCGATGTGTATTAATACCGTATTTCTTGTCCTGCTAAAGGTAAGAAATCCTATTAATAGTTTCGGGCGAAGATGACGCGACGGTTGCTCGGCTTGCCCGAGTAGATGCATTTGCCCTCTTCCTCGGGGGCATCCATCGGGATGCAGCGGATGGTCGCCTTGGTCTCTTCCTTGATCTTCTCCTCGGTCTCGCTGGTACCGTCCCAGTGAGCAAGGATGAAACCACCCTTCTCGATCTGCTCCTTAAACTCGTCCCAAGTGTCCACCTTGTAGGTCATGCGCTCACGCTGATTCAGAGCCTTGGTGTAGATGTTCTGCTGAATCTCCTCCAACAGATCCTTGACACGGCTCTCGATACCGGCCAGTTGCTCACTGCTCTTCTCGAGCGTGTCACGACGCATCACCTCGATGGTTCCAGCCTCGATGTCGCGAGCACCCAGCACCAAGCGCACGGGAACACCCTTGAGCTCGTAGTCGGCGAACTTGAAGCCGGGACGCTTGTTGTCGGCGTTGTCATACTTCACCGAGATGCCCATGCCACGCAGGTTAGCAACGATGGGATCTACCACCTTATTGATTTGTTCAAGCTGGTCATTGGTCTTATAAACAGGCACGATGACCACTTGGATAGGAGCCAGATGCGGAGGCAGGACGAGACCGTTGTCGTCGCTATGGGTCATGATTAAGGCGCCCATCAGTCGGGTCGAAACGCCCCATGAGGTAGCCCATACATCCTGCAACTTGTTCTCCTTATCGATGAATTTAACATCAAAAGCCTTGGCGAAGTTCTGACCCAGGAAATGGCTGGTACCCGACTGGAGGGCCTTGCCGTCCTGCATCATGGCCTCGATGGTATAGGTCTCAAGAGCACCGGCAAAACGCTCCTTGGCGGTCTTCACACCCTTGATGACGGGCAATGCCATGTATCTCTCGGCAAAGTCGGCATAGACGTTCAGCATCTCGATGGCCTTGGCCTCGGCTTCCTCCTTGGTGGCGTGGGCGGTGTGTCCCTCTTGCCACAGGAACTCGGCGGTGCGCAGGAACAGGCGGGTGCGCATCTCCCAGCGGAAGACGTTAGCCCACTGGTTGATGAGCAACGGCAGGTCACGATAGCTGTTGATCCAGTTGCGATAGGTGTTCCAGATAATGGTCTCGCTGGTGGGACGAATGACCAATTCCTCCTCGAGGCGTGCCGACGGGTCCACGACGACACCCTTTCCGTTGGGGTCATTCATCAGGCGGTAGTGAGTCACCACGGCACACTCCTTGGCAAAGCCCTCCACGTGGTCAGCCTCACGGCTGAGGAACGACTTGGGGATAAGTAAGGGGAAATAGGCGTTCTGCACACCTGTGGCCTTGAACATGTCATCGAGCGAGCGCTGCATCTTTTCCCAGATAGCATATCCATAGGGCTTGATGACCATGCAGCCACGCACTGCCGACTGTTCGGCAAGGTCGGCCTTCACTACCAGTTCATTATACCATTGAGAGTAATTGTCGGCTCTCTTAGTTAAATCCTTTAATTCTTTTGCCATTGTTGATATTTATATAATGTGTTGTTATTTGTCCTTGACAATATTGTTTATGTTGATACGGCCTTTCTTGGCTTGCTGCAACATCGTCTTTTCGGGCACGAGGTAGATCTCGAGGCGGCGGTTTTGCTTGCGGTTCTCCACCGAGTTGTTGTCAACGATGGGGTCAGTCTCGCCCAAGGCATAGGGCACGACATAGTCCACGCTGCCATTTTCGTCAAACCAGTCAAATATCGCGTTCACCCTTTGGCGTGTCAGGTTGAGGGTATATTCCTCGCTGCCCGTATTGTCGCTGTGCATGACCAGCAGGAGTTTGTAGAATCCGGGATTCTTCAACATCTTCAAGAACGGCTTGAGCTGTGTTTCGCCCAACTTGGACAAGGCTGTGTCGTTTGGCTCAAACAGCAGGCTGGCGCCAATCGTGATGACGATGACCTCGTTATCGCGCATGACTTCCACGTCATAGTTAGACTGCTTGAATCCCACGGCCATATCATATTGGAACTCCTGAATCTTCTCGGCCTGCTTGGCGTTCTTGATTTCGGGCGTCACCAGATTATCGTCGAGCGAGAGGTCATAGATATCTTCATCGGCCCTCATCGGTTGTGGCAACGCCATCATCAGAGCCGTCATGACCAAGATTATGTTCAATACTCGTCGTTGCATATCAATTTCTTTATAATGAGGATTAATCGTTCAACTCCAGTAAGCCTTGCGGCAGGTTCATGACCATCACTTTCTTATCCAGGTCAAATTCCACAATCAGATCATCGCTGGCCGGCACCATCACCTCGCCGTCGCCTCGGGAGACGATAAAGATGGCATTCTCGGTCTGTTCATCGACATCGACAATTGGTCCCACAACGGTGCCGTTGCTGTCTTGCAGCTCAAAACCAATAAAATAGTCCAGGGGATAGCCATCGGCATCGGCGTCCTCACTCTCCTGGGCAAATTCACGCTTGAGGGCAAAGATGTCGCGATTTACAAGTCGTGAGGCCTCTTGCTCGGTCGTGATGCCGTCGATGGTGAGCAACACCGTCTCATGGGATTTCGAGCGACAGGCATTGACAAAGAATGGCACAAAGATGCCGTCAATGTCACTGACAAGACAGGACAGGTCCTGCAGCACCTCAACATCCACATCGACAGTTGCCGAAATTTCTCCGGTAATGCCATGAGGCTTGTTGTAGTGGCCAATCTCTATCAGTTCCTCGCGCTTAATCATCGTTCTTTCGTCTTTAGGTCTCAAACTATAGGTTGTAGCGGCGGTTGCGGATGCCACTCAATGCCTAACAGCTAAAGCCTAACAACTATATACTCATTTCTTCTTTTTCTTCTTACCAGTGGGTTGTGCGGGCTTCACTACCTGATACTCATGCAGGTGGTGCGTTGCCGGATCAAGGCGTATGGCCCCGTGGCTGTATCGTTCCAGATCCTTGAATATCTTGGCATCATCCACGTCCTCGTTGTTGATTTGGTAGATGAGTTTCTTCATGTGGTTAGCCAGGAGCATCACCAGGGCATCACGTTCCTCGCCCTCGGGATACTCGGCAGCACGTGCAATCATGCGCTCGATGTTCTTCCCGTAATGGCGGTAGACGATGGGCTCCAGTTCATAGCGGATGGGATCGGGCTTGGTGTCGAGGTTTTCCTCCTTGATGATGTCATCAAAGGGGAAATCGATGTCGAGCTTGAATCCGCTCATGATCATCAGGTGATCCCAAAGTTTGTGCTGGTAGTCGGTCTCGGCGCGCAACTGAGGAAACATGTTGGACATGTTCTGGACAATGGTGTAGGCGCAACGATTGCGTTCGTCGCGGTCTTCAATCGTCAAGCAATGGTCCACCATCTGCTGCACGTTGCGTCCATATTCCGGCATCACCAGTTTCTTGAGTTGTGAATTATAGGTCAGCATAATCTGCAAAGATAATACATTTTTTATTACTGCGAAAATCAGTTGTCAGTTTTTAAAAGTCCTTAAGGTCCTTAAGGCCGAAAAGGACTTTAAGGTCAACTCTTGACTGACTCCAGAGGATTCCTGGGCTTTGTGGCCTGGAACTCTTTCAGGTAGAGGGGCGTGCTGTAAGCCACATCGATGAAGTTGCCCTCACGCCAGGCTTTCTCGGCCAGTGCCATCATGTCAACGGCGACAGGCTTGACACCCTCAATGAAACGAACGCCTTCACGGCTCAACAGCTGTCGTGCCTTGTCGCTGCCATTGCCCATGAGCACCAACGTGTATCCCTGCGCCAGCAACTGTTCAAACGAATGCTCGTCGAGAATCATCGCCTGGGGTTCCAGCACAGCTTCCAGTGCCGGCGAGTAGACGGCCGTATAGACCTCCATGCGCCGAGCGTCAATCATGGGGACATAGAGCACCTTATCATCTTCAATGAAGTGATTGAACATCGTGCTCACCGTCATCAGCTGCAGCGTGTTCACCCCAATGAGAGGCACCTCCAAGCCGAAAGCCAAGCCCTTGGCCTCGCTCAGACCGATGCGTAGGCCCGTGTAGGAGCCGGGACCGATGCTCACGGCGATGGCATCCAGCTTCAATTCGCGCGAACGGGCATAATCCAGCATCTCCTTGACATACTGACTTAACAGCGTGGCATGAGTCTGCCCCTCATAGTTCTCGCGATGGTCCAAAACCTGGCCCTCGCTGGTCAATGCCACCGAGCACACATCGGTCGAAGTCTCTATATTCAGGATTGTTGCCATTTCCTCTATCTAAAAAACGCGCAAAGGTACAAAATAGTTTTCAGTTAACAGTTTTTATAGTTGAGTTTTTGAGGAATGGCGTTTTTACAGGGCGGCGATGAGGGCGGTGACATCGTCGGGGACTGTGGCCCAACTGGTGACGAAACGGCAGTTCATCAGATCGCCCACGGGGAACCACTGTTCAAAGACAAAGTCCTTCTCAAGGCGTGCTATCGTCTCCTTGTCGAGGAGGACGAACTGCTGGTTGGTGGGCGAATCGCTATACATCTTGTAGCCCTTGGCCTTAAAGGCTTCCTTTATGCGCATGGCCTGTTCCACAGCATGGCGGGCAATCTTGAAGTAGAGGCCGTCCTGCATCAAGGTGTCGAACTGGATGCCCAACAGACGTCCCTTAGCCAGCAAGGCTCCGTGTTGCTTGACGGTAGTGAAAAACTGGGCAGGTGCCTTCATTCCCGAGAAAACAACCGCCTCACCGCACAACGCGCCACACTTGGTGCCACCCAGATAGAAGACTTCACACAACCGCGCCAACTCGGGCAACGTGATGTCGCAGCCCTCGGCCATGAGGCCATAACCCAAGCGCGCACCATCGACGAACAGAGGAATCTCATATTTCAGACAGATTTCATGGATAGCCTCAAGTTCAGCACGAGTGTAGATGGTACCCATTTCGGTCGCAAAAGTGATATAGACCATACCGGGGAAGACCATGTGCTCATAGGCAATATCGGCATAGAACGCTTCGAGCCACTGACTCAACTCGCCGGCATCCATCTTGCCGTCGTGAGTTGGTAAGGCCAACACTTTGTGGCCTCCGAATTCGATAGCACCAGACTCGTGGACATTGATGTGCCCGCTCTCGACGGACAGCACGCCCTGATAGCCGCGCAACAGCGCATCGATGACAGTGGCATTGGTCTGGGTGCCACCAACGAGGAAGAACACATCGGCGTCAGGCATCTCGCAGGCAGCACGCACCTTGTCACGAGCAGCATTGCAGAAATCGTCCAGTCCATAACCCGTGGCACGCACGTTGTTGGTCTCGTTCAATCGCTCAAGGATGGCAGGATGGCAGCCATTATTGTAATCGCTCTCAAATGATATCATATTCGATGAAGTTTTAGGATGCCAGTTTTAAGTACAGGCACTATCGCCTAAAAGCCGCTAACTGACACATTTTTGGCGCAAAGATAATAAAAGTATTGTAGTGACGCAAAATCTTGCGTCTCAATCCAGAAGAGGCACAAAGAAATTACACTTAGCAAAAAGCTTTAAACTATTTTTATTATCTTTGCCCCATGAAAGAGAAGAAGACGATTATTTACCAGTTGATGCCCCGATGGTTCACCAACTGCAATGCACAATGCATCCCCAACGGCAGCATCAAGCAGAACGGCTGCGGCAAGTTCAATGAGATTGACGAGACCAAGTTGCGCTCCATCAAGTCACTGGGAGCCACCCACGTGTGGTACACGGGCATTATAGAGCACGCCACGGCAACCAACTATTCCCGTCAAGGCATCCCACCTTGCAATCCTCATGTTGTGAAGGGCAAGGCAGGTTCTCCCTACGCCATCCGCGACTACTATGACGTGTGTCCCGACCTGGCCGTGAAAGTTAAGAACAGGATGAAGGAGTTTGAGGCTCTTGTTGAGCGCACGCATCATGTGGGGCTGAAGGCCATCATCGACTATGTGCCAAACCATGTGGCTCGCGAGTATGAGAGCGATGCCAAGCCAGTCGGTGTGGAGGACCTGGGCGAGGGTGACAACCCAACGAAATTCTTTGACCCGAAAAACAATTTCTATTATATCACCGGGCAGGAATTTTCACCTCATGGTGTGGACCTAGGTCAGGGCGACAAGGCATACCACGAATTCCCCGCCCGCGCTACCGGCAACGACTGCTACACCGCCTCTCCCAACCGCGACGACTGGTATGAGACCGTGAAACTCAACTACGGCGTCGACCCGTGGAACGGCAGCACCCATTTCGACCCCGTGCCACCCACCTGGGTAAAGATGCTCGACATCCTGCGCTTCTGGACCGGCAAGGGTGTTGACGGTTTCCGCTGCGACATGGCCCACATGGTCCCTGTGGCTTTCTGGCACTGGGCCATCAGCCAGATCAAGGCAATCAATCCTGACATCATCTTCATTGCCGAAATCTATGACGTATCCTTATACAGGAGTTACATCTTTGATGGTGGCTTTGACTACCTCTATGACAAGGTAACGCTCTATGACACGTTGCGCGGCATCCTGTGCGACGGCTGGCCCGCCAGTGACCTCACACGCTGCTGGCAGACCGTTGAGGGCATCGGTGATCACATGCTCAACTTCATGGAGAATCACGACGAGCAACGCATCGCCTCGCGCGAGTTCTGCGGAAACCCGATTATGGCTCTTCCCGCTATCTTGGTAAGCGCGACGATGTCACGCGCCCCGTTCATGGTCTATGCCGGACAGGAACTGGGAGAGCCAGCAGCCGATGCTGAAGGCTATAGCGGCCATGACGGTCGCACGACCATCTTCGATTACTGGAGTGTCCCCACCCTGTGCCGCTGGCATCAGGGCAGGCCGACAGACGACGAGCGTGCCCTGCGCGCGTTCTACCGCTTGCTCCTGCGGCTCATCAACAGCGAGAAGACGCTCAGGTGTGGTGACTTCTTCGACCTGATGTATGTCAACCAGCAAAATCTTGACACCAACAAGCAGTATGCCTACCTGCGCCACTGCGATGGCGAGATGACGCTTATTGTCGCCAACTTTGGCGACGATGCGGTTGATACCACCATCCACATTCCCCAGCATGCCCTTGACTGTGCCAAGATGCCTCACGGCCGCTACACTTGTCTCGACCTGCTGACGGGCAATGACACATGCGTGACCTTGTCGGGTGAGACCGCCATACCCGTCTGCATCGACCCCCACAGTGCCATAATGTGTAAAATCAGCACCTTATAAAATGGCAGAAATCCGAAAGCGTTTTTTTGGGAAAAATATTCCAAAAAGATAGAGCAAAAATGACGATAAATGCTTAACTTTGCCCAATCATTCTAAATCTTATCTTTTGTTATGGCTGATATGAAGATTTTCTCAGGCACCAACTCGCGTTATGTTGCCTTGAAGATTGCAAAACAACTGGGTGTTGAACTGGGTCGAATCAATATCTCTCACTTTGCCGATGGCGAGTTTGAGGTTTGCTATGAGGAGCCTGTGCGTGGTGCCGAGGTCTATCTCGTGCAATCCACGTTCAAGGCCAGTGAAAACCTGATGGAGCTGTTGCTCATGATTGATGCCGCCAAGCGCGCGTCGGCCCAATCGGTTATTGCTGTCATCCCCTACTTCGGTTGGGCACGTCAGGACCGCAAGGACAAGCCCCGTGTATCCATTGCCGCTAAACTGGTCACTAACCTGCTGATTGCCGCCGGCATCGACCGATTGATCACGATGGACCTGCATGCCGACCAAATTCAGGGCTTCTTTGACATTCCCGTCGATCACCTCTATGCATCGACGATGTTCGTCCCCGACATCGCTTCGTTGAATCTCAAGGACATGGTCATCGCTTCGCCCGACGTGGGCGGCGCCAAGCGTGCCAATTCCTACGCCAAATACTTCAATGCCCCGCTCGTGCTGTGTCACAAGCATCGCCAGCAAGCCAACGTGGTTGAGAGCATGACCATCATCGGCGATGTGAAGGACAAGGACGTCATCCTCATCGACGACATGGTGGACACTGCCGGAACCATCTGCAAAGCCGCGTCACTGATGAAGGACAACGGCGCTCGCTCGGTGCGCGCCTATATTTCTCATGCCGTGATGAGCGACCCTGCCAGCGAACGTGTGATGGCAAGCGGCCTTGATGAGCTGGTCATCAGCGACAGTATCCCGTTTGATACTGACCGCTGCCCCAAGGTAAGGGTCTTGAGCTTAGACAAGATGTTTGCCCACGCCATCAAGCATGTCAACATCAAGAAATCTATCAACGAACTTTTCCTGTTCAAGTAATTGGGGCTTGCTTCTCTCGCAGGTTAAAGGTTAGAGTGCATTCGCACTCTTAGACAGACTACTCACTTAAGACAACTAAAACAACTTCGATATTTGACATCCGCATTCCACGAGGAGTGCGGATGTTTCTTAACCATCTAACCTGCGAGCAACGCGAGCATTATTTTCTTGCTTGGAAAAATCAGTCGATTATAGTTTTTAAACACATTTTATTTGTTTTTTACAATATTTTTGATTAATTTTGCTGCATTGTATCAGGATATTATCATCACATCGTTTAATAACCAATATTGTTTAACTTTAACCATTTAACCATCATGATGAGAAAACTTCTTTTCGCATTGACGTTAGGCTTCTCGATGAGTGCAATGGGTCAGGTACTGCAAGTGACCTCGATTGACAAGGTCAACCTGCCTGACAAGGCCGCTGTGGCAGCCATCAGCCCCCAAGGCGATTACCTGCTGCTGACCAGCGCCACCAACCAAGGCCTCACCAAACTAGACCTGGCAAGTGGTCAAACCCAGACGCTGAGCACAGCCCCCAGCGCCGGCCACAACGTGAAGATCTCGCCAGACGGCCAAACTGTCGTTTTCAGGGAAGGCTCGTTCAATGACAAGCACCTGCGCCTGTCCTCGCTCAAGAGCGTGAACTTGGCCACTGGTACCAGCCAGGAACTGGTAAAGCCCACGCGTGACCTGCAGGGCTATGCTGTCGACGCCACCAGCGCCGGTGTTGTGAACAAGGGCAAGTACAGCAAGAAAGCCATTGGCACCGCCAAGGCTCAGAACCTGCCCGTGCTGTCCATCAACAAGGGCCAACTGATGATTACCACCAATGGCAAGACGCGCAAACTCTCGCCCAATGGAGACCAGTTCAGTTACATGTGGGCCTCGCTGTCGCCCGACGGCACCAAGGTGCTCTATTATCGTGCTGCCCACGGCACTTATGTTTGCGACCTGAACGGCAACAACGTTCGCAAGGTGGGTACGATGCGTGCCCCGGTATGGTACGACGACAACACCGTTGTGGGCATGATTGACCTGGACGACGGCGAGTTCATCTATGCCTCGACCATCGTTGCCGCCACGCTCGACGGCAAGACCCAAACGCTGACCGACGATGCCACTGTGGCCATGTATCCCCACGCTATCGCCGGCAAGATTGCCTTCAGCACCCCCGCTGGCGAAGCGTATATTATTAACGTAACCAAATGATGAGCGCTATGAAAAAGATTCTTTTACTTGCCGTAGCCGCCATCATGGCCGCCGGCATTATGCAGGCTAAGACAGCCGACGAACTCCGCATCTATCTGAATCCCGGTCACGGTAGCTGGGGTCCCAATGACCGCCCGATGGCGACCATCCCCTATCCCATGTTGCCCGAGACGGGACGTCCCGACACTAACGGTTTCTACGAGAGCAACACCAACCTGTGGAAATCCATCCAAACCCGCGCCCAGCTCATCAAGATGGGTGTAAAACCCGAGAATATCACCATGTCGAGATGGTTCAACGGCCCGTATCCCTATGTGGCTGGTGCTCCCGACGCCGAGATTTACAATCGCCCCTTGTCCGAAATCTGTGAGGAGGTCGAGGTGGGCAACTACGACATGTTCCTGTCACATCACTCCAATGCACTGAATGACGGCACCGCGACCAACTATCCGCTGATGCTCTATCGCGGCAATGACGGTGCTGGTGGTGATGGCGCCCCAGGCAGCCGCAACATGGCGCTGACCTGTTGGCCCATCTTCTATACCAACCAGATTGACCCGATGACAAACTACAGTCCCACGAGTCCTAACGTGCGTGGCGACATCAACTTCTATGGCAGTTCCTCGACCCGTGTTGACCCCAATACCGGCATTGCTTACACCGGTTACCTGGGTGTGCTGAAACACGGAGCTCCCGGTTTCCTGGTAGAGGGCTACTTCCACACCTATCAGCCCGCACGCCACCGTGCGCTGAACATTGACTATTGCCACCAGGAGGGTATCCGCATCGCTCGCGGTATCGGTGAGTACTTCGGGCTGACTCCTGACAACAAGGGTTACATCATGGGTACCGTGAAGGATGTCCACACTCATCTTGTTCACAACCTGTACAACTACAACGCCGGCACGATGGACCAGTGGGCTCCCCTTAACGGCGCAGTTGTCATCCTGTACAAGAACGGCCAGGAAGTGGATCGCTACACTACCGACGGCAACTACAACGGTGTGTTTGTGTTCGAGAATCTGGATCCCGGCACCTACACTCTCGCTGTTGAAGCCGAGGGCTACAAGCCCCTGGGTGAATATACCAAGGCCAGTGTTGACAGCGAGTGGCAAGAGTGGATCACCAAGGCTTCAGGCGACATCGTTGTCGAGGCCAACAAGACGACCTATGAGGTTCCTCTGCTGGAGGCTACCGACTATGTCATCCCCGATGACCTGTTCCAGAACTATCCCGAGCCCGAACTTCCCGGCTACATCAGCGCTCCCGAGAAACTCAACCTGACTCGTGACGAGGGTACGTTGTATGACCTGGAAGGCACCATCAGGCGCATGCTCGTTCGCGGCGACAGCACTGTGGTGTTGACCAATGCCGAGGACGGCACGCCCCACCTGTACCTTATCAACAATGTTGACAAGGTGATTGTCAAGGAGTTGAGCATCAACGGCATTGCCGAAGCAGAGCCCAACAACGCCGGCTTCTATAGCCGCTTGGCTGACATCTGCTTCACTGCCGACAACCAGCTCGTGGGTATCAACAGCGTCCAGACCCAGTTTGGTAGCGATTATGTTGACGCCGGCTTCCAGCGCGGCACGCTGCGCCTGTTCAAGTGGCAGAACTTTGACAGCGATCCTGTGGAATGGGTAAGCACCCAGAGTTCAGCCAACTTCTACCGTTATCGTCCGCAAGCCGTCGTCGTTGACGGAGGTGCCGACGAATGCATGGTAACCGTTATCGGTACCAACGGCAGCAGCGCTGTCGGCGGCATGAGGTTCCTGAAGCTGGCAGTTGTCAACGGCCAGATCACCAGCACGGTATACACTGAGAAGACCATCAGTGCCACCAGCAACTTCACGTTGCCCAAGATCGGTGAGCCCGTGCTGACACTCTCGCCGCGCAACGATGATAATGTGGTGCTTGACGGTGTGAAGATCCTGCCGTTCGAGGTTGCCACAGCCAAGGCCAACGGTACCGACAGCCAGGTGGTAGGTCGCTTCGAGAGCAATGTCGAAGACACCGCCGCTGTGGGCGTATCGTTCTTCAAGTATGCCCAGCATCAGTTCATGGTAACGCCTTACATGGCTCCCACCCGTGGCGACGCCATGGTTGGCGGTATCAAACTGTATGATATCACTGCCGGTCTCGACCAGGCCGCTCTTGTGGCCACCACCAACACCGACCTTGACCCGCTGGCATGCCAGTTCATGTCGACCGGTGCCGCAGTGATTGGCGCTGACATCAACCTGTACCTGATGCAGGACAACAAGATCACCAAGTGGCAGGCTGCCTCCAACAATCAGCCCGCTATTCCTGGCATCTTCGCCTATGGCTTGAAATATGAGAGTGACGACACCACCGGCACCTTCTCGTTCAATGCCAACGACGATGCCCAGTATGCTTACATCACCTTCTATGATTCCGAGGGCAATGAGGTAAGCACTGTTGAGATTCCCGACGTGAAGAAGGGCGAGAACAGCATCCAACTCGAGTTGGGCATGTTGCCCGCCGCTCCCGGCGAGTCGCTGACGTGGTCAATCACCCTCGAGGGTGAGAACATCACCACCATCCAGCGTCTCAACCCGACCGGTCCGACCTATAGCGGTCAGTTGTTTGTTGCTGTCGACAAGTCACCGTGCAGTCCCAAGATGGGTACCATCTACGCCGGTAACCGTGTTGCCAACAACAATGCCGGCAATGGCGTCTATGTGTATGACGTTGACGGTAATCGTGTGAGCGACCAGGTTTACAACGGTAACCGCACCTGGCGCAGCAACTATCGCATGGGTATCGACAGTCAGGGTAAGCTCTACGTTCCCGATTGGGGCGATCCCACCTCAGGTGTATTCATCGCCGATCCCAATGACCTTGGCGGCACTTGGACCGAGTTCTTCGTCGGTACACGCAACAGCGATGGTCTGATCACCAACAACGGTGTGGCTGTCGGCTCGTCATCGCCTGGCGTAGGCATTGGCGGAAAGGGCGCTGACACCAAGCTGTATGTATATCTTGAGGACGTTGTCGGACCTTCGGGCAATGGTAACGGTGTGGGTGTTTACAACATCGGTCAGGCAGACGGCACCATCGTCGACACCTGGGATACCGCACCCAGCCAGTACTATGACATCGGTGCATGGCAGGCTAACACCAACGGTAACGTTGTTGCCGATCCTGCTGGCCACGGTGTCTGGGTATCGCAGTACCGCAGTGCAGGTAACAACGCATCGGGCGTTCCCTCGCTGATGTTTGTTGACAACGACGGCAACGTGACCTTCAACTCGGGCCGCGCTCCCTACAACGCTATGCTCAACGGTAGTGACCGTGCCGGCTTCGCTGTGAATGAGGCATCCGACCTGCTCGTCATCAACGACGGTAGCGGATACCTCCAGTTCTTCGACCTGACCTGGGACGGCAACACGCCCGACATCACTCCCAAGTACGCTTACAAGTCAGGCCTGGGCACCATCTTCCAGATGGCATTCGACTATGCCGGCAACCTGGTTTGCGCTGGTAGCAACATCGGTATCTTCTCGTTGCCCACCGAGGAGAATATCCACACTACTCCCGCATGCGGTAAGTTCAACACTATCTTCATCCCGACGGTAGTGAATGAGACTCCCGTAGCCAAGACCGTTGTCAGCGAGCGTTACTATGACATTCGCGGTATCGAGTACAACCAGCCTGTAGAGGGCGTGAACATCATCGTTCGCACCTACAGCGACGGCTCTACCCAGAGTATCAAGGTCATCAAGTAAACTGACACGCGCGACACCTGTCGCACCCTTCAATTCACAAGCGGCCCGCAGTTCATGCGAGCCGCTTGCTTTGTTATTTTTCTATAAATGACCTTGGCGATAGAGTTCTAATTCGGGGATTATTTGTAATTTTGCGGGCCTGTTAGGCCAACAAGACGGCAAGCAGCCGATAATCAACATTAACGATGATAGACTTTTTAGACAATATAGATGCTGAAATGAGTGATGGCGGAGCTCGCGTGGTCCCCATCATCACCGAGATACATGAAGTGGGCGACGGCACCGACATCCAAGACAGTCAGGCCGATGACATCCCCATTCTGCCCCTGCGCAACATGGTGCTGTTTCCTGCCATGACTATGCCCGTGTCGGTTGGTCGTGAGAAATCGATGCGCCTGATCAAGGAAGCCGAAGAGGGCCACCATTCCATTGCTGTCTTTTGCCAATATGACAGCCACGTTGAGGATCCGATGGAGCGCGACCTGTACCGCTACGGCACTATAGCCACCATCGTCAAGGTGCTGGAACTGCCCGACGGATCAACCAACGTCATCCTGCAAGGCCGTTCGGCATGCAAATTGGGCCAGGTGGCTCAGACGGTGCCTTACCTGCGTGGTTCTGTAACGCTTGTCGAGGACAAGCTGCCGTTGGCTGGCGACAAGGAATTTGAGGTGCTGATGCAGTCTATTGCCGAGGTCACCCTGCGCATCCTGCGCAACATGGGCAACAACGGCCGTGAACTGGCATTCGCTATGAAGAACATCGACAATCCCATGTACCTGATGAACTTCTTGGCCACCAACATCGCCTTTGACTCGGACCAGAAGCAGCACATGCTTGAGGAGCGTGACATCAAGAAGCGCGGTTACCTGCTCTACTCATTACTCACACGTGAGGAGCAGTTGGTGGAAATCAAGGCAAATATCCAGTCCCGCACGCGCGAGGAACTGTCGCAACAGCAACGCGACCACTTCCTGCAGCAACAGATTCGCACCATCCAAGAGGAGTTGGGCACCGATGTTGATGACATCGAAGAGCTGCAGGAACGCGGCAGCAAGATGAAATGGAGCGAGAGTGTTCAGAAACAGTTTGAGAAGGAATTGCGCAAGCTTGAGCGCCTCAATCCGCAGACACCCGACTACTCGGTGCAGTACGCCTACCTGGACAACATGCTCAACCTGCCGTGGGACACCTATACCGAGGACAATTTCGACCTCAAGAAGGTGGAGGAAAAACTCAATGCCGACCATTACGGCCTGGAGAAGGTCAAAGACCGCATCCTGGAGCATCTGTCGGTGCTGAAACTGCGTGGCGACCTCAAGGCACCCATCCTGTGCCTGTACGGTCCTCCGGGCGTGGGCAAGACATCACTGGGCAAGTCAATTGCCGATGCTTTGCACCGCGAGTATGCCCGCATCTCGCTGGGCGGCCTGCATGACGAGGCTGAAATTCGCGGCCACCGCCGCACCTACATCGGTGCCATGCCGGGCCGCATCATCGCTGCCCTGGCCAAGTGTGGCAGCAATAACCCCGTCATCGTGCTCGACGAGATAGACAAGGTGGGCCAGGACTTCAAGGGAGACCCGTCATCGGCCTTGCTCGAAGTGCTGGATCCGGAGCAGAACGGTCACTTCCATGACAATTACCTGGACGTGGACTATGACCTGTCCAAAATCCTGTTCATCGCTACCGCCAACAGCCTGGCAACCGTTAGCCGTCCCCTGCTCGACCGCATGGAAATCATCGAGATTAACGGCTACATCCCCGAGGAGAAACTGGAAATCGCCAAGCGCCACCTCGTTCCTAAAGAACTGGAGAACAACGGTTTCAAAAAGAACGAAATCAAATTCGGCAAGCAGGTAATCCTGAAAATCATCGAGGACTACACCCGCGAGAGCGGTGTGCGACAACTGGAAAAGAAAATCGCCACCGTCCTGCGTCGTGTGGCACGCCACAAGGCCACTGGTGACCCCTATCCCACCAGCGTCAAAGTCGAGGATCTGAAAGAATACTTGGGCGCTCCCGATTACAGCCGTGACAAGTATGAGGGTAACGAGTTTGCAGGCGTGGTTACGGGACTGGCATGGACAGCCGTTGGCGGTGAAATCCTGTTCGTGGAGTCGTCACTGGCTCGTGGCAAGGGTGAAAAGCTCACGTTGACGGGCAACTTGGGCGATGTGATGAAGGAGTCGGCCGTGATTGCACTCCAGTTCCTGCGTTCCCACTGCTCGCTGCTCAACATCGACCCGGACCTGTTCGATAAGTACAATGTCCATATCCACGTGCCCGAGGGTGCCATCCCCAAGGACGGCCCGTCGGCAGGTGTGACCATGGTGACCTCGCTCGCTTCGTCGTTCACCCAACGCAAGGTCAAGGACCACCTGGCGATGACCGGCGAAATCACGCTGCGCGGCAAGGTACTGCCCGTGGGCGGTATCAAGGAGAAAATCCTTGCCGCCAAGCGTGCCGGCATCCGTGACATCATCCTGTGCAAGGACAATCGCAAGGACATTGAGGAAATCAATGAGATGTACCTCAAGGGCTTGACGTTCCACTACGTCAACACCATCAAGGACGTGCTCGACCTGGCGCTGCTGCCCGAGAAAGTCAAGGACGCCCTCGAGTTGTAGATCGACACTCTTGAATATAACAACGAATTACGCTAATTTTCGCGAAATGAAATCGTGATTATTAGCGTAATTCGTCGTTGTTGTACCCACAATCTCAGTCCTCGGGATAGACGAGGTTTTCGGGTTGGATGTTCTGGAGGACTTCGATGTAGTATTTACGTGCTTCCCACTTGGCCATGGGCAGGTTGTTGAGCATGTAGTTGCCGCAATCGTGGGCGTTAGCTCCGGGAATCTCGCCGTCAAACTCCGATATCCAGTGAAAAAGTTCCTGCATCAGCGGCACGATGTCACAGCTCTCAAGGTCACCCTTGAGCAACAGATAATTGCCGGTGCAGCAGCCCATCGGCCCCCAATAGACCACCTTGTCGCCCCACTCCTTGTGGTTGCGCAGGTAGGTCGCTGCCAAATGCTCAATGGTGTGCAGGGCGCTCTGGCTCACTGCTGGCTCGCGGTTGGGCAGCTTCATGCGGATGTCGAATGTCGTCACCACGTCACCACCAGCGAGGTAGTCCTTACGGGAAACATAGATGCCGCGCAACAAGCGCGTGTGATCGATCTTGAAACTTGCAATCTTTTCCATAACTATTACGGATTTAACGGAATTAACGGTTTTTTACGGAATGTGCAATCGCTGAAAGCTATTGTCTAAAGCCTCTTAATGATATCTTTTAGCAGCATGAAGGTTTCTTGGGGCGCGTCGGTCCAGAAGTCAAGGTACTGCTTGGTGTTGTCGTGGCTGGCACCTGGCGAGTCACTGATTACACGCAGGGCGAGGAACGGCACCTTGCACAAATAGCAGACCTGTGCGATGGCGCCGGATTCCATATCCACAGCCAACGCATCGGGAAAGTTGCCCTTGATGCGCTCCACATCTTCTTTCTTATCGATGAACTGGTCACCTGAGCAGATCAGGCCCTTATGAATGTCGTCACGCTCGGGCAATAGTTCCAGCAGTTTTCTTGCACCATCGAAATAGAGCGGCAAGCCTTGCACACGGCCCAACTCACTCTCGGGTCCGCACCACACGTCATGATAGGAGACACGTGCGCCTGCCACCACGTCCATCACGTTGACCGAGAGGTCGGCACCTCCAGCTACACCGCTGTTGATGACATAGTTGGGGGCAAAGTTGTTGACGAGCATCAGTGCACCCATGGCGGCATTGACCTTGCCGATGCCGCATTGCATCACCATCACGTCATGACGTCCTACTTTGCCACAATGGAACTCCAAACCGCCCATGCGGCTCTCCTCGCTGTCCTGCAGCAACGGCAGCAGCAATTCCAGCTCCTTGCGCATTGCCACGATAATACCTATCTTCATTGCTAGTGTTGAATTAGAATTTGTGCTACAAAATTACTATTTTTCATTGAATTATTAGCCATATTTGGTCAATTAGTCTCATTGGTCCAATAAAAACTATATCTTTGCAGCATGATGAAAGAGTTAATCGAAATATTGCACAACGAACAGCTGACGCTGGTCGTGAGAAGTCACGACGGCTGCATCCGCCGTTTCACCCAACGTGGCGTAAAAGACCTGCTGGAACTAGTGACCCATCAGCCAGAGGTATTGCACGAAGCCCTTATTGCCGACAAGGCGGTGGGTAAGGCGGCGGCCGCCTGCATGATTGTTGGCGGTGTGAGGCAGGTCCATGCCGACGTGATGAGCGAGCCTGCCCTTGAGTTACTGAAGGCCCACCATGTTGAAGCCCAATATGGACAGCTTGTGGACCATATCATCAACCGCGCCGGCACAGATTGGTGCCCGATGGAACGCCTGAGCCGTAATATCGACGACCCCGCCGCCATCATCCAGAAAATCCAAGAATTCTTCACCGCACAATAAAAAAGCACTGGAGTGATGAAACTCCAGTGTCCTTTCATTAAAACATCACTAATTGTTACTATAGCTGTGTCTTCAGGCTTCAGAAATCGGTTCTCGTTTGCTATATAGACACATGACAACGCCGCTTTGTTACAACAAAACGGCGTTTTAACAATACTTTAACAATACAGGACTATTCTGCAAACGTCATCAGTACATAAGCAGCAGAATGTCTCCTGTTGTTTAGCCTATTTCCCACTCTATTTGTAACTTTGCGGTATCAAACTGATAAAAACAGAATCATATAGACTGGACATCGAATGAAACATCGTTTATTCATCGGTATTGTGGCTTCTCTTGCCTGCATGATGGCTTGGTCACAGGAGCTGGATACAATCCAAGGCGCAGACATGATGGTCGAGTTAAAGGAGTTGGTCGTCAAGGGCGATCTCCCTAACACACGACTCAAGGGGAACGCCATGATTACCCGTGTCGAGGGAACTCCGCTGGCTCAGTCGGGCACACTTGGCGAACTGCTACTCAAGGTGCCCGGAATGACGGGCAGCGAGGATAGTCCCGAGGTGCTGGGCAAAGGCGCTCCGCTCATCTACATCAACGGGCGCCTGCTGCGTGACGACAGCGAGCTGAAACGCCTTCGCAGCGAGGACATCCGCGATGTGGAGGTCATCAACAACCCAGGGGCTCAGTACGATGCAACGGTGAGGGCTGTGGTACGCATCCGCACAAAGCGCCAACAGGGTGACGGTCTCAGCCTGGACCTGACGGCGACCGATGAACAGGACCTGCGGTATGGATTCAACCGTCCATCCGGCAAACTTGGCCTGAACTACCGCACTAATGGGGTGGATGTCTTCGGTTCAGTGTATTATTTCCATCAGGACTACCGCCAGTACAGCTGGTTGGAAGAAACTACAAACACGACCAAATTGTTTCATCAAGAGGGTCCCTACACCATGACGTGGAAGAATGACCAACTCACTTATACCGCTGGTGTCAACTGGCAAATCAATGACAACCACTCGGTGGGTGTCCGTGCCGACCTGACACAGTTCATCGGAGGCACCAACATGGTCATCTATGACGAGGATGTTTTTGAGAACAACGTGAAGATTGACCACCTCTACTCCGAGCAGACCAGCAAGGAGACAAAACCGCTGGGCGTCCTCACCAATACCTATTACAACGGCAATGCGGGAAAATTGGGCATCGACTTCAACTTCGATTTCCTGTCCACCGAAATCAACACTGACCGCGAGAATATCGAAAACAGTCTGGTGAATGATGACTTCATTCTCAGCGGTTCTGGTACCGAGAGCCGTCTCTATGCCACCAAACTGGTGCTTTCTTATCCCGTGTGGAAAGGTATGCTGGAGGCTGGCACCGAGATGACCTTTGCCAAACGGCACAATACCTACTGGATTGACAAACCATCGATTGCCGACACCGATGCCGATATCAAGGAGAACAATCTTGCCGCCTTTGCTCAGTATGGCGTGGATTTAGAGCGATGGGGAAAGGCGAGCGTAGGCCTGCGCTATGAGCACACCTTGTTTGATTACAAGGACGACATGAACAGTGACTATCTGCATCGCAGCATGGACGAGTTCTTCCCCACTGCTTCTTATTCAGTCCGCATTGGCAAGGTGCAGACAGCGCTGTCCTACAGCCTCAAGACTAACCGCCCCAGTTTTTTCGCGATGAACGATGCCGTCACCTACATCAGCCGCTACTCGATGCAGGCAGGTAATTCCCAACTGCTCAACGAGCGACTGCACGACCTCACCCTCAGTGTGTCTTGGCGCTGGCTCACCCTAACAGGCTCTCGTGTACACTGCAAGAACCTCATCACCCAGTGGGCTTTTATCAGCGACGATGATGCGGCGCTGATCAAGCACATCAACCTTGAACGTCCCGTCAACATCTACAGCGCATATCTGGCGTTCACGCCTCGGGTGGGCATCTGGTCACTGAATGCGACAGCGGGATTTGAAAAGCAGGGCCTCTATCTCGACGTTGACGATCCTCATGTGCAGGGAGGTGTACGCAGGGTATATTTCGACAAGCCCGTTTATACGCTGAACGCTTTCAACTCTTTCTCCCTGAAGCATGACTGGCGTTTTGACATCAACTTCATGTTGCGTTCACACGGCCATCAGCTGAATTTCTATGATGACTATGACAATATGCGTCTCAACCTGATTGTACAGAAGAGTTTCCTCAAGGACAATGCGCTCACGCTGCGTGCTGCTGTACTTGACGTCCTGCAGCGCAACCACATGAACGAGTATGGCGACATGGGCTACTACAAAATCCAGCAGAACAACCGCTATTCAACCCACAAGCTGCAGTTCACCGTCATCTACCGCTTTAATGGCACCCGCAGCAAGTACAAGGGCACCGGCGCCGGCAAGGACGCCCAGCAACGAATGAGAAATTAAACAACTGTTAAACTTGTGTTAAATCCATTGTTGGTACTTGACTCGTCCCTAAGGGCATACAATATTTTTGCAGTCGCTTAGCAAAACGTCGTACGATGATGAGTAAGAAAACAAAACTAAAAATCGGAGAGTTCTCACGGTTGATGCAGGTTACCGTAAAGACTTTGCGTCACTATGAGCAGAAGGGACTGCTGCTGCCTGATGAAGTGGACGAGTGGACGGGATACCGCTACTACAGCATCGACCAGATGCAACGTCTGAATACCATCCGCAATCTGCAAAGAATCGGATTCTCGTTGGATGAAATAAAGGAATTGTTTGAGGACAACTCACATGTTCCCAGCATCCGGCAACTTGACGCCAAGATCAAGGACACAGAAGCGCAGTTGCAGCAACTGATTGCACGTCGTGAACGATTGGTCAACTGGAGGAACTCTCGCAAAGAAATGAAGACAATGGAAAAATTCAGCATTCAGTCTTTGCCAGAAATCATTGTGGCAAGTCATCGTGAAGTCATCCCCGATTACGCTGCCTTGGGGTCCATGTGTGTCAATAAGATTGCTCCCGAAATGCAACGCCTGGGCTGTAAATGCCCACCACCCGGCTACTGCTTCACCATCGAGCATAACATGGAGTACAAACCGACTGACATCGACATCGAGTATTGTGAACAGGTCGAGGAAATGGGTACCAGCAGCGACATCATCCAGTTCAAACGCCTGCCAGCCATACCTACGGCGCTCTGTATGAAGCATATCGGTCCCTATGAGCGTTTCTACGACTCCTACACCGAAGCCTTCCGCTATATGGAGGAGCAGGGCTACAAGATTGCCGATCATCCACGCACCTGCTACATTGATGGAGCCTGGAATCAGGAGGATCCCGAGAAATGGCTCTCGATCATCCAGATACCAATAGAATAATCAAACCAAGAACTTCGTGAAATGTGTGAATACAGATACATAGCACTGCGGGAAATCCCCGAGTTGAAGGAAGAGGCTGCGACTTGGTTTCACAGCAAATGGAGCGTACCCAAGGAAGCCTATTTGGAATGTATGGAGGATTACCTCGGCCAGGAGACGGAATATGGGTGGTATCTGTGCCTTGATGGTGACTTGATTGTAGGTGGACTGGGAGTCATTGAGAATGACTTTCACAATAGGAAGGACTTGGCGCCGAATATCTGTGCCGTCTATACCGAAGAGGATTACCGATGTCAAGGCATTGCGGGCAGACTGCTGGACATGGCTGTACAGGACTTGAAGTCCAAGGGAATCACACCTGTTTACCTGCTGACTAACCACACAGGCTTTTACGAGCGTTACGGATGGGAATTCCTATGTATGGCTCAAGGTGATGGTGAGCCCTATTTATCAAGAATGTACATTCATCGATAAAACCCATTTCCGGCTATTGGATTTCAAAGCCCTATTGGAATCAGAGCATCTGTACTGAGGCGCTGACGCTGATGATTGAACAGATTCGCCAGACAACCGATATTCCTTCACTCATCAGCGCCCAGTTCATCGACGAGGTGAAAAAGAACATGCCTCAATCCATGACGATTGAGGAATAAAAGAATTCTTCCCCATGCTGAAACGATGGAGAAGAAAATCCTTCGGTCTCAAAGCGAAAACCTTATAACTCGGCTTCCTTGAGTTTCTCGGCGTTCTCGGCGACGATCAGGTGGTCGATGCAGTCCTGGATGTCTCCGTCCATAAAGGCGGGCAGGTTATAGATGGTGTAGCCGATGCGGTGGTCGGTGATACGTCCCTGCGGATAGTTGTAGGTGCGGATTTTAGCCGAGCGGTCGCCTGTCGAGACAAGGGTCTTGCGGCGCGAGGCAATGTCATCGACATACTTCTGATGCTCGTGGTCGTAGATGAAGGTGCGCAGACGTGCCAAGGCGCGCTCCTTGTTCTTGGGCTGGTCGCGCGTCTCGGTACACTCGATGAGGATTTCCTGCTGTTCACCCGTGTTGGGGTTGGTCCACATGTAACGCAGACGCACACCACTGTTCACCTTGTTCACGTTCTGGCCACCGGCACCGCCGCTGCGGAAAGTGTCCCACTTGATTTCGCCCTCGTTGATGTGGACATCAAAGGGCTCGGCTTCGGGAAGGACGGCCACACTGGCAGCACTGGTGTGGACGCGGCCCTGGGTCTCGGTGACAGGCACGCGCTGCACACGGTGAACGCCTGACTCATACTTCAAAGTGCCATAGACATTGTCGCCCGTGATACTGAACACAACCTCCTTGAAACCGCCAACAGCACCCTCGCTGCAGCTGGACATCTGCACGTTCCAGCCCTTGGTCTCGCAGTAGCGGGTGTACATGCGTGCCAAGTCGCCGGCAAACAGGGCGGCCTCGTCGCCACCCGTGCCGCCACGAATTTCGAGCACCACGTTCTTGCTGTCCTCGGAATCCTCGGGGATGAGCAAGAGCTTGATTTCTTCCTCGAGTTTGGGCACCTCGGCCTGATTAGCATCGATTTCCTCACGTGCCATGGCCCGCAGGTCCTCGTCGCTTTCACTCTCAAGGACGGCTTTAGCCTGCTCGATATCCTCAAGCAGTTTGCGGTATCGGTGGGTGGCATTGAGCAGGGTTTCCAGGCTCTTGTATTCCTTGGTGAGCTTGACGTAGCGTCGCTGATCGGCGATGACGTTGGGGTCGGTGATCAGCGTGCCGATTTCCTCAAATCGGGCATCCAGGCCGTCAAGGCGTTGTAGTAATGCGTTTTCTGCCATAGTGTTTTCTGAATTTGGCTGCAAAGGTAGTAAAAAAGCCGTTTGCTTATAGCCATCAGCCTCTAGTTTTTAGTTTTCATCCTCTCAAGTGCGGTTGACGTATTCCCGGATATGCTTGGCAACGTTTGTTTTTTTGACCTTGTTTTCATTTTATGGTGCAAAAGCAGGGCAAGTCCCTTAGAGAGGCAATATTTTGCTTCTCAACACACAAAAAACAAGGACTTTTTAGTAATTTTGTGGCATGAAACGTCGCATATCCATCTTGTCATATCCTGTTTGCTGGCTGCTGTGGGACCTGCTGGTGGTCTATATAGCCTACTCGTTGTGCCGTGCCATTTTCCTGGCGCTCAACTGGTCGTTGTATTCAGGAACACTGACGTGGAGCCATGGACTTGAACTATTTGGCGCCGGATTGTTGTTTGACACACCTGCCATCCTCTATACCAATGCCGTCATCATGGCGATGTTCCTGCTGCCCTTGCATTGGAAAGAGCGTTCAGGCTATTACCGCGTGGCGCGATGGATTTACACCATTGTGAACAGCATCGCGGTGTACATGAATCTGATGGACTGTGTCTATTTCCCGTTCACAGGAAAGCGAACCACGGCCTCAATCTTCGCCGAATTCAGTAACGAGAGCACGGGCGAGATGTTGAAAATCTTCGGCGGCCAGTTCCTGAGTCACTGGTATCTGGTATTGCTGGCCGCATTGGTGACCTGGGCGTTCTGGAAACTGTTCCGCCCCCATAGAGACGCAGAATCTTGCGTCTCGGAAAGGGTGGACAATCATGAGGCAAGATTGGATATCCCGACATATTATTTAGTTCAAGTAGTGTCGTTACTGGTGGCCATCCCGTTATGCATCGGAGCCATCCGTGGCGGTTTCACCAAGGCGACTCGCCCCATCACCATCAGCAATGCCAACCAGTATGTCAACCGACCTGCCGAAACCGGCATCGTACTGAACACACCATTCTCCATCTTCAGAACGTTGAAAAAGACGCCATTTGTCGTTCCCGAATACATGAGCGACAAGGAAGCGTTGACACTCTATACCCCACTCCACCAACCCACCGACACTGCGGCTTTCACGCCTCGCAACGTCGTGGTTATCATCCTGGAAAGTTACGGTAAGCAGCACATCGGTTTCTACAACAAGACTTTGAGAAACGGCACCTTTCAAGGCTTTACACCCTTCCTGGACTCGTTGATTACCCAAGGAGCGATGACCTACCGGTACTCCTATTCCAATGGCCGCAAAAGCATCGAGGGCATGCCGTCGGTACTGTCGTCGCTACCCAACTTCGTCGAACCGTTGTTCCTCACACCAGCCTCGCTGAACGCCATGTCAGGACTGGCTCGGGAACTGGGCGAAAACAAGGGTTACAACACCGCCTTCTTCCACGGAGCCCAGAACGAGTCGATGGGTTTCCAAGCCTTTGCCCGTGCCACGGGATTCCAGCGATACTATGGCCGCGACGAGTACAATGCCGACCCCAATTTCCACGGTGATGAAGACTTTGACGGCACGTGGGCCATATGGGACGAGGAGTTCTTCCAGTTCTTTGCCCAACAGATGAGCCAGATACAGGAACCGTTCATGACGGCCCTGTTCAGCGCCTCAAGCCACGACCCGTTCGCCATTCCCGAGAAGTACGAAGGCCGTTTCCCAAAGGGCGAGCGTCCCTTGCAGCAATGCATCGCCTATACCGACTATGCCTTGAAACGCTTTTTTGAGACCGCCAGCCAACAGCCGTGGTTCAATAACACGCTGTTTGTCATCACAGCCGACCACGTGAACCAGCAGATCGACCCCTTCTACTGCACCACCCTGGGCAACTACTGTGTGCCCATCATCCTGTATGCTCCGGGTGACCCGTCGCTGCACGGCTATGACGAGGAGCGCGTCGTGGAGCACATCGACATCATGCCCACCGTGCTCGCCTACCTGCACTACGACAAGCCTTACATCGCCTTCGGGCGCAACATGTTAAGCGGTAATGCTAACAACGGTTTCGCTCTACACTGGGTGCCCGAGTACAGTGGCTACGAATATGTTTGGGGAAACTACGTCTTGCAATTCGACGGCAAGGATGTGACTGCAGCCTACAAGTTCCGCAGCGACTCCACCCTCACCTTCAACGTCCTTAACAGCATGCCTGCCGACACACTTCAACTCATGCAACGCCAGATGAAGTCCATCATCCAGCAGTACATGCAGCGCATGAATGGGGACCAACTGACGGTTAAACATTAGAAATAAGAACGTTAATACCAAATTCAAGAGATATGAAGTACAAGACAAGAATGAACATTTTGTTGATGATATTACCCATCATGTTCATCGCTGTATTGTTGGCGGGCTGCAAAAAGTCGGTCAACATCGAGCAACGCGTTGATGAACTGTACAATAAAATGTCGCAAGAAGAACGCATCGCCCAGTTGAAAAGCATGTACATGGACGAGTTGTTCAATGAGCAAGGACAACTGGATACGATTAAATGCCGTCAGTTGATTCCAAACGGCATCGGACACTTCTCACAGTTTGCCATGCAGGCACCACGCGATCCCAACGAGCTACGGGACCGTGTGGCCGCTGTCCAAGACTGGCTGATTCATCACACCCCCAACGGAATACCGGCCCTATGTCATGAGGAAGCCCTGACGGGCATTAACACCATGGGTGCAACGATCTATCCGCAACAGATAGGACAAGCTTGCTCGTTCAACACGCAATTGGCCGAACTCAAGACCCGTCAAACCGGTACAGCCATGAGAAAAATGGGTGCTGTTCTGGCCCTCTCGCCAATGGTCGATGTGTGCCGCATTCCCAGTTTCAATCGTCTTGAGGAATCCTATGGTGAGGACGCTTATCTGTCGGCTGCGATGGGAACGGCATTTGTCAAGGGAATGCAGCAAGGCGACCTCAAGAAAGGTGTAGGAGCTTGTTCCAAGCATTACCTGGGATATGGCGGTGGTGGCGATGCCGACGAGAAGGAACTAATGGAAGAGATTCTGTTACCTCATGAGGCTATCATCCGACTTGCAGGCAGCCACGTGATCATGCCGGGCTATCATGCCGTTCATGGAGTCAATTGTGTGGCTAATGCTGAGATTTTGCAGGATATCTTGCACGGTTATCTCGGTTTTGATGGCATGGTGGTGAGCGATTATAGCTCTATCGATCAGATTCCAAAACTCACCGACCCCGTCCAAAAAGCCGCTGCAGCCATTAATGCGGGCAATGATGTGGACTTCCCTACCGGCAACTGTTACCAGCACTTGCAGCAAGCTATTAATCAAGGCCTTGTGAGTCCCGACACCCTTGAACGGGCTGTAAAAAACGTGTTGCGCCACAAGATGCGTGCCGGGCTGTTTGATAAGAACCCATACCTTTACAGCAAGGAGCAGATTACCCTCGATACGCAAGAGGAGCGACAAACCGCCTATGATATCGCTACCCAGTCGGTGGTTCTGCTGGAGAATAACGGCATTCTGCCGCTCAAGGAGGCCAAGAACATACTCTTGACAGGTCCGAATGCCAACACCATGTGGGCCATGTGTGGCGATTACTCCTTCCCGGCCATGTCCTATTTCTGGAAAAAGATGGAAAGCGGTTACGAGCATCCTCATATCGTGACCTTGCTTGAGGGTATGCAAGACCACAAGGCAGAGGGCGTGAATATCCTTTATTCGCGCGGCTGCGACTGGACCGAGGAAATCGAAACCAAATATGATAAGAATGGCGACCCGCGATCATGGGAATACGGACTGCTGCACCGCAAGGTGGACTCAGGAGAAACCGCCGACAAGGCTGAAGCGTTGGATATGGCACGACGTAGTGATGTCATCGTGGCTGCCGTCGGCGAGAACGTGATGCTTTGTGGCGAGAATCGCGACCGTCAAGGCCTGAAATTACCTGGCCACCAGCAACAATTTGTCGAGGAACTGCTGGCTACAGGAAAGCCTGTCGTGCTTGTTGTGTTCGGTGGCCGCGCTCAGGTCATCTCGGACATCGCCAACCGTTGCTCTGCCGTCATCCAAGCATGGTATCCGGGTGAAGAAGGCGGTCATGCAGTGGCCGACATCCTGTACGGGAAGGTCTCTCCCTCAGGCAAGTTGTCGGTCAGTTATCCCAAAACAGAGGTCTATGAGCCATTGTGCTACAACTATAGTGCTGAACCCGATCCTCGCGTACAGTGGCCCTTCGGCTACGGTTTGAGCTATACCACATTTGAATACAGTGACCTGAAAGTCGAAGGTGATTTCTCAACTGCCTCTCCGAGTGTCAACCTCTCGTTTGTGGTTACTAACACGGGAAAGATGGCTGCAGATGAAATCGCACAGATTTATCTTTCCCCCACCAGCAGCAATCAGCCTCTTCGCCCGATTCAGTTACAGGGTTTTGCCCGTGTGTCGCTCAATCCCGGCGAGAGCAAGACTGTCAAAATAAAGCTCTATACCGAACAGTTCGGCTACTATAGCCACGAAGGCCAGCGCCAGTGGAATATCGTCCCAGGCTCATACATTGTGAAAGTGGGAGCCTCGTCGGCCGATATCAGGCTGCAACAAACAGTCACCTTGAATGGCGACCCCGTCACCAAATCGCTAAGAGAGTATTACTTCTCGGAAACAATCATTGATCAATAACCATCAGGTTAAGACATCATTGCGTGGGTTGTAATCATTACCGCGCTAAAAATTGCAGAATGGCCAGTCAATCTGACCAGCATATAAACTCATATAACAACAAGAAACACAATGGTTAATGATTTGTGTTTCTTGTGTTTTTTTGTTCTAATTGCTGATCTGATTGTTTTTATTTATTGGAATCCCAAAATGCTGTACACCTTGGTGACGATGCCCAGGCGATCTATGTCGGGGCGGGTCGAGAAGAACAGGAAATTCAGGTCACGTTCGGGAATCTTGCCGGCATAGATAGTGAAGCCGCCGTTGTCGCCCAAGTGATAGACATGGGTGGGCCGACCCGGGAGATCCTGGACGAAGAAGCCGTAGCCGTAGCCCGTGTGAGGCTGGTAACCATACTCGGCATCGGCAGGAATCTGTATCCAAGGATTGTAGGCCAGGCGCTTGGTAGCTGCTGTCCACACCTTGTTGTCACGCAAGGCACGTTCCCAACTCATGAAGTCATTGATGGAGCAATAGAGGGCACCGTCGGCCTTAGTGCCGAAGAAACTTTCCTCACCATAGTCATACTCCTTCCAAATGCCCTTGTCATCACGCTCATAACCGTGTGCCAGATGCGCGATGTCGCGGTCGGGCTCAAAGTAGCGGCAGGTCAACATGCCGGCTTTGTCAAAGACATTTTCCTGCATGTAGGTCTCGAAAGGGATGCCCGTTGCCCGTTCCACAATCTGGTAAATCAGCTGGAAGGTGGGGTTGATGTATTCATATTGGGTGCCCGGCTTGAAATTCAGATGATCGAGCGTGCGCATATACTGCACCGAAGTGACATCGTTGCTGTAGAGCACAAAATTGCGGTCGTTGCGAGGCCGTGCGTCGGGAATACCCGAGGTGTGACTCATGATGTGGTGCAAAGTGATGTCCTTGAAAAAGGGTGCCTGGAACTCAGGGAAGAACTTCGACAACGGGTCTTCGAGCGACAACACTCCTTGCTCGGCAAGTTGCAGCAGCGCCACTGCCGAAAACTGCTTGGATACTGAAGCAATGCAAAAGTTGGTAGCGAATGACACCGGTTCTTTGGTCTCCATGTCGGCCAGGCCAAAGCAGCGGCTGTACACCGTGTCGTTGCCCTGCATGATGAGCACGGCCGCACCCGGTTCAGCCGGATTGTTGTACACAGCGCCGAACACCTCGTCGAGGCGACGCTCAGTCTCTTCTTTACTCATATTCTGTGCTTGAACGGCGGTGGCTAAAGCCAGCAACGCCACAATCATTATGAACTGGTTCTTCATCATGGAGGCAAAATTAGTCATTTTTTTCCAGCAATAGTCATCCGAGTAAAAAAAAGATTCGCGGCGCTCCCGCGTCACGAATCTCATGCAAATAACATTTCTCCAAATTTATTAACTTTTAACTTGAATAGAATTGATGAAAAGTTGGAATATACTACTTCACAAATCTGATATAAAATGACAAAACAAAGATTGTCATATCATACAGACCTTGCAAAATTATAACTTTTTCTCTAAACAAAAAAATATTTTGGTCAAAAAACAATAAAAATTTCAATAAAAAATACAAAGGCCATCTTTAACAGCTCCAAAAACCCATTTTTTAGAGCGAATAACCACCTGTGGGAACAGAAAATCAGAGGCAATTACGGAAGATGACCTCGATGTCCTGTTGATTCAAAGGCACAAATCCAGGCAAAATGCCACCATAACAAGCCTTACGCGCCATCGTGGGAATGTGCTCGTCACCAATGCCCAGTGCAGTCAAAGTACTGGTCAGGCCAAGTGTGCCAAAGAGGAATTCCTTGGTCTTCTCGATGGCTTGACGGGCGATGTCCATTGCAGGCTGGTTCTCATCGATACCGAACACGTTCACGCCATACTGCACATACTTGCTCACCGTCTTCTCGCTCAGGCAGTACTCCATCCAGCGCGGCGTGATGATAGCCAGACCCAAGCCATGAGTGATGTCATAGTAGGCCGACACCTCGTGCTCCATGGGGTGGCAGCTCCATGCCTGTCGCTTACCGCCGTCAACAAAGCCGTTGATAGCCCACGAGGAGGTCCACATCAGGTTGGCTCTAGCCTCGTAGTTCTCAGGTTCCTTAATGGCAATGGGTGCATACTTGATGATGGTCTTCATCATACCCTCCATGAAGCAGTCGAGCATATACAGGTCCTGATTCATATTGAAATAGACCTCAAAGATGTGAGAAAGCATATCGGCAGCACCGCATGCCGTCTGATAAGGGCTCACGGTATAGGTTACCGTCGGGTCAAGGAAAGACACCTTGGGCAACAAGGTCGGCCTTTCTACTCGTCCGATTTTGTCGTTGGTCTCAGGATTGCTGATAACACCGCCAGCATCCATCTCACTACCGGTTGCCGACAAGGTGAGCACACTGACGATGGGCAAGGCCTCGGTAATGGGGGCCCATTTCTCGTTGAAGAAGTCCCAAGGGTCATGATCCACCTTAGCTCCCGCTGCCATAAACTTGGTAGCATCGATGGTAGAGCCGCCACCCACAGCGAGCAAGACATCAATGTTGTGATCCTTGCACATCTGGGCGCCACGGCGCACGCTGTCGATGCGCGGATTAGGCTCAATGCCCGACAGTTCAAACAACTCCATGCCTGCTTTCTTGACCTCGGCCACTACGGCGTCATACAGACCCGTGCGCTTGATGGAACCGCCACCATAAGTGAGCAGGACTCGTTTGCCAAACTTTGCCAGCTCCTCACTGAGGTGCTGCAACTGATTTTCACCGAAATATACCTTTACAGGTATGTCATAAACAAAATTGTTCATTGCTGTAATATTATAAATTAGTAAACGATTGTACCCAAGGATTTTTCATCTATATTAATGATGATGTAGTTCTTGGTGCCGAGACCTAAGTGCTCGGCCCAGTCAATCGTGTGTGTGCCGTGACGAGTGTTGATACGTTCGATGAGCGGTGCATTGTCATCACCAGCAGACGCCTTGTGATTCATCACCATTTGGACACAAGCCCAATCCAGCGCCACGGGGTCAAGGCTTGCCATGATGCCCATGTCCTTGAGTTTGGGTTCATCGGGGGTGCCGTCACAATCGCAATCGACCGACATGTTGTTCATTACATTAATGTAAATGACACGACCGCCCATATAGTTGTGAACAGCCTGGGCTGCGGCTGCCATCGACTCGAGGAAACCGTCCTGATTCTCGATGTGGTTCCATGCATCACTGGCATCATCGGTGTAGCCGGCTGAGTGGATATAGGCTTTACCGGCTGTGCTGGCAACTCCAATCGAGGCATTCTTCAAGACACCGCCATAGCCACCCATGGCATGTCCCTTGAAGTGGGCCAAGTTGATCATCCAGTCGTAGTTGGCCAAGTGGTCGCCCACGATGTCATACTTGATGTGGCTACGGTCCTTGACAGGAATGCGCATCTGTCCGAACTCATCCATGATGTCCACGGCAAAGATGGAGTCAAAGCCATGCTCATGAATCGTCTGCCAGTGCTTACTAACGTCCTGACGTGAGCCACCGTAGGCAGTGCAACACTCCACAATTGTGCCGTTCACCTCTTCGACCAAATTGCGAATCAATGTAGGCTTAAGATAATGGTTGTTCCCTGCCTCGCCTGTGCTGATTTTCACAGCGACATGACCCGTCGGCTCAACGTTGAGGGCCTTGTAAATCCTGACGAGCGACTCAGGAGAGATGTCAGATGTGAAAAAGACCTTACTCTGAGCATTAGCAATAACAGCCAGCAAAACAGCGGCCATCGCAATAAAGAATCTATTCATTTTTTTTGTTATGATTTCTTTTAAAAAACGTTTAGCGGCGCAAATATACTCATTTTTTCATGAAATAGCAAATCCGAGATAGCCCGTCACACACATCAAAGCATTTATAGGCGATTAATGGTCGGCTATCGGTCTCAGTTTCATCATCCATTATTCAGGATCATATTAATCAATTCCATCACATCACTGACTGTCACCTCTTTGTCACCATTCACATCATAACTGGAATAGTTATCAGGATGATCACCGCCAGACACTGAATTCAAGATATAATTGATTAACACCATCACGTCGCTGATATTCACCTCGTTGTCACCATTCAAATCACCCGGCAAGGACAGCCAATCAAACTTGACAACCACACTGGACGACCCTAAAGCATCTGCAAGGCCTGTCGGGTCATCAATATGGCCAATTGGAGTATATCGGTATGAGGTACTGAATGTTTTATAAAACAGAACAATACAGGAGTTGCCATATAGCATGATATCACCCGCGTTGATCGTGCCGGGATTACTTTGGTCGGTGGGCAGAATGTCGTTCAGATAGTAATACTTCTCATTGCCGTTGAGCTCAGCCATCTCCAACGTGAGGGGCAGCATTTCGGCGAAAGCCTGACCGGTTTCGCTTTCCGCAAAGGTTGCCGGAAACTCTTTATCACCCACGATGACACGAAATCTACCGTAAGTAGAAGTTGGAACTGCATATTCCAAAGTGCTCACCCACTCACTGGCCATTGTCGGGATATTGGTGCGATTACCATAATTAATGTGAAGGGGCGAACCCACAAAGACGCTGTTCGGCAATTGGTTTTGAGCATCAACCACAACCCCGCTGATGCCGCTGCTCCAACTTGTCACAGCAAGCGAGACCTGTTTGCCCTCAAGTTTATCGGCATGATTGTGCAGAAATGTCAGCATCGGGTTAGCCATCTTTCCGTTCCACAACGGAGTGCACACAATCACCGCATCCCATTGGTTAAAATCATCAACAGCAGTTTGGATTTCAGGCCAGTTACCTGCATCAATCTGAGTTCGCTCGTTGTTGGCATAATTATAGGTCGTGTTGCTCTCGGGACGTGGATAGCCACCATGATCGACCACTTGCAGCAAAGAGCCACCGCAATCATCGGCAATCGCCTGGGCTAGAGTTTCAGTCACTCCACTATAGGTATAATACACCACCAAACACCTGGCTTTGTTTCCTGGCACGACATGAGTTTGTGCGTTGGCACCCATGATTGAGACCGATATTATAAGGGTCACTATAAGAATCAATTGTTTCATATTAATAAGACACTTCATTACATTAATAAAAAAAATCGGTGTAAAATTACTACCCATCCTCATAGCCGATGATACCTTTTTTGACGAAAAACTTACCAATATTTTGGGAAAAACATGTTAAGGCATGACTTTTATCAATGATTTTGGGCAAATATGTGTGAATGTTTCAAAAAAACGAAGTAACTTTGGCGCAAAATCATTTATTCATATTTTATACTAAAAGCCTTTTAAGAATCATGAACATTAAGAAATTAATGAGTTCATTGCTGCTGGCCTCACTCACGATGGTATCGCTCCAAGCCAGCGCTGGCAACATTAACGCCACGGCTGCCAAAACGGTAGCCCAGAATTTCCTTAAACAAAAAGCCGCAGCTGCTCCTGGATCTTTCAGGTCCCCTGCAATGGCCGATTTGAAACTTACCCATGCTGAGTCCTCGGCCAAAGTTGACGGCGCGTATGACTACTATGCCTTCAACATCAACGGTGGCGGTTTTATCATCATCGCCGGTGAGGATCGTGCCACCCAGGTGCTGGGCTACAGCGACAACGGCCGCATCGACTTCAACAACCTGCCTGATCCCCTAAAGGACCTGCTGGACAGCTACAAGGCCGAGATTGAGTACCTGCAGACCTACGAAGGTGATGACTTGGTTCCCGCCCCTGTAACTTTCAAGGACAATGGCACAGTTGGTCCTCTCATCCGGTCCACTTGGGGTCAAGAGATGCCCTACTACTTGCAGTGTCCCAAAAAGAACGGTGAATATTGTGTCGTGGGATGCGTTGCCACAGCGATGGCCCAGGTGATGAACTACTGGCAGTATCCCACCGAACTGTCGGCCCAAGACCGTTTCTACAGTTATGGCTTTGGCTACGTATCTGCTTTGCCCGCCACCACGGTGGATTACAGCCTCATGCTGGATTCCTACTGCCATTGGGATTGGGACAACAGCCAGCTGATACAGGACACCTATACCGACGAGCAAGCTCAGGAAGTTGCTAAACTGAGCCGTTACTGCGGTCAAGCCGTAGAGATGCAATACAGTCCTGATGGTAGCGGTGCCTATACCTATGACCAGAACTACGCCATGCATAACTTTGGCTACACCAACTCCACGCTTTACGAGAAGAACTCCGGTTGGGGTAGCTGGGGTGGCAACAATTACACGACAGCCGAGTGGGAAGCAATGATCAAGACCGAGATTGATGCCGGTCGTCCCATCCTCTACTCAGCCAATGACCCCAATGCCGGTGGCCACGCCTTCATCTGCGACGGCTACAACAGCGAGGGTAAATTCCATTTCAACTTTGGCTGGTATGGCACGTGCGATGGTTGGTATGTGTCCACAGCGTTGAACATGACTCACCGCGATGGAGATTATCTGAGGTTCAACTCTGGTCACGAGATGATCACCAACATCCAACCGCCCGTTTATTGTACCATCAACGCCGAACTGCTTGACGCAAACAACGACCTGATCATCTTGGGTGAAGGCCAGCTGAACACCGAGGCCAAGAACGTCAACTTCAACACCTCCTACAGCAACCTTAACCTGCTGTTCTCGCTCACTGATGCCGACAACAACCGTTTGGCCAACAGTGCTCCTGTCAATCTGGTAAAGAACACCTTCGTGCAGGGTAGCACAGTGAACGGCATCCTGACCTTGCCTAACACGCTGGAATCGGGAACCTACAATCTGTCACTTTACTACTACACGACCAATGCCAACCAGTTGACGGCTATCCCCACCACCGCAACGGGTCAGTTGCTGGTTGTCGGCCGCGTGGCCAAGTACAATGCGCCCATCAATATCAGCGATGCTACCTGGATGATTAGTGATGTCCTCAACAACGGCAATTCAGCCTTGACCATCTCGGACGTCGTTGATGTCATCAACTACATTATCGACAACTGATTTCTAAAGTAAGTTTCAGGCTTTGAGACGCAAGGTCTTGCGTCTTGACAATCTTAAGGAGGCACAAAGAATTGTGTCTCCTTTTTGCATTATCATGTGACAACACCACCAAAACCAATAAAAGACATGATAAAAAACAGAATAATGAAAAAAATAACTATCTTTGCGCAATAGATAGATTTTATTATCCTTTTTAACCATTTAAAACTATGAACTTTAAGACTTTTTTTAGAGCATGCGCTCTTGCAGCAATCGCTATGATTGCATCTAACGCGGCAGCAAACAGCATCGATGCCGACCAAGCACGTGCTACTGCGAACAAGTTTCTCCAATCAAGAAGTGCCAAGGGTAAGTTCAACTCTCCGTCAGGCGTTCGACTTGTTCACACCGAGAAATCCAATGTCAGCGATAATGCTTACTACGTGTTCAACGCCGATGGCGGGGGCTGGGTCATCATCGCCGGTGACGACCGCGCCAAGGCAGTACTCGCCTATGGCGACAAGGGCAACATCGACATGAACAGCCTGCCTGGTGGAATGATGGGATTCCTGAACAACTATAAGAAACAGATTGAAACCGCTCAGGCATTCACTGGAAAAATTGTTCCCAAAAAGACTTACACGCGCTCAACCGTTATCAACCCGCTGCTGAAGACCAACTGGGGTCAGGACGAACCCATGAACCGCTACTGCCCGATGAATGGCACCGAGCGTACCTCGGTGGGCTGCGGACCGCTTGCAATGGCCCAAATCATGTATTACTGGAAATACCCCGAGAGCAGTGAAGCCATGTCTGGCTATTATGTGATGAGTGGCTGTGGCGCTGTTCCTGCACTGGAAGCTACCACCTTTGACTACAACAAGATTCTTGTTGACTACACTATCTATAACCCCGAGACAGGTGGCCTTTCTTATGTTGATTACACCGATGAGCAGGCCAACGAGGTGGCCAAGTTGTGTCGCTATAGCGGTCATGCATGCAAGGCCCAGTATGGCGATTCTGAAGTAACTGGCACAGGAAGCTATCCCTATGACCAACTAGCAGCATTCAAATTCTTCGGTTTCAACTCAGGTGCTCAGCTCATTGGCAAAGATCCCTATTCCCATTGTGCCAATTACCCCACAGCATATACCTACGATGAATGGGCCGCTCTCATCTATACCGAGTTAGAGGCTGGACGTCCCATTCCCTACCATGACCTCTATGAAGGTCATGCTTGGGTGCTTGATGGCGTCGATGCCGAAGGCCGATTCCACATGAACTGGGGTTTCAATGGCGCGTTCAACGGCTGGTTTGAAATTAATTCATTGGCCTTTCATCCATACGGAAACGCTACCGTTTGGGACTTCAGCCAAGGCAGTAATGGAGGCAACGAGATGATAATCGGTATGTATCCCTATGACGGCTATGTGATACCTGGTGATGATCCCAGCGTCACCATCGGTGACGTGAATCGTGACGGCGAAGTCAACATCACCGATGCCATTGACCTGATCAACTATGTGCTCAATGACGAGGGCGATATCAACCTCATTGCAGCCGATTGTCATCAGGACGGCGAAGTCAACGTCACTGACGCCATCGACCTGATCAACTATGTGCTCAATGACGCTTGGTAAATAGCATAAACACAGGCTTACTGTAATAAATCGGGCTGGGACCTGTTGTCGGTTCCAGCCCATTTTTATATCTAAATCACCAGCACCGCATGCACCGGACAAGATTCCTGAACAAGAAAACGATTGAAAAATGAAATTAATGACCGATAATTTAGAAATTATGATTACCTTTGCCATTTAGACAAAACTAAAGCACTATGACAACAGGAAACATGATTCGTTTTGTGTGTATCCTGCTCTTGTGGCTAGGATTATGCTGGCTGTTGCTCACCAGAGCGGCACGCATCGACTTCATGGTGATTTTCACCATCGTGGCGTCGGGCATTGTCGTTTTTGTCCCTCTCTACAAGAAATATGTGAGAAAAAAAGACTGATCAATGACAACTAAACCTTATATCCAAGAACACTGCCCACTGTTGGCGCAAATCGACACACCTGCCGACCTGAGAAAGCTGGCACTTGACCAGTTGCCGCAAGTGTGCCAAGAATTGCGCCATTACATGATTCACGAGCTCTCAAGCAACCCGGGGCACTTCGCGTCGAGCATGGGAGCCGTGGAGATAGTGGTAGCACTGCACTATGTATTCAACACACCCGATGACCGTCTGGTGTGGGATGTGGGCCATCAGGCCTATGCCCACAAAATCCTGACCGGCCGCCGTGACCAATTTGACGACAACCGCAAGCTTGACGGCTTGAGTGGCTTCCCCAACCCGGCCGAGAGTGAGTATGACACCTTCACTGCCGGACATGCGTCCAACTCAATCTCTGCGGCCCTGGGCATGGCTATCGCAGCAGAACTTCAACACAACGAGCAACGCAAGGTGATTGCCGTCATCGGTGACGCGAGCATCAGTGGAGGTTTAGCCTTTGAAGGCATCAACAACGCCACAACCAACCCCAACAACCTGATCATCGTCTTGAACGACAACGATATGGCGATTGATGCCAACGTGGGTGCCTTGAGTTCCTACATGAGCGACCTGCACACGTCTCACCGTTACAACAAGCTGCGTTACAAGACTTACCAGTTCCTGCGTCGTCACAACGTCATCAACGACAACCGCAAGGGCCTTATCATGCGTTTCAGCAATGCGTTGAAGTCGCTGTTCTCAGGCCAACAGAATATCTTTGAGGGCTTGAACATCCGCTATTTTGGCCTCTACGACGGTCATGACGTGAAGCGGCTGGTCAAGGTCTTCACTGAAATCAAGGACATGACCGGTCCCAAACTGGTGCACGTGCGCACCGTCAAAGGCAAAGGTTTCGCGCCTGCCGAGGCCGACCCCGCCACATGGCATGCCCCAGGCAAATTTGACGAAGAGACCGGAGAACGCTCTAAGGGCGGTAAAGGCGGTCCCATCAAGTATCAGGATGTATTTGGCAAGACTCTTGTGGAACTTGCCGAGAAGAACGAAAAGATTGTGGGCATCACGGCTGCCATGCCCAGTGGCACCTCGATGTCCATGATGCTCGAAGCGATGCCCCGACGCGCCTTTGACGTCGGCATCAGCGAGGGTCATGCGGTCACCTTTGCCGGTGGACTTGCCAAGGATGGCATGCATCCCTATTGCGCCATCTACAGCACCTTCCTGCAGCGCAGCTACGACTCCATCATCCACGACGTCGCCATTCAAGGTCTGCCAGTGACCTTCTGCATCGACCGCGGCGGCATCGTCGGCGAGGACGGCGTGACCCATCATGGCCTGTTTGACCTGGCTTACCTGCGTTGCATTCCCGGCATGGTCGTGGCGTCACCGTTGAATGAGCATGACCTGCGCAACCTCATGTTCACGGCCCAGCTCGAGGGCATGGGCCCGTTTGCCATCCGTTATCCGCGTGGCAAGGGCGTCATAACCGACTGGCACAATGAGATGCAGGCTTTGCCCGTGGGACAAGGGCGGCGCATGAGCGAGGGCGATGGTGTGGCAGTGCTGAGCATTGGCCACATCGGCAACGAGGTCATCGAGGTGGTGAACCGTCTGGCTGAACGAGGCATCAAGGTAGGACACTACGACATGATCTTTGTGAAGCCTCTCGACGACAAGATTCTGGAGGAAGCCACCAGTCGCTACCACAGCCTGATCACCATCGAGGATGGAACCGTAGTTGGAGGTCTGGGCTCGGCGGTCGCCGAATGGATGACCCGTCATGACAAAACCAACCGTCTGAGGATGCTCGGTGTACAGGATGAATTTGTGGACCAAGGTACTGTGGCCCAACTTTATGAACGCTGCGGAATGGATGCCCAATCACTGGAGAAAGCCATACTCAAAGAGCTGGAAAACAGTTAGAAGTTAGGAGTTGGCATCCACCAACCGTGAACAATAAAACAGATAAAACGATGAAGATAGTAATTGCAGGCGCCGGTGAGGTCGGCACGCATCTAGCCAAGATGCTCAGCAATGAGGAGCAGGACATCATCATTATGGATGTCGAAAGCAGGAAACTCGAACCGCTCGAGAACTACAACCTGCTCACCCATCAAGGCAGTGCCATCTCCTTCAATGACTTGAATGCCATTAAGGCAGGTCAATGCGACCTGTTCATCGCTGTCACCAAGAGCGAGGCACGCAACATCCTCGCCTGCTCGATGGCCAAAAAACTGGGTGCCCGCAAGACTGTGGCGCGTGTTGACAATGATGAGTTTTTCAATCCCAAGTGGCGTGCACACATGACCACCCTGGGTATCGACCACCTCATCTATCCCGAGATGCTTGCCGCCAAGGAAATCGCGAGCGCGCTCAAGCGCACTTGGGCAAGGAACTGGTTTGAGCTGTTTGATGGCGAGTTGATTGTGGTGGGTGTGAAAATCCGCTCCAATGCCCGCATCGTCAACCAGATGCTCAAGGATGTGTCCAACATCAGCCACTTCCTGCACGTTTCGGCCATCAAACGCAACCGCGAAATCATCATCCCACGCGGTGATGACCGAGTGCTTGAGAACGACATCGTTTATATCGCCACCACCCGTGATCATATCGACGAGGTGCGCGACGTTTGCGGCAAGGTGCAGACGCCTGTCGACAACGTGCTCATCGTCGGCGGCAATGATATTGCCGAACAACTCATCAAGCGCCTGGGCAAAACTGTTGACATCAAGATTATCGAAGAGGACCTCGAACGCTGTGACGAACTGGCCCAGCGCTATCCCAACTGCAAGCTGGTTCAGGGAGACCTTCGGGACACGGAGCTCAGCGAGGAAGAGAGTGTGAGTTACTATGACGCGTTCATCGCTCTGGGTGATAACAGTGCCGTCAACATGATGTCTTGCATGATCGCCAAGACCAACGGCGTGCCAAAGACCATCGCCCAGGTAGAAGATATCCAGTTCATCAATGAGGCCGAGTCACTCAACATCGGCTCCATCGTCAACAAGAAGCTGCTCGCTTCGAGTCGCATCTACCAGATCCTGATAGATGCCGACGAGGATAATGCCCGTTGTCTTGCCCTAGCCGATGCCGAGGTGGCCGAGGTCATTGTCGAGGAGGGAGACCGTGTGACCCGTTCCGATGTTAAGGACCTGAAACTGAGCCGCGACTTCACTATTGCCGGACTTGTCAGGGACGGTAAGGGGCAACTCGTCAACGGTAACACCCGCATCCAGGCCGGTGACCATGTGGTAGTCTTCTGTCTGCAGGGTGCCATCCACAAACTCGACAAATACTTCTCGTGATTATGCCTAAACGCGCCAATCAACATATCAACTTTGCCATTGTGCTGCGCATGCAGGGCTGGCTTCTGCTCATTGAGGCAGCTTTCATGCTGCTCCCTCTTGCCGTCTCGTGGTGGTTTGATGAGCCCACGTCGTTACGGGCTTTTATCTACAGCACTGCCATCACAGCGGTGGCTGGCGCGATTATGGTCTTCGGCATCAAGCCTCGCAGCACATCAATGCACAAGCGCGAGGGTTTGATGCTCACTGGCATCATCTGGGTATTCTTCTCGGTCTTCGGCATGCTGCCTTACCTGTTCTCCGAGACATTCAATAACGTGACCGACGCATTCTTTGAAACGATGGCAGGTTTCACCACCACGGGATCCAGTGTGATCCGTTATGTGGAGGAGATTCCGCATGGTGTGCTGTTCTGGCGCGCGATGACCCAGTGGATTGGCGGTATGGGAATCATCCTTTTCACGCTTGCGGTCATTCCCATGCTGAACCAGAAGGGCGGCATCGCCATGTTTAATGCCGAAGTCACCGGCATCACCCACGAGCGTTTGCGTCCTCGTATCAGCCAAACAGCCAAAGACTTATGGCTCATCTATATCGGTTTAACGGCAGTGCTCACACTACTGCTGTTCTTCGGACCCATGAACTGGTTTGATGCAGTGTGCCACGCCATGACAACGACCTCCACCGGTGGCTATTCCACCAAGAACATCGGCCTTGACTACTGGCAGTCGAGTTATGTGTTCATCGTGGTCATCATCTTCATGTTCATCGGCGGCATCAGCTTCTCGATTATCGCCGCCACTATTCACGGCAACTTCAAGCGCATCAAGAACAACAATACCCTGCGGTGGTATTGCATGACGACACTGATCACCACATTAGCGATCTTTGCTTACATGATTTACATGGGTTTCCTCGACAATCATCAAGACCGTTTAATCTATGGTGCTTTTGACACGTTGTCGGCAATCACCTCAACCGGTTTCTCTACGTTTGACTACGAGAACAGTGGAGAGTTTGTCACTGTCATTCTGATGGTGATGATGTTCTTTGGCGGTATGGCGGGCTCAACTTCGGGTGGTGCCAAGATGGACCGCCTTATTGTGCTCTTGAAACACTCTGCCAACGAATTATACCGTGTGTTACACACCAACTCGGTGCGTGCGGTCCACATCGACGGCAAACCAGTTCCCAACCATGTGGTGAGCAAGGTGAACACCTTCTTCACTGTCTATATCCTCATCATCATGGTGGTGGCGCTGTACTTGACCTTCTACGGCATCCCCGTGTTTGACGCCATGTACACCTCAATGTCGGCCATCAGTAACGTGGGCATCGGTCACGGCGTGACGGGACCCAGCGGCTCGTGGGTAGGACTTCATCCCGGAGCCAAGTGGGTGCTGGCTTTTGAAATGATGGTAGGACGTCTGGAACTGTTCACCATTCTGGTCATCTTCACTCGTTCCTTCTGGAAAAAAGACTAAGCCAACTTCTATCTACGGTTTTTTTAAAAAGGCTTTGCGCATCAGTGTGAAGTTCGGCTATTCTTATGGTCTATTTAGTTAAGAATTGCTTGTATCTCTCCCATTCGGCTTGAATGTCATCATTGTGGCTCCCTAAGAAAAACTCCGCTTGCCTCTCGTCTTTGAAAGGAGCCCAGTTGCCGCAGATGATGCCATCATGGGCGATGACAGGCTGGAAAATGCCACTGTTGTTGTGTGCCTTGTGACTGAAGTCGGGCGACAGGACGATGTCGCGGCTCTTGTAGCTGATCAGATATTCGTCGTAAGGGGGAATCATGAGGTATCGTCCCTTGCGGAATCCGCGCGTGCGGCAATCATCGGTCAAGTAAAATGTACGATTGAGCCACTTTTCCTCATGAATTGAACTACCCATGAGTTCGATGCCCCGACGACAATCGCCGATGTTCAATCCCGACCACCACACGAAGTCCTCAAGCGTTGCAGGTTGGCGGCTTTGAAAATATTTGCGTGTCAACGTCAACAGGGCCTCGTCGCGATCAACCTGTACCGCAGAAGTCAATTTTTGGGCCGTGAGCGCATAGGTGGCTTTCATGGGCAACAACTCACCACTGCACAATGTGCCAGATAGTTCTGCCAGACGAATGTGATAGGACAAGCGGTGGTCATCCATGTGTATATTCCTTTCGGTCAATGCCTTGACAAAATCTTCTTTCACGGCACTACCCTTTTCGGCTGCCGTCTTGACAAGGACATCGCGGATACTTGCCACCTCCTCGTCAGGTATGCTGATATGGTTACTGCGCATCCAGCCACGGGTCACCGCCAACGCCTTGGGGGCACATAGCGTGAGTAAGGGCCAGTAATCCCTGGCGGTCACCAATTGCCATGTACCACGCATGAGGTGGAGTCGGACTATCTCTCCTTTGTCATAGGCTTGCTTGAAGGCTCTTGCCGACGGCTTGCGGGTGCGCATGGCAACCGCCCAACGCATCATGCGATACTCCTGTGCCTGGATTGCCCCCATGTGGCTGACGACCTGAGCCGGATCGCAGAACTGCTGGCAGATGAGCTGCTGATTGAGAAGTCTTATGGCTATCGGATTTATCATGGGTGCAAAGATAACTGATTTTTTAATGTGGGTTTAACACCTTCATCTCATTCTGCAAATATTCCAAAAAACGGGTGGCATGACCGCCGTCCATCTGCACATGATGAAACTGGAATGAAACAGGTAAAGTGATCCTGAACAGACCCTTACGGTATTTCCCCCACATCACCATCGGATTATTGAACAAATCTGTGTACTGGTTAACGATGCTATCGAGTTCTGTTGCTGTCATTGCCGATGTGCCAATCACCATCGCGTCTTCAACAAAGCTGCTCTGGCAAGCATTAGCAGCCGTTTCGCTCAACGTCATGTAGTGTGAATTGAACACCTCCAAATCATCACTGTAAGGGATGTCACATGAGTTGATACCTCCATTCCTATTGTTCACTATCACATTGATAGCCAAGGCATCATACTTAAAGAGTTTTCCGCCTTCAGGCAACAAGAAGAACTCCTCAACCCTGCTTGCTGCCCGGCCGATGCACCAGGCCAATAGCATATTAAACTTCAAGCCCCTTCGTTTGCTAATCCTATATATACGCGTCACGTCAAATGTCTTGGTGAGCGTTACCATAGGCATCGGAGCTTTCATCCACAACTCAAAGGCTTGCGCCCGAGTCGTCTCTTTAGGAATGATTTCTTGTTTCATGCTGTTTTTCAGTTTTCAGGTGCAAATTTAGACATTTCAATGCAGTCCAACACATTTTTGGGATATTCTGCTGATGAAAGTGACGAGTTGCACGTCTCAAAGTGATAAAACATCCCCCACCCAAGGCGATACAGTGAACCCTGGAATCATGTCAAAAAAACGAGTCAAATTTTTTTTTGAAAAAAATAGTTTGATTTGCGTTTGTAAACCAATTTTATTTTGTAATTTTACACCCCAAAATTATATCGATAGCAAAAATGAGTAAAAGCCAGAGCAACCACAATAAGAGAATGAGTGAGAAAGAGCGGAATTACAACCCCGACATCAGCGGCGTTCAGAAATCAGAAGATTATCGCAAACGCCTTGAGACACAGCAAGCCATAGACAGCGAGAACGTCACCAAGTTGCAGCGCTTCAAAGCGTTCTTCCAAAATGGCAACTTCAAGCTCGGTGCGGGAATTCTGATGACCCTCACTGGCATCTACCTGCTGATATCGTTCCTGTCCTTTTTCCTGGCTTCGGGAATGAGCGATCAGGACCGTGTCGCCAACTACTCCATGATAGAGAACGCCCAAGTGCCCGACCAGATTCGCAATGCGGGCGCTGCAGCCGGTGCGTCATTGAGCGATTTCCTCATTTCTGATGGCGTGGGAGTTGCCGCATTCATTGTGGTGGCTTGGTTCCTGACTTTGGGCCTGAGACTCCTTCGCAAGAAGAAAATGCATTTCTTCTCCTATACCTTCGTGAGCCTGTTCAGTATTTTCACGTGCTCGATGGTTGTTGGTGCAGCCACCTATTTCATGAAACCCATCACATTCTTCCCCCTGGGTGGATACTTCGGTTTCTATGCCAACAAGTGGCTTGTAGGACTGTTGGGTGTCTATGGCATGGTAGCCGTGAACCTGTTCATCCTGATATTGTGGGTTTTCCTCACCTACCAGACGTTTGCCGCCCTGTACCGCCAGATACAGAAAGGTATCGATAAGAAACGCAGTCAAGGCAAAGACGAAGCCGAAAAGGTGGTGAACCAGCAAGGACAGTCCACATTCCTGGGCAACGAGCAGCGTGTGAGCAACGAGGATGACCGAGGTGACACAGAAGAAGAGAGTGCCACTGTAACGGGCCGCCTGCGCAGGTCGCGGACCCGTAACAAGAAGTCAAACGACGACACGCAATCCAACGATGAAACGGCACACCTCAAGCCCATCACCGCCAGCCGAGACGTCAGCAACCCTCACGACCCCACTGGCGAGTATCGCCACTATCAGTTCCCCAGCCTGGACCTGCTGCAGGACATCCGCATGAACCCCAACAGCGTTGACAAGCAGGAGCAAGACGAGAACAAGGAGCGCATCCGTGACACGCTGAGCAAGTATGGCATCGAAATCAAGGAAATCATGGTGCACGTGGGTCCCACGGTCACCCTGTTCGAGATAGTTCCGCAAGACGGCGTGCGCGTCAACAAGATTCGCGGCCTTGAAGATGACATCGCCTTGAGCCTTGCCGCCCTGGGCATCCGCATCATCGCGCCCATGCCCGGCAAAGGAACCATCGGCATCGAGGTGCCCAACCGCGACCCGCAAGTCGTGCCCATGCGCGAAGTGCTGGGATCCAAGGCTTTCCAGGAGAGTCGCGCCAAGCTGCCCATGTGCCTGGGTTGCACTGTGAGCAACGAGGTGTTTATCGCCGACTTGACCAAGATGCCGCATCTGCTGGTTGCCGGTGCCACCGGTAAAGGTAAGTCTGTGGGATTGAACGCCATCATCACGTCGCTACTCTACAAGAAGGGTCCGTCGGAACTGAAATTTGTCCTCGTGGATCCCAAGCGTGTGGAATTCAGTGTGTATGCCGACTTGGAGAAATACTTCTTCGCCAAGGCACCTGGAGAGGAAAAGGCCATCATCACCGACACCGAACGCGTCATCAAGACGCTGAACTGCCTCGTGCAAGAGATGGAAAACCGCTATCGCGTGTTTGAGGAGGTAAGGGTGCGCAACGTGAGCGACTATAACGATATGTGGCGACGCGAACTGCGTGAGGTGCGCGATGAGCATGGCGAGAAGAAATACCAGTACATGCCCTACATCGTGGGTATCATCGACGAGTTCAGCGACATGATCATGACAGCCGGCAAGGAGGTCGAGACCCCATTGGTGCGCATCGCCCAGAAGGCCCGTGCCGTGGGTATCCACATGATTATCGCCACACAACGCCCGTCGTCCAAGGTCATCACCGGACTGATTAAGGGTAACTTCCCCGGCCGAATCGCCTTTGCCGTGGCACAGCGCATCGACAGTCAAATCATCATCGACCGCACGGGAGCCCAGCAGCTCATCGGCCGCGGTGACATGCTGTTCCAGATTGACGGCGAGTTGACGAGGTTGCAGTGCCCGTTTGTCGACACTCCCGACATCGTTCGCATCTGTGACTTTATTAAGGAACAAGAGGACAAAGACCGCGACATCAACCACGAGGAGCCTTACATGCTGCCTGAGTACGTCGGCAAGGATGAAGGTGGTGGCGACGCCAATGTGGGCAATGTCAAGGACCGTGACCCGCTGTTTGAAGAGGCTGTGCGATTTATCGTCAACAGCAACACAGCCAGCACATCGTCGCTGCAACGCCGCTACGAGATTGGCTACAACCGCGCCGGTCGACTGATGGATCAGATGGAGCATGCCGGCATCGTGGGTCCCGCCCAGGGCAGCAAACCTCGCCAAGTGCTCATCAGCCCGATGGATATCGACCAGTTGTTCTCGTGAACCAATGAATAGAGTGCCCACGTTGGCACTCTTTTTGCAGTTTAGACTATTTGGAAGCTATAGAAATATAGACTTTCCCATTCATCGATAAAACAATAATGACAATGAAAAAGATATTCATCGCTATCCTCACCACATTGACGGCATTAGCTGCTACTGCTCAAACCCCGACGGCAATCCTCGATAAGTGTGTTGCCACCATGAATGCCGGCAGAGGCCTCACAGCCAATTACAGCATCACGTCGTCCGAAGGGACCAGCAAGGGAAACATCGCCATGCTGGGCAAGAAGTTCCGCGTGATCTCGCCCGAGGCCAAATGCTGGTATGACGGCAAGACGCAATGGTCATGGTCACCCGTAACTGGCGAGGTCAATATCACGACGCCAACTGCCAGTGACCTGCAGATGACCAACCCCATTGCCGCCGTTCAGCACTTCAAGGCAAACTTCAACATGAAGAAAGCCAAGGCAAGGACCGCCAAGACCCTTGTCATTAAGCTGACACCCAAGAAGAAAGATAACATCAAGACCTTGTGGCTCTACTTTGACGAAAACACGTCATTGTTGAGAACCGCCCGTTTTGAGATGAGCGATAAAACGGTCTACTTGGTGCAAATCACCAACTACAAACACAAGTCGCTGCCCGCATCCACCTTCACATTCGACAAGTCACAGGTTCCTGCCGGTACTCAAGTCGTGGACCTGAGATGACGTAAGGATTAAGAATCAGCCATCAGATTATGTTTCATTTCTTGATAGGACCGGCGGTGGGCGCCGTCATCGGCTATATCACCAACGACATCGCCATCAGGATGCTGTTCAGGCCCCATGAGGCCAAATATATCCTGGGCGTGAAGGTGCCGTTTACCCCTGGTATCATCCCCAAAGAAAAGGTTCGCATCGCTGGTGCCATCGGCAAGGCAGTGAGCGAGAACCTGATGAACCGCGAGGTGCTGGAAAAAAGCCTTCTCAGCGATGAGATGGTTGCCAAAATCGGTAACGCCATTGACGAGTTTGTGGCCACCCAAAGCAGTAATGATGAGACCATTGAGCAATTCGCCTGCCATTACCTGCCCCCCGACGACATCGCAGCCATGCGCGATGACGTGACCGACGGTATCGGCAAGATGATTACCGCCAAACTGCAGGACAGCCGCTTGGGAGAAAACATTGCGCACCTGGCCACAGCTCATGTTATGGAAAAGACCCGCAACAGCTTGGCAGGACGCTTGGGAGCCGAAATGCTTCTCCAACCCATTGCCCAACTCGTTGAGCGCGTGCTTGCCAAACACATTCATGAGATTCTGCAAAACAATTCCCGACAGATGGTCAAAGGGCTCGTCAACGATGAGTCAGAAAAACTGATGGGCATGACCATGAGCAGCCTCATGACCGGGCACGAAGAACAGGTTAGCCAGATCAAGAGCGGCATTCTGAGTGCCTACCGCGTCATCATCACCGAACACCTGCCACGCATCCTTCAAGATATCGACATCAGCGCCATTATCGAACAGCGCATCAACGACATGGACATGAACGAGGCCGAAACCATCATCCTCGATGTAATGAAAAAGGAATTGCGTGCCATCGTGTGGCTTGGAGCTCTGCTGGGCTGCATCATGGGCACCATCACCTCACTTTTATAGTAATTATCAACTGATTGCCAATTATATTGTAGAGACGTAAGGATTTGCGTCTCTTCTTTTTTATCATGCAACATTAATATATATAAGAGCCAGTTCAAAAAAAACCTGCCCAATTTTGGTATTGCAAGAAAAAAAAGACTATTTTTGTCACATAAAAACTTATGCAATCTTTGTTTTATTCACTTAATTCATTTTAAATCATTATTCACAATGAAAAAATTACTCTTCACTCTTGCAGCCATTCTGATGGCAAGTACCGCATTTGCAGGTCATTGGGTTACCTTCGAAGCCGAGGAATTTGAATACACCTCTGGTGATTTCTTCGTTGTAAAGGATGGCGTCACCCTCGAAGGCTATGGCAGAATTGATTACGATCATTTCCGCTTCTATGCCAACAACACCTTGTCATTATCCAGCGATGATGGCATCATGAAGATTGAATTCACCTGTGTTGGCGAGGACTACGGGCAATATGGTCCTGGAAATCTTGATTATATTAAAGAAAGCCAGAGAGGCAACTATACCTATGAGGGTTACATCGGTTATTGGGAAGATGGTTTATTCTCGGCCACGGACTTTACTTTCGTCCCCTTCGAGGAAGACGATTATAACGTAGAAGAGGGTGGCTTAGACCCGATGCAGACCATTGAGTTTGAGGCCGATTATCAGGTGCGTTGCACCAAGATCAGCGTTTACGTACTCGGTGACGCTCCCGTTGATCCCTCCCAGAAGACAGGCGCTCCCACCTTCCACGGCTACACCGAGGACGGTATCTACGCTTACTTCGTTGAGATCAACGAGACCGAGCCCAGCACCATCTACTACCGTGTCATCTATCCCGACGGCACCACCGGCGAATGGGCTGAGTACACCGAGATG
>JAFYYI010000023.1 GCA_017557665.1 Muribaculaceae bacterium | reverse complement strand
GGGCTGACCGGTTCGTTTGCCGGAATGAAATCCAGATCCGTCAGGAAATCCACGCTGATCCTCAGCTGCTCATCCTTGGACCGACGGTTCGGCCTACGACATGCAGAATGAGAGTTATTCGCTCACTCGCTCGAACACCAACCGCGCCAACATCATCATGAAGGGCGGTAACCGCAACCGCGACGTCGCCGTTGACTTCGAAGGTGGTTTGCCGGCTGGCTGGACGACCATCGATGCTGATGGCGACGGACACAACTGGATTGACATCGACAACTTCACGAACGAGTATTCTTACTATACAGGCATGGCTCTCGACTGGTATCACGGTGGCAGCAATGCCATGCTTAGCGCTTCCTACATCAACCAAGTGGGTGCCTTGACTCCCGACAACTACCTCGTTTCGCCCCAAGTGACCCTTGGCGCCGGTTCGTCCATCAGCTTCTGGATGGCCGCTGCTGACGAGGGTTATCCAACCGAGCACTTCGGAGTGTTCGTTTCAGACAATGGCACCAGCAATTGGACCATGGTTCAGGAATGGACGATGACCGCAAAGAGTGGAGGACGGAAAACAAATTCCAGGGCAACACGCGGTGGCGAAGGCCTGAGAATCGGCAACTGGTACAACTACACCGTTGACCTGAGTGCCTATACTGGACAGAAGTATGTGGCCATCCGCCACTTCAATAGCTATGACCAGTATATCTTGTGTCTCGATGATGTCACTATCGTGGAAGCTAACACTACTCCTGGCCCGACCCCGACTCCTGGTGGTGCCATCAGCGCAGGTCCCGTCATTGAGAACCTGCCTGTGACGCCCGGCACGTACTATCTGGTGGCTTCCTCGACGGATCCTGACTTTGAGGTGACCATCAACGCCGAACAAATCCCCTGCCCGGCCGTGGAGGACTTTGCCTTCGGTCCGACGCCTCCCGACAACTACGACGAGGCCGAGCCTGCCAGTGTGACGCTCCATTGGAACATACCTCCCTACGCCACGGGCTGGCGCCTGATCTTCGGTTCCACCTACCACCCGGAACCTGGTCATCCGCAAACCATCATGTATCCTGCGGATGGCAGTTTCAGCACCGATTTGGCCAACAGTTACACTGTGCGCAACCTCTGGAACAACACCAACTATTTCTGGCATGTCGAGTTCAACAACGATGGTTGCCCGGATGGCGTGAGTAGCCCAATCTGGGGCTTCACAACCCACCTCAACATCCCCACCAACCTCCGCGTGGAAGACGAGACCATCTTCGAGGGCGAGGATGCCGTTCTGTTGTGGGACGCCGTTGTCGACCGTACCTATCGTATGTATAATGTGTATCAAGACGGTGAGTTGATTGGTCACACAACGGTTAACGACATCAGCGACGCCACCTACACTGTCAGCGGCCTGACCTACAACATGACTGGCTATACTTTCCAGGTGTCGGCAGTCTACGACGAAGGCGAGAGTGCTCTCTCTGATCCTGTTGTCGTGAAAGTGAGCGGCGAAGGCGAAGTGAATGGTCACGTCTACGAGCAAGACGGCGAGACCGGCATCGCTGGCGCCACCGTCACCTTCAACGGCACGGATGAGTTCGGTGTTGCCCAAACGTATACCTTCATCACCGATGCGCAAGGCTACTATAGCGGATCCATGTATGTGGGCAGCTATAACGGCCAAGCTGGATGCGAAGGCTATCAAACCGTCACCGCACCCGTCCAAGGCAATCCCGTGGTGATCAACTATCAGGAGACTACCAGCCCGATCGACTTCATCCTTGACGAGAACTTTACCGCTTTGGCCCATGTTTGCGCCGAGTTGGTGGAGGTCGACGGCGAGGAGCTCGTGAAGGTGTGGTGGGACTTCAACTTCTTCACCACCTTGACCGAAGACTTCGAGGATTGGGACAACACCCCATATGAATGGCAGAACGACGCCACGTATCCATGGTCGCTGACGACCGATTCCCACAGCGGCAACTACGCGTTCCGCAGCGGTAACGCTGGCGTTGCCAGCAGCAGTTCCACATTGGAAGTTGCTGTCGACATCCCGCAAGACGGCATCTTCAGCTTTTGGTACAACTGCCAAGGTGAGGGTTCATATACCTATTGGGACCACTGCGACTTCTTCATTGACGGCACCCAGATCTTCACGCATGGTGCCGACTTGAGCGGATGGAACGAGTACAGCCAGGCCATCACAGGCGGTATGCACACCTTCAAGTGGAGCTACACGAAGGATGGAAGCGTGAACCCGACGGGCGACTGCTTCACCATCGACGACATCACCTTCGTGGGCGGTGAAGGCCGCGGTGACCGTGCTCTCAACCACTACCGCATCTACCGTACCGACTGCTACAACGATGGTCCTTACACGGAGGAGAACACCGTGTTGCTGGCCACGGCATGGCGTCCCGACACGGCCTACATCGACGTGAGCTGGCCTCTGGCCGAGCCTGGCGTCTACAAGTGGGGCGTGGGTGTCGTCTATGAAGGCAACCGCGGCGAGATGGTCGAATCGGCGATCAACTGGGTCGAGCCAGCTGCTATGAATGACGATTTCCGCGTGTTTGAAGGCGGAGATGTTCCGGAAAACAGTTGCAGACCTGTTTCTGGCACTGATGCCATTGCCGATTATATGCCTAACAGAGGCAACGCCACAGTCATCTTGACTGCAGGAGACAATTGGGGCGATGGCTCTGGCTACCAGATGTTGCTCGATGCCGATGCCACAGCCTATGGTACGGTCATTCCTGAAACGGGAGCCTTGAGCATGAGCTGTTCCGGCAACGATGCCATCTATGCTGCGTTCGAGTACAAGATCCCTGAGAATGCCGATGGAAACTGCGCCACGCAGAACATTGTCATCAACAACAGTGTGAGTATAGAGATTCCTGCTGGCACGTACGACTGGTGCATCACCAACCCGACGCCTGGCGATCGTATCTGGATTGCCGCTTCAAACGGTAATGTGGGTGGCCGCCAGAACGACTATGTCTTTGAGGAGGGTATGATATACGAATTTATTGTCACCAGATATGGTAACAATGACGGTGTTGACGTGACTATCACCGACAACCCGAATCCTACGCCACCTACGCCACCTACTCCAGGCAGCAACATCAACTATCTTGCCTTGCCGCGCGAGAGCGAGACCATTTGGTCGAACATGTGCTCGCCTTGCATCGACAAGGATATGGAACTCGAAGGCCTCGTGACTGTCAACGTGCTGCTCAACAGCGCCGACAGCCCAGACGGTACCGTGGTGACCTTCACTAACCTGAACGAAGGCGAACATCTCTACCATCCGATCGACCCCATCACGCTCGATTCAACGGGCCATTATATCTTCGAGAGCTTCCGCAAAGGCGACTATGCCATCGAGGTAACCCATGCCGGCTATGAAACCATCAACGACACGGTCAGCATTTGGGAGGCCAGAGATCTTCGCTATGTGATGATTGAAATCATCTATGGCGTCGAAAACCTCTATGTGAGCCGCACTGGCTGGGCCATGTGGGAAGGCCAAGGCGCTATCCCGACACCTATCAATCCTGGTACTGAATTCTCCTTCGGTTTCGAAGAGGATCCGGAAGCCAACGGCTGGACCATCCAATCCTTGAACGCAACTACCTGGGTGCGTACACAGACTACTGGGTTCGATGCTGCTCCTCATGAAGGCCAGTGGCAAATGTGGCTGCACTGGGCTTATGGCGACCAAAACGAATGGCTCATCACGCCTGAATTTGCCGTTCCCGCCAACGCTCACCTCCAATTTTGGACTTATGGCCAAATGGGTTCGACCTATGGTGACCACTACTATGCTAAGGTTTCCACCGATGGTGGCAGTACTTGGACTGAATTATGGGATGCCTCTGCTCAACCGAATATGGAGAACCACTACAGCACTCCTGTCAACATTGACCTGAGCGCTTATGCAGGCCAGAACGTTAAACTTGCATGGCAAGGCTATGCAATTGACGGTCTGTGGTATGCTTGGTGCATCGATGATGTCACTGTCAGCAGTGGCCGCGAGGTCATCAGCTTCGACGGCAGACAGTGGCTGCGTCAGCCTGTCGTTGCCACTGAGCCTGCTACGGCTTTGAGCTTCAGCAAGGACGAGACTCGCGGAGAGCGTCATCTTGAATACTATAAGGTGATGTGCGAAAGCATCGACCACGAGCCTATCTTCAACGCCAACACTGTACATCCATTCTGCCAGGTCGCTACCGACCAGCTGGTGGAAGGCGAGACCTACATTTGCAAGGTGGCCGCTGTTTACAGCACTGGCATGAGCGCTTATACAGAGGTTGAGTGGCAATACGAGCCATGCTCTAACTATGCTGGCACCGTTGACGGTGTGACCGTTGATGGCAACACCGTCAGCTGGACGTATCCTGAAGGCGGCGAAGGCCCGAATCCTCCGACACCTCCGACCGGCGACGTGACCGTCATCCTGACCGCAGGTGACAACTGGGGTGATGGTTCCGGCTACCAGATGTTGCTTGATGCCGACGCCAACGCTTATGGCTCTACCATCCCTGAGACGGGTGCCTTGAGCCTGAACTGCAGCGGCAACGAGGCCATCTATGCCGAGTTCGAGTATAAGATTCCGGAGAATGCCGATGGTAACTGTTCGACGCAAAACATCGTCTTAAACAATAGCATCAGCATCACCATCCCCGCCGGCACCTACGATTGGTGTATCACCAACCCAACGCCAGGCGACCGTATCTGGATTGCTGCTGCCAATGGCAATGTGGGTGGCCGCCAAAACGACTATGTCTTTGAGGCTGGCAAGACCTATGAGTTCACTGTCACCAGATATGGCAACAACGACGGTGTCGATGTAGTTATCACCGATAACGGCAAAGTTTATGGTGTCGCCGGCAGCAATTCCGTTGTCGACAACAGCGATTGCCGCTTTGAAGAAATTGTACCGACTGCCGTTCCCAACGCCACGGGCACAGCTCCTCATGTTGGTAACGCATACTACAAGCCCGCCCAGAGTGGTTTGTTCCGTGGAGCAACCGGCTATGCCAACTGCGTCTATAATATGACCTGGCCAAACGCTTATGTGAGTTTCGACGTTGATGCTCCTGCCACTGTGAACAATATTGCTTCAGTCAATGTGAATCGTGGTGGCGACTATGCCGGCGGCTTCTTCTACGGCTACAACGCTGACGGCGTATTCTTCAAGATCAACTATGAGACGGGTGCCATTGTCGAACAGCATTCGACTAGCTATACTGCAATGACCGAAATGGCCTTCAATTATGCTGACAATACCATGTACGGTATCGACAACAGCAGTACGGGCAACTCGCAGCTGGTCACCATAGACCTCGCTACGGGTAATAAGACTCCTATTGGTGGTCTTGGCGTGAGTATCATGGCCTTTGCTATCGACCTGCAAGGCAATGCCTATGGCATAAGTATTACAGACGGCAACTTCTACAGTATTGATCTTGCCACTGCGACTAAGACGCAACTTGGCAATACCGGCCATGCTGTCAACTATGTGCAGTGCATGAATTTTGACCACAATACCGAAACGTTGTACTGGTTCCAGATCAGTGACATTAGCGATTGTGCACTTTACACCGTGAACACGCAGACAGGTGCTACCACCATGCTGATGAACACGCCTGGCGAAGTCACCTCGTTCTTCGTTCCGTTTGATGGCCAAACACCTCCTGAACCAGTTGGCAATATCCTTGGCGCCATGATTTTCGTGGACGGCGAATGGGAAGCCTTTGTGCCTGCCCCGACGAACACCTATACCTACGAAGGCGAAGGTGAGAACGTGTGCGTTCGCATGGTGTACGACGGTACGGCTGTGCTGCCCGACAACAACTTCTACTATGCCATGAGCTGTGAAGAGTGCGTTGAGTTCAATCCTCAAGTTGCTTGCAATCCTGGCGCTCCCATCTATGCCGAGGCTCTCAATGAGACCGACCAGGTGAAGATTTATTGGGGTGAACAAGAACCTGAACCGCAACCCACCGAAGGTGATACCTTCACATTTGGTTTCGAGAATGGCTTCGAAGGTTGGACTACTATCGACAACGACGGTGATGGCCTCAACTGGGTCAACAGCGCCAATAGTGTTAACGCCTCAGGCTACGACTATTCCGGTCTTGCACATGGCGGTAACTACTTCGTGTACTCACAGTCGTTTATCGACTATGATGGCCCATACAATGCCGACAACTACCTTGTCACGCCTCAGAAGTATGCCATCGTCAATGGTTCTACCTTGACCTTCTGGGCAGATAACGCCAACGATTCGTATCCTGACCATATTGAAGTCTGTGTTGCTACAGCCGACAATCCTGTTGCAAGCGACTTTACTATGGTTTGGTCGCATACAGGCGCTAAGAGCGGTGCTAACGCTGAAGTTCGTCATGACGGCAACCGTTATGAAAACTGGCGTCAACACATAGTCGACCTGAGCGCCTATGCCGGCCAAAATGTGTGGATTGCCTTCCACCATCAGGACTATGACATGTATGAGATTTGGATTGACGACGTCGAACTGAGCATAGCCGGCAAGAATCGTGATGGCATTGTGAAGTACAACGTATACCGTTCTGCCGACAACGCCACCTACGAGCTGATCGCCGAGGTGCCCGCCGTTGAAGGCCAGACCTACTACGAGTACATCGACACGCCTGAGGTTGGTACCTACTACTATCAGGTGCGTGCCGACTACGGTGAGTGCGAATCAGAACCTGCTGTGAGTGGCGTCAATCCTGACGTGAACTACGTCACTGCCGAGGTTACCGGCATCGACGAGCTCAACAACGTGGCTCTGTACCCGAACCCGACCAACAGCAACGTCACCATCCAGGCCGCCGATATGCGCCACATCACTGTGGTGAGCGTCCTCGGTCAGGTGGTCTACGACGCTGAGGTGAGCGGCGACCAAGTGATCCTCAACATGTCGCAATACAATGCCGGCGTGTATGTGGTCCGCGTTGCCACCGCCAACGGTGTCAGCACACATCGTGTGACCGTGGTCAGATAAATGAAATTGTAGAGACGCCATGGTAACACGGCGTCTCTACAAAATTTTTTAATAACTAACTGATTTGGTGAATCTCATTTTGGAGCGGAATTGCGTTCAATTCCATTAGGAGGGTGATCGAAGGGTCACCTTCCTTTTTTTATTGATAGTACGACTGCCCCAATGTTAGTGGGTCTGATTCCCCAACAACAATTCGAGAATCTGCAGCTTTTGAGGATCCTTAACCGCAATCTGTATTGTCATTTCGGTAGCCTTCATGTCCAATTCGTTGGTTTCGTTGTAAACCACCTGATGAGCAGGATACGTCAATACATCGATAAGCGACATGCCCATCGCTTCTGCAAAACTCTCAAGGCGTTCCAAATCGACTTTTGTTTTCGACAATTCAAACCGAGCGTAAGCGGACTGGCTGATATGCATTCTCTCGGCAGTATCCTCCTGACTTAAATGTCTTTGTTCGCGAATCTCTCTTAATTTTAGCTCCATATTACAAATAGATTTATTCCATTCGTTACACAATAGTTTGCGAATAATTCTTGAATGCTCGTTTACAAAAATTGCACCATTTCATAAAAAGAGACACTCTTTGATAAAAAAGAATCAAAGCATTTTCCCATCTCTTTTGCTAGAAACGAATCCGATTCCATCCTAAAGTTCCAATTTTCTGCAAAAATATAGTATATCAGTTTTTTTTTAAAGTTCTATTTTGGTTTTTTTTATTCTTTTTTTGTGCAATAAAGGCAATAATTAATTCGTTAGTAGACTATAAATAGTGACAAAATGTCAATTATTATTTGATATAAGATATATATATGGCATTGTAGATTTGGAATTAACTGAATATAAAATAATTACAATAAATTGACAAATTATTCGTTTACAGCATAAAAATCGAGGTTCATGGAAAATTCTCTTCTTAAACTTATTAAGTGTTTAATGTTAGTTGCTTTGCCGTTTGTCGTTCCCTACGAAGGGACGTGTAGTGCACGAGCCTTTTCGTGTGTTTCCCCTTTGGAAACAACCGCGTCTTTCTTTAGCGCTCATGCCATTTTTGGTCTCATTGCCTTGGCTGTCGTTGTCTTGTTTGTGGCCTTTCTGACAATCGACCCAAAAAAGAAAGACAAGAATAAGAGCAACCCCCACGAACCACTATGAGGGCGGACGTGAAACAAAAGGCCTGTGGCTTTTCGTGGTTACTGATACTTTCTGCCTGCGGAGAGTCGGAAGCCGGTGAAAGGGCTAAGGGTTTCGGCAAGGGACTCGCCAATGCCTCTGATGCCGTGTGGATTGCCGCTATGTGCATCGTCCTGTTAGTGTTCGTGATTTACCGTGTAAAGCAGGATGATGATCATTTCTAGCATTGTACGCTTCCAAATTATGCAATTAACGGCATAATTTAATAAATAATCTGCATAAACAATTGTATATATGCAAAAAATGACTATTTTTGCATTCGAAAACGATTGCGGTTTTTTATTTATTTTTCAAAAAAAACAATATAAAGATTTGTTATACAATATTCTAGCAATTTTAATAAAAGGAGAATAGAATAGTCGTTATTATCATTAAGTGTACAAAAAAAGAAAATGGAAAAATTTACCAATCAGGGCGTCCTTTTAATGTGCCCCTCTTTGACGATTGTCTTACGGAAAACTATTTTGTCTGGCAGGCCACTCTGCACCTTATTAATATTAATTGCCTGCCTTTTTGCAATTACTACGGTTGATGCCCAAACGTCTACCAATGGCCTTCACATGAGTAAGGAATGGACGCCAAAAGATCCTGACAAAGGTGATGAAGGTGTGGTTACCTTGGAAGCCTTTGTGACTGGAAGTTCGGTTGTTGTCAGCGCAGTGGTTCCCACTGATATCGTCATTGTGGTTGACCAGTCAGGGTCAATGGGTCAAAACTTCTCTGGAACCCAAACCAAGCTTCAGGCTTTGAGAAATGCAGTAACTGCTTTCGTTCAGAACGTACAGGAAAACGCATGTGAACACAATGTGGACCACAAGGTTGCCATTGTTGGGTTTGCTATGGGCAATCAATCGGCTGGGGGCATTCAAGCCTATTACAACACAGAGATTCTTACTCCCACGGAGGTCAATTACCAAAATATCACGCCCACGCACTACCAGAACGCATTGCTGTTGGCAAACAACAATGGCTCGGTCAACAGCGGCCTTACATCGGCCATCCAGAACATATCCGCCCGAGGTGGTACATTGATGCAATATGGCTTGGAGATGGCCTACAACATATTGGACAAACGATTGCAGCCCGATTATAATGCTGGGACAGACGAGGAGCCTGACTGGCAACCTCGAATGCAAGTAGTGGTTTTCTTCACCGATGGCTATCCCGGATTGTCATCCAATACTGATTATTTTACTGAATGGGGCAATTACAACAACAAGTCAACGGCCGATGCTACCGTAAAACAAGCCAATCTGTTGAAAACAGCAGGAGCCAAGATTTTTTCTGTGGGCATCTTCTCAGGTGCCACTCCTGACGCGGCTTATCAAACTTCGTTAAACAACAACCAATGGAGAACGGGAATCCAAGCGGCCAATTGTCTTATGCACTTTGTTTCCAGTAACTATTATTTCACTACGACGCCGGGTAACTATCAAGAAAATGGTGAGAATAAAACCGACACGGTTTACATCAGCAACCTGGATAATGGCTGGAGCCTGCAAACCACGCAACCGCATAATGCTGGGCACCACAACAACGGTTTTTACCTGTCCGCCAGCAACGCATCGCAACTCTCTCAGGTTTTCACCACGATTGCCAACAGCATCGCCTCTGTTGCTGTTCAGATGGACATGCAAACCATTATTCAGGATCAGATATCTCCCAACTTCACGCTGCCGGAAGGGGCAAATCAAGACAGTATTATGGTTTATACATATCGTTGCACAGGAGTAGACAACCAATTCACACCTACCGAATACTATTTTGACACCAACCCATCCGACACATTAAAGGATGCTGTCGTCATCCTCAACGATCTGATTCGCATAACAGGGTTTGATTTCAGTGAAATGTGGTGCGGCTTGGTAAACAACGATCCGAACCAGCCGCATGGAAAAAAGATTGTCATCCTGATCCCATTGGTTGTCCAGGAAGGTGTTTGGGGCGATGGACTACCCACCAACGGCCCTTTGTCGCTCATCTTCCCTAACGGAGATACCTTGAATCCCATCGGTTCGTTTCCCATCCCCACCACAGCCGTAAAAGGCGACGTGTGGACGGAGATCGTCACATCAAAGCCTGACTCATTCAACGAAAACGCGGACCCGATTCCGCTTGGCTCGCCCGAAGACTTAGCTTGGTTCATCAGCTGGGTGAACGGGCGTGAAGGCTACGGACCTGATGCCAATGGTAATCCAACCGACGGTGTTGTTCCACATCCCAACGCCAACGCCATTCTCACCGCCGACCTCGACATGAGTGCGCACAACTGGATCCCGATTGGTGGCAACGGCGTCACCTATACGGGCACCTTCGACGGCAACGGCCATGTCATCACGGGCTTGAAGAACAACGCCTCCAAGTTCTATAAACACGACAAGAACGTGGTGGTCTATCCCGGCATGTTCGGCACGGTGGGCGGCACGGTGCACGACGTGTTCGTGCTCGATTGTGAGTTCCGCGCCAAGAAGAATGAGGGCACTCTGATCCACTATGGCATCATCATCGACACGCTTGCACAGGGTGGCGTGCTCTACAACAGCGAAGCGGCGGGAAGGCTCATGACTAGCAATGAGAGCGGGAACGAAACTATGGTCCTCGGCGGGTTGGTGGGCCTCAACCAAGGTACCATCCATTCCTGTATGTCGATGGCTCAACTCACAGGGTTTACCATGGGAGGAGGCGTCGGGGAAAACCATTACTAT
>JAFYYI010000022.1 GCA_017557665.1 Muribaculaceae bacterium | reverse complement strand
ACGATGAAGGTTCCTGAGACTATGCAGGAGGAGATTCGTGATGGATTGCAGGACTTCATCAATGAGGGAGAGAGGTTGCAAATGGTGTGCAAGCTAAACCCCAACATCGTGAACGTGAACGAGGTGTTCCAGGCTAATGGCACAGCCTATTATGTCCTTGAATATCTTGAAGGTGGCGACCTGCGCAAGATGGTGAAGAACAATGGTAAACCATTGACCGAGCAGCAGATGCTCGACGTGATGGCGCCCATTGGTCGCGCAGTGCAATGCCTGCACGACAATCGTATGCTCCACCTCGACATCAAGCCCGACAATATCGTGATGCGCCGTAACAATAAGGGCAACGACGAGCCAGTACTTATCGACTTTGGAATCGCCGTGCATTTCCGCAGCGACGGCACACCCACGAGCAAAACTCCCTCTCAGGGCATCAGTCCGGGCTATTCGCCTATAGAGCAGTATTCACCAGTCAAGAAGTTTGACCCGCGCATCGACGTCTATGCTTTTGCTGCCACCTGCCTCTACCTGCTCACAGGCAAAGACCCCATTGAGGCGACCGATATGCCACAGGACTTTGTCAAGAACGAGTTGCCGCAAGGCGTGAGTGCCAATGTGGCTGCCGCTATAGAGCGCGGCATGACGATGAACAAGAACGCTCGCATTGGCTCTATCAGCGAGTTTTTATCGCTGCTCACTGGGGAGACAGTGAAAAGTTATAAAAAAGAGATACAGCCAATTTCCCACAAAAGCAGTCAGGATAATGACACTAGGCAAATAAACGCCCCTATCAATACACCACTAAAACCTAAGACATCACCAAAAAAGACTGATCCAAAACGGACTAAAAAGCTACTTATTATTCTCTCAATTGTCCTTGCTGTCGCACTGATTGCGGGAATAGTGCTGTTGTCAAAACGTTGTAGTACTAAGGTTGGGATAGATGACAGAGGTATGAACAGTTCAAATATTGAAAGAAGGAGTGGCGCTGATACAATCCGCAGTGAAGATGTCATAATTGAAACTGCCCTCGAACAAACATTTAATGTTGATGATGTGTTGTTCACGATGGTAAAAGTAGAGGGCGGCACGTTCACTATGGGTGCAACAAGAGAGCAGGGAAGCGATGCTGAAGATGGGGAGAAACCTGCTCATGAGGTAACTTTATCATCTTACTATATCGGTCAGACCGAGGTGACTCAGGAGCTTTGGAAAGCTGTTATGGGCAGCAACCCAAGTCAATTTAAGGGTGCGAAGCGGCCTGTGGAGGCTGTGAGCTGGGACGACTGCCAGGAGTTTATTCGCAAGCTAAACCAGATGACTGGCAAAAACTTCCGTCTGCCCACTGAAGCAGAGTGGGAGTATGCCGCGCGTGGCGGCAACCGCAGTAAGCACTTCAAGTACAGTGGAAGCAACAATATAGATGATGTGGCTTGGTTCTATTACAACTCTGGTGGCAAGTCTCATGATGTTGCCACTAAACGCGCCAATGAGCTTGGCATCTACGACATGAGCGGCAATGTGTATGAGTGGTGTCAAGATAAATGGTACGACTATGGTAGCAGTCCTAATGAGGATGGCTCTGTCCGTGTGAATCGTGGCGGTTGTTGGGTTCACGACGCGAAGTGCTGCCGTGTGTCGTTCCGCGGCTGTTGGATTCCAGACGACTGCGAGAATGTCATCTTTGGCCTACGGCTTGCCCTATAGTTTTCCATGTCAAAAAGAAAAACGAGCATAGTTTTGATAAAGGATGGATGCTGTGGGTCAGGGCAGCCCTGACCGCCCTACATGCGGCATTGAAATGCGTTAACGTAGACACGGCAGCCTTGTCCCTACATATTGTGCGAAAAATCGTGTATTACGCGTATTAATAAACTATAAAAAGAGATTACAGTAATTTATAATTGGAAAGTATTTTGTAATTTTGCAAGTTGAGACTTTAGGCGGGATGTTATGCCCCCTGCCCCTAGCGGACAAGGCAGGCCTTGTCCCTACAGAGGAGAGTTTACTCGTTTTATTTGTTTACTAAAAGAAATAATGGCTCAAGAAATAGAAATTCAAGATAACAATCAGCCTCAGGGTAGCGACTTTGGTGGCTACGAGAAACTTGTGACGCTCACGCCGCGTGAGCACATCAGGCTTCGTCCTGGTATGTACATCGGCAAGCTGGGTGACGGTTCGCAGAGCGATGACGGCATCTATGTGCTGATGAAGGAGGTGATTGACAACTCCATCGATGAGTTCAACACCGGTTTCTCCAAGCCCCGTATCGACATCACGATGGAGGACGGCAAGGTCACTATCCGCGACTACGGCCGTGGCATCCCCCTCGACCAGGTGAAAGATGCATCGAGCAAGATGAACACAGGCGCCAAGTACGACACCAAGAACTACAAACGCTCCGTGGGTCTTAACGGCGTGGGAATCAAGGCGGTGAACGCTCTGTCATCGCACTTCTTCATCCGCTCGGTGCGCGACGGACAGTGCTCGGCGGTGACCTATAAGGAAGGCCTTGTTGAGAATGAGACCGGCATAATCGATGCGCTGCCTGATGATGAGAACGGCACTTTGGTAGAGTTTGTTCCCGACAATACCATTTTCAAGAACTACGAGTACCGCGACGACATCATCGAGGTGATGATTAAGAATTACTCGTTCTTGAACACTGGCCTGTCGCTATACTACAACGGCAAGCGCTACCATTCGCGCAACGGTCTTAGCGACCTGGTGAACGAGAACATGACCAATGACCCGCTCTATCCGCTTATCCATTTCACCGACAACGACATCGAGGTGGTAATCACCCATGCGGCGCAGATGGGCGAGGAGTTCTACTCCTTT
>JAFYYI010000021.1 GCA_017557665.1 Muribaculaceae bacterium | reverse complement strand
GTCATCCTCGCTCACTTCGTCCATTTCGCCCTCGACCATCATAATATTATCGTAAGTCGCACCTACCATCAATTCCATGTCAGCTTTCTCAATCTGCTCAAACGTCGGGTCGATAACGAATTCGCCGTCGATGCGTGCTACACGCACCTCGGCAATGGGCTCTTCAAAGGGGACATCGCTCACTGCGATGGCTGCCGATGCGGCAAGACCTGCCAGTGCATCGGGGGCGTCAACACCGTCGCTCGAGAACATCAGGATGTGAACGATGGTGTTAGCGTGATAGTTAGAAGGGAACAGAGGCCTCAGCACGCGGTCAACGAGGCGTGCGGTGAGGATCTCGTAGTCGCTGGCGCGGCCCTCACGACGGGTGAAACCGCCGGGGAAACGGCCATAGGCGGAGAATTTCTCCTTGTATTCAACGGTAAGGGGCATGAAGTCCACGCCCTCGTCGGCCTCCTTGGCCGAACATACGGTGGCCAACAACATTGTGTTGTTGAACCTCAATTCAACAGCTCCATCGGCTTGCTCAGCAAGCTTTCCAGTCTGCAGAGTGATCTCACGTCCGTCACTCAGTACGATGGTTTTTGTAGTAGGTGTCATAAAAAATTACTCTAATATTTCAAAAAATCGCGCAAAGGTACAAATAATATTCCGATTATCAGTCATGATTTGCCATTTAAAAGCAAGTGTGTCACAAGCTTTAACGATTCTTTGCATCTCAAGGTCGCTTGGAACAGGTTTTGAGGCCGTGTTGCCGCTGAATGCCTGCAGGTTGCGAGAGTCATTAATAAATGTTAAAAAGAGGCGGCCTTTCTTGCCAGAACAGGAGAAAATCCGTATCTTTGGAGGCATCATTTTATTTCGGGTAAAGATGAATAGTCATGCCTGATGGCGGAATGATGCAGCATTTGCCTTGCTGGAATTATAAACAATTGATGATTAATCATTTAAAATCTAAACATCGATAAAATTATGAGGACATTACTATTAACTTTTTTATGCGCCAGCCTGGGCCTGACAATGGTCGCGGGCGAGCAGCCGTTGAGCCGGGCCGAACTTCGACAGGCGATGTTGTCGCTGCCCAAGCGCAGCGAGGTGGCCTTCACGGGCCAGGCGGCGTCACGGTCGGCGTCGCAGTCTCTCCGTCGGCACATGCAGCAACGGGCTGCCTCTCAGAGTAATACAGGGACATTGAATGTTCCAAGGAGTTCCGCCATGCCCTGGTCGATGATTGCCGCGATGGATGAATATGCCCTTGTACAGGATGGTGAAGGAAATCTGGACTTTGACAACACTTATTCTGATGAATACGGCTCCTACATGGGGTTGAGGTCGCAGGCCGTTAGGGTGACTACCTTCTATGGCGGCAGGACTGTGGTGCGGGACCTCAAGGGTGCACCGACATTCAACATCTACGTCGATGGAGGTGTGGGCACGGCGACCATCCATCCGGGACAAATCCACATGATCACGACCTCCCTGCCCAGCGAAGGCGGGATTACGGCACAAAAAACTGTTTATTGGTATCTCTATCCCGAGTCCTATCTCTTCAATCCTGATAATGCTGAGCTCGAGGATCTCGAGGGATATTGCTATGAGGACGGGTCTATCTATATCGAAGAGGGCTTTGCCTTTCTGAAGAAAGTGGTTGTGAGACGGATGCAGATTGTCAGCGAGAGGGAAGGTGACACGGGTTCAGTATCATTGAACGCTCCCGGTGACTCCTTTCTTGAGGAAACCATCACTTATGATTGGTCACCTTTAATGAGCAACTTGTATCTGTTGTCATCTAACGGGGCACACAGCTGTTACAAAGCCGTTGTTGTTGAGGACCTGACCCCTTATAATCCTGCCGACACGACCGGCAACGACAGCACGTCGGCCGACTCCGATCCATTTCATTACGATTTTGATCACTTCATCACGCCAAGCGATTTTGACTTCATCGATTTCAGTGACCCGTCAGTCACTGTCGACCCCAATAACTGGAGCGGCCACAAGCCCGTCAAGCGTCCGCCGGAAAACGGAGTGGCTCCCCCGATTTTTGACGATCCGGTGAATCCTGGCGTGAGCTTCGATGTCGTGCCGATATCCGGCATAGGTGACGTGCTCAATGGTTATCTCGACCCCACAACCTTCAAGACGCCGGGCGTCTCGCAGGGCAATGGCAATGGCGGCACAACCATCAGGGCGAGCAAGAGCACTGGCGGCTCCGGCGGCCTTGACCAATTCATCGACAACCTGGGCGGTGGTGTCTGCCTTCCTGACAACTGGGGCGGACGCAATCCTGTCAAGCGGCCTCCCGGCGATGGGGGCCCCATCGGTGGCGGCTTGATGATGAGCGGCTTGGATATGTTGAACGGCAGTACCAATCCCAATTCCTTTAGACTGTCTTATGGCGGCACAACCCCGATGACGAAGGAGCCGGTAGAGGCACCTGTCTATATCTGGCAGAGCGCCGACACGGTATGGGTGCTCAATCTGTACGAGAATCACATTGATGGCGACGGGACCTGGACCTACATGACCGTGAATGCCGATGGCACCATGTCGTTCCCGTTGCAGGATGTGACCTATTACTCGACAGGCACCGTGGGCCGCAATTTCACTTTCCTCGTTGACAGCGTCCAGAATGACATCATTGTCACTCCCGGCGTGGAAGGTGTCGCATCGCCCGAAATGATCACTTGGGAAAGCACGGCCCTGCTGGAAGGCGCGTCGCCGGACTCCAGAACCTATTACTTCCAGAATAAGTTGTATTTCCTCGACGAGGACACGTGTTTCAATATTGGCGACAGAATCGGCATCAGCGATGTGACCACCGCCATCAACCGCGTGCTGGTCGGTGACCCCGATGTGAGCATCAGCGACGTGACCCGCATGATTAACCGGGTGCTCAACAGCGAGTAATGCTCGCTGCGCTCGCAGTTTAGAGTTTAGAGGTTAGAGTTTAGAGGGGCATCCGCATCGTGCATGCGTGCACGCGTGAACGAAACGGACGAAACGGACGAAACGAATAACTCTACTGCTGGAGTTATGACGCATGGGCTTTGGTGCAATAGCCGGCAGGTTGACATGGATGGGTCAACTGAATGTTTTCTCACCCCAAACAATAGATTGTCGATAGTTTGTACATGACTAAACCTGATTATCTGGCAATTTATTTGTAATTTAGCGGCCGTTATGCAAAATTACGGAACTATATTAATCATTGATGATAACGAGGCGATTCTCACCGCCTTGAAGTATTGCCTTGCAGGAACATTCGAGAGAGTGATGACCCTGACCGCCCCCGATTCGGTCCTCTCCCTGCTGGAACAGGAACAGGTCGATATCATCCTGCTTGACATGAACTTCACCCTGGGCGTGAACAGCGGACAGGACGGGCTCGTGTGGCTACAGGCCATCCGCAAGCACCACCCCGAGATTCCCGTGGTGCTCATTACCGCCTATGCCGACGTGTCGCTGGCCGTGAGGGGACTCAAGCGCGGTGCCGCCGATTTCATCACCAAGCCCTGGGACAACGATGAACTGGTGCGCAAGCTGAAGGATGTCCTCGAGGCCACTACCGAGGTGGCCACGCTCGACGAGGTCGAGGCCGACCACATCAGGCGTGCCATCGACCGCTGCCATGGCAACCTCTCCAAGGCTGCCGAGATGCTGGGCATCACCCGCCAGACGTTATACAACAAAATGAAGCGACTGCAATGATATGAGCACTGCTACTCTCGTTGGCATTATCGTGGCTGTGTTGCTGGTGGCCGGAATCTGGTTCTGGTATCATCAGCGGCGGTTGGCCACGCGTGCCCACTTGATGCAGGAGGCGATACGCAACCACGACCTGACCTACCGCATTCCCACACGCTCCATCTTCAGCGGTGAACGCGCCCTGCAGGAGACGCTCAACCAGTTGAACGAGCACATCCGTGAGCAGGTCAACCTGGGCGAGGTGGAGTCCTGGGAAAAACTCACCCGTGTCCTCACCCACGAGATCATGAACGCCACCGCCCCGATTGCCAGCATCAGCCAGTCGATGTTGAATCACCCGTCGGTGAAAGGCTCCGACCTCGAGGAGGGCATCAACGCCATCCACAACACGGTGGTGCACCTCAACTCCTTTGTCGACGGCTACCGCAAGTATTCGCAGTTGCAGAAACCCGTTCCCAAGCCCATCGACCTGGTGGAGGCCGTGAAAGATGTGGAGCAACTTTACCCCGAGGTCAAGTGGCACAACCGCATGGCCGGGGAAATCATCGTCAAGACCGACCCCAACCTGCTGCGACAAATCCTCATCAACCTCGTCAAGAACGCCATCGAGGCCGGCGCCAAGTCGCAGGGCGTGGACTGCGAAATCGGCGAGGAAGGCAGGGTGATGCTCTACATGAGCAACAATGGCGAGATGATTCCTGCCGAGGCCCGTGACTCGATTTTCATCCCGTTCTTCACCACCAAGCGCAAGGGCAACGGCATCGGCCTGTCGCTGAGCCGTCGCCTGCTCACCATCCAGGGCGGCATGATGTCGCTGCTTGACCATCCCCGCACGGGTTACCACACCACCTTCCTGTTGGAATTCCCGCGAAAATAAATCCCAAATAATGATATAAGTTTAACCTTTAAAAAATGCAGTAAGATGAAAAAAGTATTATTTGTTTTGTTTGCGATGCTGTTTGCCGGCGTTGCCTTTGCCGATGAGATGCAGCAGACGCCGCCCCCCGAGATTTTCTATGTAATCAACGATTACGATGTCACTATCTCTGCCGTGGGAGAGGGAGAAGTTCTCATGTATGATGAAGGTGACAATCTGGTCGATAATCCGTTTGTTGTGGCTCGTATGATGTACTTTGCGGGTGATGGTTATGTGACAGTCAAGGCCACTGCCCAAGCCGAGGGCTGTCTCGTCAGCGAACCGACCTACCTGACGGTTGTTATCCCGGCCCTTCCGCTTCCTGAAATACCTGTACCCACTTTTGAGCAAGTGGAAGATGAAAATGGCATTTGGGTATATGCAAAAGGTGAAGACCCCGAATTAGATGATGTCTGGCTTTATCTGGCAGATGTCGGTGGAGAGGCAATCGAGAATCCCTATTATTTAGAAAAGAAAAACGAGGAGTATTATGCCTTTTTCCAAGCCATGACCATCAGGAATGGATTATATGAAAGTGATTGGGAATTCTACACTGTTTTCGTGCCGGCATTACCCCCACTTCCCGACCTTCCCGAGCCGACCTTCTCGTACACCGAAGACGATTTCAATTTTACAATAACAGCCGAATGTGCAGAATCTGGTGCTGAAATCTCGCTGTACATTGTGGACCCCTATTCTGGCGAACTGACGCCAGTGGACAATCCTTATGTGCTGGCTAAGGCTTATATCGAGCAAAGGTTCACCCTCAGGGCCGTGGCCCATCTCGACGGCTATAATGACAGCGAGAGTGAGGAACATTTCGTGGTGTCTGCTTTCTATCAGAAAGCCCCTGCCCCTGCAATCACGTCAACCACTGACAATGAGGGCATTACAATCACTATCGCATCCATGTATGATATTGCCACTTGTTGGCGATACGGCACTGACGCGTCGGGTGACTTTGAATGGAGTGAATGGATGGCCTACGATGGTCCTATCCGTTTCACCGAGCCGGGTAATTACAGCATCGAAGCCTATTCCCAAGATGAGATATGGGCTATGAGTGATGTTTCGAGGTTAGACTTCACGGTGAGTGTGCCGACGCCCTACACCGATTATGACTTCGAGGTGGATGGCATTTATTACAAATATACCGGCGACGGCACGGTGGCTGTTACTGCCCATGGCGATTACTTGATCGGCTACCATGGCGACATCGTGATTCCGTCCACGGTCAATTACAATGGCTGGAACTTGATGGTGACCGCTATCGAGGATAACGCCTTCTACGGCAGTTATAACGGGGTCGGGATTACGAGTGTGAAAATCGGTGATTATGTCACGTCAATCGGCAAGGGAGCGTTCAAGTACTGTGTTGACTTGACCGAGGTGACCCTGGGCGACTATGTCATCAGCATCGGTGACGAGGCCTTCTACGGCTGTTCCGGATTGACCAGCGTGACCATCGGCAGCGGTGTGAGGACCATCGGCAGGGAGGCGTTTGCCGGCTGTACCGCATTGGCCGATGTCATCTGCAAGCCTGCCGTGCCGCCCGTGATGGCCGACAGCAACTGCTTCGACTGCTACGGCACGGCCAAGTTGCATGTGTTCCCCGCCGTCCTCGACAGTTACCAGACCACCAACTACTGGAATAGGTTCTCCAACATCGTGGGCGAAGACACGGTGGTTCCCGTGATGGGCGATGCTAATGGCGATGGCGAATTCAATATCTCGGATGTCATCCAGTGGATCAACAATGTGTTGAACAACAACTGATAACCGGCATTCAAGCCCCTTGAGGGCGATGAGCGATACTGCGGCGGGCAGGAACGGCGTGATGGCCTCCTGCCCGCCGTTGTGTCGGTTGTTGATAACTATTTGGGCGAAATTGATTGTTTTCTCAAATTTTCGGCGTAAATTTGCTCGTTAAATCAAACTCTAAAGAGAGATGAAAGTATTCAGACAACTAATGCTGCTGGCCGTGAGCGCTTTGGCGCTTGTGGGCACCGCCGCTACACCCGATTGGCAGGCCCAGGTGGATGACCTGATTGCCCAGGGTGAGTTTGCCAAGGCCGAGAAGGTCATGAAGTCATTGCCCAAGAAGGTGCGAGTGGCCGATGCCGTGCGCATCGACTCGTTGCGTACCATCATGCAGCGCATCCGCACCGATTTCCGCATCACCCCCGAGGAGGGTGTGAAAATGATTCGCGAGAAGATGCCCGAGGCCACCGACGCCCAGATCGAGAACTGGAAACGCACCCGTGCCCTCGAGGTGATGAACATCGACGGCAAGGAGATGTGGTTCCGCAAGAGTGTGGGCAACCTGTGGCTCCTGGGCAAGGAATTTGCTGCCCAGAATGCCGCCGACAACCACGAGAGTTTCCTCACGCGCCGCAAGTATTACCTGGAGGCCATGCGCACGCCTGCCGACGCCAATAACGTGCGTGACTGGCGCCACGTGAACATCACCTTCACGCTCGACGTCGATGCCGATGCCGTGCCGGCTGGCGAGACCCTGCGCGTGTGGATGCCGTTCCCCTACGAGAACCTGCGCCAGCGCAACATCCGCCTCGAGAATAGCAGCGGCCCCGTGATCTACAGCGAGGGCAGCCTGCATCACACGGTCTATATGGAGGCTGTTGCCGACAAGGGCAAGCCGACCCACTTTGAATACACCTTCTCCTATGACGTGGGTGAACGTCATTACAGCCAGCAGGACCTCATCGCCATGCTTGAGCCCTATGACAAGAACAGCGAGGTGTACAAGCGCTATACCGGCGACGAGCCGCGCCACGTCATCATCACCGACGAGATGCGCGCCCTGGCCCGCAAGATTGTGGGCAACGAGACCAACCCCGTGCTGCAGGCCGCCAAGGTCTATGAATGGATAGGCCACAACCTGCCGTGGGCTGGCGCCAGGGAGTACAGCACGCTGGCCAACATCCCCCAGTATGTCATCGAGAACAATCACGGTGACTGCGGACAGGTGGGACTGCTCTACATCACGCTGGTGCGCTCGCTGGGCATCCCTGCCCGCTGGGAGAGCGGCTGGATGCTGCACCCCGACGAAATCAACTGGCACGACTGGTGCGAGACCTATTTTGAGGGCATCGGCTGGATTCCCACCGACCCCTCTTTCGGCCGCAGCGCTGTGGGCACCGCTTTGAACGACTACTATGCCACGGGCATCGACGTGTACCGCATGGCGACCAACGAGGGTGTGGGTGACAAGCTGAGTCCCCCCAAGACCTTCATCCGCAGCGAGACGGTCGATTTCCAGCCCGGTGAGGTCGAGTGGCGCAAGGGCAACCTGTTCTATGACAAGTGGGACAGCCATCTGAAGGTGAATTCAATCACCCCAATCAAGAAATAAGCGTTAGGTTTCAGGGATAAAATTGTAATAGAAGATATTGGATAAAGATATGAATTTCAAGTCATTATTTATTGCGATTGTGCTGGCGGTGACAAGCTTTGCCGCGATGGCCATCACGCCGGTCGAGGCGTTGAACGACCTCAAGCAGCGCATCGCCCCCGACAAGCGTACAGCCGTCTGGGACGTGAATGCCTCCAAGCAGAATGGCCGCTGGGTGCTGTCGGGTACCGTCGGCACACAGGCCCAGAAGAAGGCCATTCAGGCGGCCATGATCAAGAACGGCTTCAGTGGTTACACCGACAAGATTACCGTCCTCGAGGACGGCATTCCTGCCGCACGCAAGTGGGCCCAGATCAAGTTGAGCATTGCCACGCTGCGCACCGAGCCTAAACACAGTGCCGAGATGGCCACGCAGGGCATCATGGGCGCACCGGTCAAGGTTCTGCAGAAGGACGGTGACTGGTACCGTGTGCAGATGGCCGATGATTACATCGCCTATGTCCCCGAGAGTTCGCTGGCTTTCAAGACCGAAACCCAGATGAAGGCTTGGCGCAAGGCCAAGCGCTACATCGTCACAGCCTATGACTCGCGTATGGTGACCGAGCCACATGGCGACGAGACGGTGAGCGACCTGGTGATGGGTAATATCCTGGAACTGAAGGCCGAACAGGGCCGATGGCTGAAATTGGTGACCCCCGACGGTAGAGTGGGGTGGGTGGATGCCGCCGATATGGCCGAACTCTCGCAGTGGAGCCAGCAGGGCTTCAGCGCTGCCCAAATCGAGAAGACGGCGCGCCGCATGATGGGTTCCAGTTATCTGTGGGGCGGCACATCGACCAAGGTGACCGACTGCTCGGGACTGACGAAGGTAGCTTACCTGAGTAACGGCATCATCTTGCAGCGCGACGCCTCACAACAGGCCCTCACCGGCAAAATCATGAAGAAGGGCACCGACTGGCACCAGTATCAGTCCGGCGACCTGCTGTTCTTCGGCAACGAGAAGACGGGTCGCGTGACCCATGTGGGCCTGTACCTGCGTGACGGCAAGTACATCCACTGCTCGGGACAGGTCAAAATCAACAGCCTTGACCCGCGAGCCAGCGATTACCCCTACTTGTACTCGCCCCTGAGTGCCAGCCGCATCAATGGCATGGTGGGTACCAAGGGCATCGTCGCCCTCAAGAACCACCCGTGGTACTTTTAAGTTAACAGTTAATAGTTAACAGTTAACAGTTGTAATCCATCCGGTTTGGTTCATCTAGAAAATCTAGAATCTCTAGAAAATCTAGAATCTCTAGAAAATCTAGAGTATCTAGAAAGTCTGGCTTGGCCGGCCCCTTTAACGATGTAAAAATTTATTACTTAAAACTCAAGAATATATGGATCGTAGAAAATTTATTGCAGGAATGGGATTGACGGCGTTAGCAGCCGCCTCGCCCGTATCACTCGACGCCGTGGAGCGCGTCGCCAAGAAAAGCCGTCGTCGCCGCGTGCCTCGTGTTAACCAGATTGCCAAGACGGGAAAACTGAAACTGTCGTTCTTCCCCTATGAACTGAAACTGCGCCACGCTTTCAATCTGGCCCGCTACAGCCGCACCACCACGCCCGACGTGCAGGTGACGCTGGAGTATGAGGGCATCAAGGGCTATGGTGAGGCTTCCATGCCGCCTTATCTGGGCGAGAGTGTCGAGAGCGTGACCACGTTCCTCAACAAGCTTGACCTGGACCAGTTCAACGATCCCTTCCGCATCGAGGATATCCTGACCTATGTTGACAGTGTCGACGAGAATAACCGTGCCGCCAAGGCCAGTATCGATATCGCCCTGCATGACCTGCTGGGCAAGATTATGGGACAGCCCTGGTACAAGATTTGGGGCTACAATCCCGAGAAGACGCCTGTGACCAGTTTTACCATCGGTATCGACACCCCCGAGGTGGTCCGCCAGAAGGTCGAGGAGGCTCGCCCCTACAAGCTCATCAAGGCTAAGATGGGTCTTGATCAGGACCAGGCAACAATCAACATCATCAACGAGATGATGCCCGACGTGCCCATCTGCGTGGACTGCAACCAGGGATGGAACAACAAGGAATATGCGCTTGAGATGTGCCACTGGCTCAAGGAGCGCAACTGTATTTTCGTGGAGCAACCGTTCGACAAGACCTGGATCGACGAGACGGCTTGGCTGCGTGAACGCTCGCCGCTGCCCATCATCGCCGACGAGGCCTTCCAGCGCCTGCCCGACATCGTCAAGTTCAAGGGCGTGTATGACGGCATCAACATCAAACTGATGAAGAGCACCGGCCTGTATGAGGCCCACAAGATGGTGACCCTGGCCCGTGCCCTCGACATGAAGGTGATGATTGGTTGTATGACCGAGACCTCTTGCGCCGTGACCGCTGCCGCCAACCTGTCGCCCGTTGTTGACTACGCCGACCTGGACGGCAACCTGCTCATCGCTAATGACCGCTTCACGGGCATGACCGTTGAGAACGGCAAGATCACCTTGCACGACCGTCCCGGCCTGGGTATCGAACTGCTCAAGTAAACACCTGTAGATTCAAGGGACGGCTCTCTTGCAGGAAACCTGATGCCGTCTTGTCAGGAACCGTCCCTTGGGTCATTAACTTTATCATATCACTATACGCAAACGATAATCAATGAATAAACCATACTGGGGGCTTTGGTCCCTGCTGGCCATAGCTCTCTTGTTCTTTGTGGCCCTGTCCTACTGGCAGGACGGAATACGTATCGGCGGCTTTGACCTCAAGACCGCGTCCTTTGCACGCGACATGGGGTCAGGCATCGCTGTGGGCAAAGCGGGTGAGAGCGACTCTCTGGATGCCGACGGGCGCTTGCCCAACGGTCGTCATCCCAAGGGCTGGCGTGCGCCGCTGGACACTACTGCCAAGAACATCCTTTTCATCGGCGACTCGATGCTTGAGGGACTGGCTCCACGCCTGGCCGCCTACTGTGACAAGAACGGCCACAAACTGGTCGAGGTCATCTGGTATAGCAGCTCCACCCTGCACTGGGGCGAGAGCGGCCGCTTGACCGAACTCATCAACAAGTATAAGCCCAATTATATCTTCATCTGCCTGGGAGCTAACGAGTTGTATGTTCCTAACATCAAAAATGCACGCCGCCCCCATGTCAAGAAGATGCTGGCCGAGATAGGCAACATCCCCTATGTGTGGATTGGCCCGCCCAACTGGGATGAGGATACCGGTATCAACGACTTGGTGGAACAGGAAGTTGATGAGGGATGCTTCTACCTGAGCGCCCACGACCAGTTCGAGCGCAGCCGTGATGGTGCGCACCCCAAGCGTGCGTCGGCCTACAAGTGGATGGACCGCGTTGTCAAGTGGTTGGGTGAAAAGGGCGCCCATCCCATCCGCCTCGAGGATCCGGGCGAGGGTACCAGCCGTGCCTCCAGCATTGTAATTTTCCAGCCCCCGACGTAATACCATGTTATTGGACACTATCGACATATCGCAATTATTATCGCTGTTCACCTTCAACCGCGATGAGCCCATGTTGTTCACCAGCGGCTTGTTCTGGGTGCTTTTCCTCATATTCCTGCCCCTGTATGCCTTGTTGAAGTCGCGCCGCAAGAAGATGATGATCTTTGTCATCGCCTTCAGCCTGTTCTTCTTCTACAAGTCCAGCGGCATCTTCTTCTTGCTGCTTGTGGCGACGTCAATCTTCGATTGGTGGGTCGCACAGTTCATCGAGTCGAGCAAGAACCGCACCGAGCGGCGCATCGCCCTCACGGTGTCGCTGGTCTTCTCGTTGGGCATCCTGCTGTTCTTCAAGTACAGCAACTTCTTCATGGTCAATTTCGAGTCCCTGATCGGCGGCAATTTCCAGCCCCTGGACCTGATCTTGCCCGTGGGCATCTCATTCTATACCTTCCGCACCATCAGCTATGTTGTGGATGTGTATAAGGGCAGGATTCAGCCCGTTGACGACTATCTGGACCACCTGTTCTTCCTGTCCTATTTCCCCTGCCTGGTGGCAGGCCCCATCGTCCGTTCCCGTGACTTTATCCCGCAGTTGCAGGAGAACAAGCCCGCCACGCGCGAGATGATTTATGGCGGTCTGTTCCTTGTCATGCTGGGTATCTTGAAGAAGGCGGTCTTTGCCGACTATATCGCTCAATACAACAACATCGCCTTCGGTAACCCGACGGGTTACACGGGCTTTGAGCTGCTGATGGCCGTGCTCGGTTTCACGATGCAGATCTATTGCGACTTCTCGGGCTACAGCGACATGGCTATCGGCCTGGGCAGCATCATGGGCTTCAACCTGGGCATCAACTTCGATTACCCCTATCGTTCGCTCAACGTCACCGAATTCTGGCGCCGTTGGCACATCACGCTGTCAAGCTGGTTGCGCGACTATGTCTATATCCCCCTGGGCGGTAACCGTAAGGGTAAGGTGCGCCAGTACTTCAACCTTATGGTGACCATGCTGCTGGGTGGCTTGTGGCATGGTGCGGCATGGACCTTTGTGGTGTGGGGTGCCGGTCACGGTATCGCCTTGTGTGTGCACAAGTTGTGCAAATCGTGGCTCGACAACATTCCCAGCACGCCCTTCTCCCGTTTCGTGTCGTGGTTGCTGACCTTCTGCTTCGTGGCCTTCCTGTGGATATTCTTCCGTGCCAACAGCTTCCATGCTGCAGGTCAGGTCATCAGTGGCATCGCGACCGACTTCGACTGGGCCTACCTGCCTGTGTTCCTCGAGCGCCGCTTGACGTGGTGCCTGATGCTGGCCATCATCTTCGGTCTGCACTTCGTGCCGCGCCGCGTCTGGGACAAATTGCGCGACCTCTTCATCGCGTCGCCCTGGGTGGTGAAGCTGTTGCTGTTCATTATCCTTATCCAGATGGTGCTCCAATTTGCCAGCGCCACCGTCCAGCCCTTCCTCTACTCCCAGTTCTAACAACCGGCTCGACGGGGATAACGGATAAAACGGATATAACGGGGCGATTTCACCCCGTTATCCAGTATCTCCAGTAATTCCAGTAATCTCCGTTTTCTCCGTTAAATATCCCTAATATCTGGCAAAGCATTGCCGCTTTGCTGGAAAAAATGTACCTTTGCAGCTTGTAATAAAAACAATAACAAAACAATACAATAAAAAATGGCAAAACAGGAAGACGTTTTCAAGAAGATCGTTTCACACGCCAAGGAATATGGCTTTGTGTTCCCCTCAAGTGAAATTTATGACGGCTTGGGCGCGGTTTATGACTATGCTCAGAACGGCGTAGAGCTGAAAAATAATATCAAGCGTTACTGGTGGGAGGCGATGACCCTGCTGCACGAGAACATCGTGGGCATCGACAGCGCCATCTTCATGCACCCCACCATCTGGAAGGCTTCGGGCCATGTCGACGCGTTCAACGACCCCTTGATTGACAACCGCGACAGCAAGAAGCGCTACCGTGCCGACGTGCTCATCGAGGACGAGATCGGCAAGATCGAGGAGAAGATGAACAAGGAGTGTGAGAAGGCTGCCAAGCGCTTTGGCGAGAAGTTCGACGAGGCGATGTTCCGTGCCACCAATCCGCGCGTGCTCGAGAATCAGAAGAAGCGTGACGAGCTGCATGCCCGCTACGAGAAGGCCATGAACGACAACGACCTGGCCGAGTTGAAGCAGATTATCGTGGACTATGGCATCGTGGACCCCGTTAGCGGTACCAAGAACTGGACCGACGTGCGTCAGTTCAACCTGATGTTCAAGACCCAGATGGGCAGCAGCGCCGACTCGACGATGGACGTCTATCTGCGTCCCGAGACAGCCCAGGGCATCTTCGTGAACTTCCTGAACGTGCAGAAGACCGGACGCATGCGCATCCCATTTGGCATCGCACAGATCGGTAAGGCCTTCCGTAACGAGATTGTGGCCCGTCAGTTCATCTTCCGCATGCGCGAGTTTGAGCAGATGGAGATGCAATTCTTTGTACGCCCCGGCGAGGAGTTGAAGTGGTTCGACTTCTGGCGTGAGACCCGTCTGCGCTGGCACAAGGCCCTCGGCCTGGGTGATGAGAAGTACCGCTTCCACGACCACGAGAAACTTGCCCACTATGCCAACGCCGCCACCGACATCGAGTTCAAGATGCCGTTCGGTTTCAAGGAGGTGGAGGGTATCCACAGCCGCACCGACTTCGACTTGAGCCAGCACGCCAAGTTCTCGGGCAAGAAGATCCAGTACTTCGACGCCGAGTTGAACGAGAGCTACACCCCCTACGTCATCGAGACCTCGATTGGCGTGGACCGCATGTTCCTCTCGGTGATGTGCTCCAGCTACGAGGAGCAGCAGCTCGAGGGCGGTGACACCCGCGTGGTGCTCCACCTGCCCAAGGCCCTGGCTCCCATCAAGTGCGCCATCCTGCCGCTCGTCCGCAAGGACGGCATGCCCGAGAAGGCTCACGAGATCATGAACATGTTGAAGTTTGACTTCGCCTGCCACTACGAGGACAAGGACACCGTCGGCAAGCGCTACCGCCGTCAGGATGCCATCGGTACCCCCTATTGCATCACCGTCGACGGCCAGACCCTCGAGGACAACACCGTCACCCTGCGTGACCGCGACACCATGCAGCAGGAGCGTGTCGCCATCGCCGACCTGCCCGCCATCCTCGCCCGTGAGTGCAGCCTGAACAACGTCCTGCGCAAGTTGATGTGATTGTTATAGGCTTTAGCTGACAGGTGCCTAACACCTAATGCCTAAAGCCTTACACCTAACGCCTAAAATTATGAAGAAGTTTTTCTATACCGCCATCATGGCGATTGTGGCCATCACGATGTTTGACTCCTGTCTGGGCAAGACTATCGAGGACGAGTACAAGGATTGGCGCGAGAATAACGACGAGTGGTATCAGCGCCAGATGTCGTCGGGCCAGTACACCTTGCTCAAGGCGCCTTGGGATCCCTCGGCAACAACGCTCATTCGCTGGCATAACGACACCATGCAGACCAAGGGCAACCTCAAGCCGTTGATCACCTCGACCGTTGATGTGAAGTACAAGCTGAGTCTGTTTGACGGCACGCCTGTCGATTCGTCTTATATCATGTCGGAACCTGCCGACAGCATCTACCGTTCAATGGTCAATACCAATATCGAGGGGTGGATGATTGCCTTGACACGCATGCACGTGGGCGACAGCTGCACCATCATCGTCCCCTATCCGCAGGGCTATGCCTCGCGCAAGATGAACGACGTGCTGGTGCCTTATTCCTGCCTCGTGTTCGACATGAAGCTGGTGGATATCTTCAAGTACAAGGCCAACTGATAGATCACTTGGCCAGTTAACGAACAATCCCCCGGGCATCGCCCGGGGGATTGTTCGTTTTGGTTGGTTCTGTATGCCTTGGCACTGCCACGGTCATTTGATATGCTTCACCGCAGCGAGAGCTGGTAGTTATAGTACTTCTCGTTACCGGTGATGTCCTCAACTACCTCGATGAAGGGCGGGATTTCCACCTCGTCACCCTCTTTGATGCCTTCCACCTCCAGGATCTGCATGCCCAGTTTAGGCTCGATGTAGGTGTCCAGTTCGAAGTAGTGGTTCTTCCACACGAAGCACTTGCGCATCTTGCTGATGGGCTTGCGGTTGGGGTCAGCAATCTGCAGCAGGTCGACATACTGCTGGGCCGTGATGCGGCGCTCGGTCTCAATCTGCTTGTTGCTGCTCACGGTCTTCTTGATGGTCTGGAAGTAGACGTAACTGCCCTGCCAGCCGCGTTTGCGCACGCGCATCTCGGTGCCGGGCTCGCTCAGCAGGTAGGTCTGCGTGATCTCGCTCTCGATGTAGTCGGGAATCTCGCCAGTGACCTTGACGATGTATTTGCGCTCCTGCTCGATGGGACTGGGAACGCCCAGCACGGTCGAAATCTCGTTCAGCACCTGGCGCAGTTTGTCGTCAAAGTCGGTCTGGTTGCCGATGACGCGCAGGTGGGGATGTCCCGTCCAGGCGCTCAGCACCTTGCGGTCCAGTTCGCGTGCCAGTTCCACGTCCTCGCTGCGGAACTTGTTGTTCTCGTTGGTGTAGAACTGCTCGGCGCCGGCGGCAGCGGTCACCATGTGCAGGATGGCCTCGTAGCGGGCGTCACGCAGTTTCACCGTATTGGTGCCCATCTCCTCGGTCAGCGCCTCCCAAATCTCGGGCGAGACATAGGCGCTGATGTCCATCGTGCCGCGGTCGCACACGATGAGCACGGGCTTGTTGCACTGCTCTGCCATTTTGGCGAAGTGGTCCTCGAGCGCCAACTGGATGTTGAGCGTCGATTTCTCGGCCTCAAAGAACAGGGCCTTGTTATGCGTCAGGTAGTTGATACCGGCGCTGCTGAACATCGTCGGCACCTCGGGGATGGCAAACACTTGGAAGCCCAGGCCGCTGAAGTGCTCGATAATTCTGGCCATCGCCGTCGTCTTGCCGGCGCAGGGGCCACCGGTCAACACAATTTTGGTGATTTTATTGGTGATTTTATCAGTCATTTAGTTTATGATAATTTCGGTTTCACAAAAAAGAAAGCCAAAGATACACACAATCCCGCATTCCCACAACCTTTCCATCCTAAAAGATGTGAAAACGCATCATGCCCCCCAGCGATTCTGTGCTTATTGTTTTTCTTGTTTTCCGTTTATGAAAGGCGGGTTGCCATATAAGAAACGTGTTGCAGTAGAGACTGATATAGTCCTGTTAGTGTCCACTAAACGTGTAACGAGGCGAAGCCGAATGCAACCCCTGAAATAGTTGAAGTCTTAGCCTCATCAGGGGCGACACGTGCACTGTCGCCCCTGGCAGGGCTTTTTTCCCCGGATGTGTCATTTACAGGAGTACATCATGCTGCTGGCGATAAAGTCAAGCCATGCGTGATGAACAACAGAATTCAAGACGGTGATGAAGACAATGGCGAAGATTGTTATCAAGAACTCTCTTGTTTTTTGGCATAGCCATGTCAATAGAATCGTAGCGATGGCGATGACCGATTCAAATGCTGAATCTATTGGGACGGGAAGAAACAACCTCACCGCCACATCGAGGAACAATCGTCCAAGAATGATGCTGGCGACAACCCATAACTGCTTTTTGGCGTCATGGCCACACTTGTCGAGCAGGAACCAGGTAATAGCGGCATAGGCTACCACCTGTGCCCAAGCGCATTCCACTGTAGAATGGTAGGCACGCACACTGCATGTGGCAGCAAAAACCGCAGCCGATATCAGGAACGCCCAAAGGCACTGTTTCTTGGCCGTGCTCATAGTGGCGATGGTTTAGTCGTTTTTCAGGATGATGTCGATGATGGCATTGACATCGGCAATGCTGACCTCGCCGTCGCCGTTGACGTCGGCGGCAGGTATGCGGGTGTGGCCGTTGTTGCCGCCCATGATGACAACATCGATTACGTTATTGGCGTCACCGATAGTGACCTCGCCGTCACCGTCCACGTCACCAGGCTGGGTGCCTATGGCTTGGATATGGACGAATCTGTTCCAAACGGGGGCGTTGCGGTAGCTCTCCACAGCACTAGACGGGACATGCAAGGTGGCAGTTTCGTAGCATCGCTCATCGAAACTATTCTCTGTAATGAAAGGAGGAGGCGTCATGGCTTGACAAGTCACGCTCGTCAGCGAGATGCAATCATAGAAAGCATTGTTGTTAATCGCCCTGGTTGCGCTTGGAATGGTCACGCTCGACAGATTGCGGCATCCGGCAAATGCCCAATCCCATATTGTTTCGACTTGGTTGGGGATGATAACGCTCTCCAGCCTAATGCAGTCAGAGAAGCAATTGGCTGGGATTGCTGTCAAGGAATTGGAGATGTTTACACTCCTTAGGTTGCTGCAACTGTAGAATACCGATGCACCCATTTCGGTGACTGAGTTGGGGATGTCCACGCTTGTCAGGCTTGTGCAACCCGAGAACACCGAATTGCCGATGGTGGCGACCGAGTTGCCGATGATCACGCTCGCCATGCTTGAGCAATTAAAGAACGCATCATTACCAATAGTGGTAACAGAATTGGGAATGTCTATACTTTTCAGGCTGCTGCAATTAAGGAATGCCATATCCCCGATGGTTGTAACAGCGTTGCCGAGCGCCACTTCAGTCAGATTCATGCATTCATAGAATGCCCCCTTTGCAATGGTGATGACCGAGTTAGGAATAGCGACACTCGTCAAGCCTTCGCAATAATAGAACGCGTATTCTCCGATAGACGCGACCGAGTTGCCAATGGTCAGACTGGTCAACTTGGTACATCGATAGAAAGCCTCATACCCAATGGCAGTGACCGAATTGGGGATGCTGACGCTCCTCAGGTTGCGGCAATTATAGAACGTACTTTCTTTGATGGCATCAACAGCGTTACCGATGGCTGCACTTGTCAAGCTGGTACAATTATAGAATGCTGATTTACCTAGTGTTGTAACGGTGTTGGGAATATCCACACTCGTCAAGCTCTGGCAATTGTAGAACGCCTTGTCACCGATGGCAGTGACAGAGTTCGGGATGTTTACACTCGTCAGACTGGTGCAACCATTGAAGCAGCTTCGGGGTATTGATGTGGCAGAGTTGCCAATCATCACGTTTGCCAAGCCGATGCAGCCATAGAATGTGCTATCTCCGATGGTATTTACCGAATTTGGAATGTTCACGCCCGTCAGTTTGCGACAATCATAGAATGCCCGTGGGCCGATGTCGGTGACTGTGTTGGGGAAGCTCACACTGGTCATGCTGCGGCATTGCGAGAAACAGCCTTTAGGGATTGATGTGACGCTATTGGGTATGGTCACGCTAGGTAGGCTTGCACATTCCAGGAACGCAAATTGGCCGATGGAGCCCACCGAGTTGCCGATGCTCAGGTTTGTCAAGTATAGACAATGCGAAAAGGCATATTCCCCGATTTCGGTAACCGAGTTGGGGATGGTCACGCTCGTCAGACCGTTACAATTCTGGAACGCATTTTTGCTGATGGCTATGACCTGTGCTGTCAGATTGCGGGTTGAATAGATGGGGCTGCCCAGATCGTCATATCCTGAAACATAGGTATATTCACAGGTCACCGAAGAAGCAATATCGGCGGCACCACTGAAATTATTGTTCACGCCCACTTTGGCGGAGTCACCTACTGCGCTGACACCAGAGCCAGAGAAATAGAATTCATAATTGATTCCATTATAAGTAAGCGTTTCATAACCTGCTGAAGCATGGAGCGCTGTCGTGATAACCAGCAACAGAGTCATCAGTTTCTTTGTCGTGTTCATAATGATATGTCGTTTTTAGTTATTAATTGCGATAGCATTTCATCTGCAAAGTTATAATTATTTTGTCAAAAAAGCGCCTCATTCCAATCTCATTTTCAAAAATGTAAAACACTGGAAATCTTGCGTGTAAAAAATAAAAATCTCATTTTGGACTCATGGGTTTAGATATTGGGCACCAAATAGTGGCAATGCATCAAAGATTCACGGCATCGTTATCATTTCGATTGATTTGATTTAGTAACATTATTGTGTATATGTTGCGTGTTCCATTGGCTATTGAGCCAAGCCACTTTCTTATCGAAGCAAGGTTTCTCAAATGCTCTCATGCGAGCCGTGATATTGTCGCTGCTGTATTGCGGCCAGCGTTCATGGTCACAGTTGCCAGCGGCCTCAATTCTTGCCGTGAATTCCTCCATGAAGATTCCCGTTGTGGGGTAGACCTCTTCAAAAAAGCGTTTCCAGTGATGCCTCACACGTTCTTGAAATCGAGGGTATTTGGCAATTTCAGCAATCCACCTCGAGCGACAGTAGCTGGGCAGGTTCTCGTAGATGAACTCGTCAAAACCATAGGTAGAGTCAAAGCGGTGGAATGAACTGCCGCAATCCCACAGCGGACCGAAAACCAACTTGGTGTTTTCTCCATGATGCTTGTACATGTAGCAGCTGCCCGAGAAGGCTTCGGGATTATCAACTACTTCATGAACAATGTAGAAAATGGCGAGCGAGTCAATGTCGATGTAATCTTCCCAAAGAGTGCTGCTCTTGTCATGGCAATAGATAGCTTCATCGGCTGCCATTAAGAAGTGGGTGATGTATTCACGTTGTTTCTCACTCAGATGTTCAGGGGAGTGCGTGGTCACCCATATGGGATTGCCGTTGCCCTCGATGAACGTGATATTATCAGGTTCGATGTAGTTGTCGATTTCCAGCAGCCAGCCGCCGGTGATGCGATCGGGGTCGGTTTCATAGTCATTCTGTTCCTCGATGTTGACACGGTTCTTGGCGACACGTATTTTCTCGGTCAAGAAGTACAGCCCGATATAGTCGCCGTTGAGCACGACTTCGACGGGTTGTATGCGTGGATTCCACGCCATACCCATGCGGCGCCCGATTTCAAATGGCAGCGCATCGTTCAACTGCCCCATCCAGTACTCGGCGTTGGCCATCAGCACCCAGTGTCGACTCGATGGCATGCCCAGCACCTTGTGTTTCTCACCAAACTTGAGTCGATAGGGCTTTTTTTCTAGATTGGTCCATGTGGCATTTCCGCGGCCCTTGATTTCGGTTTTCAAGGGTCGTTTTCTTGATCCGATGGATTCAAAGCGTTTGTCACCCATGTTGTCCAGCCACCATTCGGCATTGACGTACTCATCCTTGCTGTCTATCTCACAGCTATCCTCGGTATTGATAAACAACACGGGTAGCGAGCCTGAGAAGGGTATGTCTATGACCACGGTGTCCTCTGGTGTTGGAGAATCGGGTTCTTGCTCAGGTATTTTAGGCTCATCCCCACAAGCGGCAAACGACAGTACCATAATAATTGAAATCAAGAAACTTGTTTTGATCATATAAAATCGTATTATTAAAATGAATATTTCTCCCCACAAAGTTAGAGACCGGAAATGTTAAATTGGTCCAAAAGTGGATTCATTCAGACCTCATTTTAGAAAACGCAAAATGCAGAAAATCAACCATCTAAAAATAATTATTCTCATTTTTAGCTCATTATTTTAGATGATAAGCCTTAATGTGTTAATTTTGCATCAAGAATTCACCGCTACAACGGGGTGAATGACCGTAAAATCAGAAACAAACAACCCTATCGAATGATATACATCAAGAACGTTTTTATTCCATTTATTGCAGTTTTCTCCCTCATGATTGCGGGATGCCACCACGACAGTGCTAACATGCGGGAACTCTCGCGCATTGACTCGATGGTCTATCATCAGCAGGAGAAAGAGGCATTGTCCTTGCTGCAGCAGATGGATACCGAACCGTTGAGCAAAGAGGAACGGGCATACCATGCCGTGCTGTTGTCGATGGCGATGTACAAGAACTATATCCCCTGCACCAGCGATTCGGCGATTATCGAGGCCGTCGGCTATTACAAGAAGTCGAGGGATGACTTGAAATATCTGAAGGCGCTCGTCGCCCAGGGTTGCGTCAATGAGGACATGGGCAAGCTGGAAAAAGCGGTTGAAAGTTACCATCAGGCCGAGGCCCTGCCGCTGGCTACCGACAGCTCGATGATCGCCTATGCCAAGTTGAGGCTGGGCGCCCTATACCAGTCACAGGTAATGGGGACTAATACCATCGCCCTGCAGAAGTACCAAGAGGCGATGCCTATCTTTAAGGCACTTGGGGACAAGCACTATGAGCAGGTGTGCCTCATGAGCATCGGCTGTATTTATCGCAATATCGACGAGAAGCATGATTCGGCCGTGATCTATTTGAAAGAAGCCATTGACTTGGCCCGGGAATTGGGCGATGAATATCACGTTTTTGCCAACCGTTATACGCTATCAGAATACTATCTGGTGAGGGAGCGTAATTACGGGCTAAGCAAGAAATATGGCTTGCAGGCAGTTTCGGTCAATCCTGCCGTCATAGACCATCCGCGGGCCCATTACCGTCTGGCCTCGTCCTACTTGTTCCTGGGACTAGGAGACTCGGCGATTTACTATCTGCAACAGGCTCCACGGGCCACCAATGCGAGGGACAGCATCGTCTATTTCGAACTCATGTCCGAACTGGAGCACAGGTACTGGAAAGATGAGGAAAAGTCCAAAAACTACATCCAGCTGGCACATGCCATGGCCGATTCGTTGACCATCAATGGCCTGAACCATCGTCTGCTTGAGGTGGAGAAGAAATATGACGTGCAGTTGGCGGTGCTGAATCGGGTGCAAAGTGAATCCCGATTGAATGAGGCGTTGCTGCTGGCTGCTTTGTTGGCATTGGCGTTGCTGGCGGTGACTTCCTTGGTTTGGAGGTACAAGAATCAACTGAAAATGAGGCAGAACGAGGTCGAGATGCTCAAGGCCGACCTTGACGGCTCGCTGGACAGCCTGCAGCAGATGCAGGCGCGGCTTGATTCACAAGGGCAGGACGATGAGGGGAAGGTGCGCCAGAGCGACGAACTACGTGCCATAATCAATCAGCAAATCAGTGCCGTGCATCAACTGATGGAATGGTCCTACCAATACGACAGCGAAAAGTTTGCCGCGAAGTTCAAGGAGATGATGACGGTGCCTGGTGTGAGCGATGATAGCAATTACTGGTCGCATCTGCAGTCCCTGGTCAATGAATTGCACGATAATGTGCTTGTCAAGGCACAAGAGGAGGCAGGCGGCACGCTGACCGATAGCGAACTGAATCTGCTGGCGCTCTATTGCTGCGGCTTCTCACGCACAGTGATCATGGTGACGATGGGCTACAGGAGCATCGGCACGGTCTATAACAAGAAAATAACAATCGCCAAGAAACTCAATGTCAAAGACCTTGACGAGTTTGTCCGTCGCCACACCGCCTGGATACCATCCACTTCAAACTCGTAGTTGTCATAGTCGTACGGGGAAGGGCAATAACTGTGACCGGCATCATAAGAGCCAGCAGCAGGGTCTTGTTATCAGATTGTCAGAATCATATCGATAACCTCATTAACGTCGGCGATGTTGATTTCGTTGTCATAGTTCACATCGTAGATGTCATCAGTCCATCCCGATAATATGGCTTCTATTATCATGTTGACATCAGCGATGTTGACTTCTCTGTCGCAATTCACATCACACCCATTGAATTCCCATTCAACGATATGCCTGAATGCCCTCCATTCGCTCCATTTAACTGTGTAGTTGCTGATGGCATTCTTTGGAACGGTGAGTATCGCATTTAGGTAGCAGGTGTAACTGAATGTGTTCCCGTCATGCAATTCAGGTGGAGTAACAGATAAGCAACGTATACTGGTCAAACTGTCACAATCTTCAAAGGCATAATACCCGATTTCGGTCAAAGAGCGTGGAAACTTCAGGCTCTTCAAACCTGTGCAACTGCTGAATGCGGAGTTCCCGATGGTGGTGAGCGATCTTCCGAAGTTGATGGTTTTCAGCCCCGTACATACAGAGAATGACGCCCAGCCAATCGAGGTGACATTGCCCAAATCGACACTCGTGAATCCACTGCCTCCGTTGAAGGTGAAGTTGCGTATCTCAGAGATGGTTTCAGGGATGATAAGGTCTTTTATTTCTTGGCCATTCAGGAAAAGATGATGGGCATAGCAAAGAGGATTGGCAACTGCGCTGCCATCAAAATCAATGAGGCACCATGCGGTCAAATCCTTAATGTTGACCTTCGTCAACTCCGTGCAGTTGTAGAAGGCCTCATCTCCAATAAAAGCAACGTTTTTCCCGATGGTGACCTCCTTGAGACGCCTGCAATTAAGGAAAGATCGGTATCCAATGTCCGTAACCCCATCGCCAATGGTTGCCGATGTCAAGTAGTTGCAATACGAACAGATACTCTCGCCGATGAAGGTGACATTATCAGGAATGATAATCTCGGTTAATGCTGAGCATCCATAGAATGCGAAATCGCCAATCGTTTTCACCGACTTGCCAATGGTGACTGCTCTTAGACTCTGGCTGCTGGAAAACGCGTTAGAGCCGATAGAAGTAATAGATTCACCCATCTTAACACTGGTCAAGTTATCACAGCCACTAAAGGCACTAGAACGTATCGAAGATACTGTATAGGTCTTTCCTTCATATACAACGGTGTTGGGAATTGTGATATCTCCGCGATATTTATTCGGTCCAGAGGTGACAAATACCGTTGTGTTATCCGAATTGATACCGTAATACATTCCGTCAACCTCAAAGGCATGAGCCTTAGGTGACAGCGCTGCTAAAAGCCCCACAAGCATCACAAATAGTATTTTTTTCATGATCATGTTTAAATAATAAGGTTTTCTGATTAATGTTTATTGTATTTCTTGTTTTCTTTTATTTTAGGGAACGATATAGCAGTTGGCCCATTGATTTTTTTCAATGCTAATTTCTCTAATTAGACGAATTACAATAATAAAGAATCACATCATTAAAATTAGATAAATTCGTGAAATTAGCATTAGCCCCGCAGGGTTTGGTTTCTCAAAAGGTTGGGCCAACATCTATATCATTGCCTTATTTTATGGAGGAGAGGCGGCGCTTGACGAACTCGACGATGAACTGCGCCGTGCCCTCGATGCCCAGCAGGCTGGAATCCAGGCACAGGTCGTAACTCTCGGCATGACCCCACAGCTTGTCGGTGTAGAAGTTGTAGTACTCGGAGCGCAGTTTGCCTATTTTGTCGGCGCGCTTTTCGGCGGCCTCGCGCGTGTCACAGTCGCCGCGGTCGATGATGCGACTGACGCGGTCCTCGATGGGGGCGTGCAGGAACACGCTGATGACGGGGCAGTAGTCGCGCAGCACATAGTCGGCGGTGCGGCCCACGATGACGCACGACTTACGGTCCACCAGGTCCTTCATCACTTGGCATTGCGCCTTGTAGATGCTGTCGTCGCTCATCGGCGTCTCGCCAATAAAGGCCGAGCCGGCCATCGCCAGGTTCAGTGGCCACAGGCTGGGGAAGAACTTGGGTGTGCGTTCATCGACCGCCTCAAACATCTCGGTATTGATACCGCTGGCTTTGGACGCCTCGAGCAGCAGCTGCTTGTCGTAGTAGTTGATGTCCAGCAGTTGCGCCACACGCTGGCCCACTTCTCGGCCACCGCAGCCGAATTGTCGACCGATGGCAATCACATAATTCTGGTTGTTTTTAAGGTCTTCGTTCATCGTTATGTCGTTTTTTAGGTTTTATTCCTCGGCTTTGGCGGGGAGGTCAAACAAGTCCCTGTCGATATAGGGGTCCTCGTTGATAATGACCGTGAGCAACTTCAGATGCTTGCCTGGTGACCATTGCCCGATGACGTTGGTCCTGTAGTTGGGTCTCGGGAACTCCACAAACTCGAATTCCAACACGAATTTCGCCTTGCCCTGCCGCTTGAAGGTCTTCTCCAGCAACTTGGCGTTGTCCTTGCCGGTGAGCACGACAAAGTGGTGTCGCCCACGCTCCAGCGTGCCGTAGTAGATGCCCTGTTCCTGCTTGCCGCGCGTCACGATTTCGTCGTCACGGACCGCGATGGCGACTTGACCGTCGGCCTTGGTCTCGATCAGCATCACAAAGGTGCGGTTGATGTAGTCATTCCGGGCTATGGTGTCCATGACCTGGAAGATGGCTGCGACAAGTTCCGGGTCGGCCTTCTTGCTGAAGGCCAGACGTTTCATCTCCACGCTGATGGTCTTATCGGGCAGCGCGTTGCGTTGGCTCATGGTGAGCTGGCGGGTCACGATGATTTCCTCATCCTTGGCCCACAGGCTGCCGGCAACGAGCACGGCAGCAGTCAATGTGATCAACAATCGTTTCATCATGATTCTTTTGACGTGCTAAATTACACATTTTTTTTGACTGCAGAACGCTTTAAACGTTTATTTTGACAAAAACTTTGTGTATAATTATTTTGACTTAAGGAAAATAGTTTTTACTTTTGTGAGTTCAATATCGTGTTTTTCTTGCCCGAAGGGCAAAGTGGTTAAAAAGAGAGTAAAAGGATTGAATAATTATTAACATATTAAAGGTTTTTAGGTTTATGAAAAAGATATTACTCTTGTTTGTTGTGGCGCTGATGGCGCCATTGGGCTTATTCTCCCAGGGATGGCCTTCTAACTATGGAGGTGTCGTACTTCAAGGTTTTTTCTGGGATAGTTTCCGACCTGCCGATGGTCAGTCCGGCAAGACGATGGCAACCATGTATGGCGCCGGTTGGGGCGAGAACGACCAGTGGTATGTTCCCGTGACCACTTGGGCCGGCCTGTTGGCACAGAAGGACAACATCGCTCCCTTCATTGACTTGTTGTGGTTGCCCCAGAGCGGTGCCACGGTGTGTTCCGACCAGAGCGTCTTCATCACCGAGGGCGAGGCATGGCGAGCTGGCCACAACGGCTCGTGGGTATGCACCCACTACGGCGACATCATCAACAACCCCGATTGCATGGGCTTTGTGCCTGTGTTCTACCTTGACCATAACCGAGGCCAGACCTACAACGTCAACGGCACGACATGGGCTCCCAAGAGCTACTTCGGCACCGAGGCCGAGCTCATCAACCTCATCAGTGCCTATAAGGAGGCCGGCACCGGGGCGATGGAGGACGTCGTTGCCAACCACAAGGGTGGACTGAGCACGTGGAACGAGGGCGTGCAGTTTGCTGCCGACTTTGTCGACGAGATTAACGTCATCGGCCCCACCACGGGCAAGACCTACAGCATCCAGTGGGAGTGGGACGAGAACGGCAAGTGCAGGGACATCTGCTGGGATGACGAGAGTGGCGCAGGCAGCGGTAACTCTGACTGCGGCGGCGATGCCGGCAAGGGTCCGTGGGCTCGTGACGTGGACCACCACAACCCCGCCACGCAGCAGAAGATTCTCACCTACCTGCGCTACCTCAAGGACGAGCTGGGCTACATCGGTTTCCGCTACGACTATGCGCGTGGCTTTGAGCCGAAGCATTTCGCCTATTACAACACCATGGTGAGGCCCACGTTCTCGGTCGGCGAGTTCTGGGGCACCACTGGCGATATCACCGCGTGGATCAAGGGCGTGTATGACGAGGGCGGTTTCCAGAGTGCCGCGTTCGACTTCCCCCTGCAGGAGCAGATCAGGCAGGCGTTTAATGACTTGAGCGGACACAGCTTCCGCTTGCTCAAGAATGACGGCCTCATCTGGGATTATCGTTTCAGGCGTTACGCTGTGACGTTCATCGACAACCATGACACGTTCAAGGACCTGCCCACCGATGCCAGCAACAGCAACTACATGCACCGCGTCAACAACCAGATTGTTGAGGCCAACTGCTTCATCCTGGCCATGCCAGGCACCCCGTGCCTGTTCTATCCTCACTTCATGCACCCCGAGTGGCATGACCTCATCACCCGCTTCATCAAGGCCCGCCGCACGGCAGGCATCACCAATGAGAGCACGGCTTGGGATCCGATGGAAATCGGTGCCTACAGCATCGCTTGGCGCGTGACGGGCGAGAATGGTGAGCTGTATCTGCAGCTGGGCGACGAGGCCGTTGGCTCTGGCGTGCCCGAAGGCTTTACCGAGGTGTGGTGCAATACCCAGAGCACCTGCCGCTTGAGCATCACCTCCACGCTGGCCAGTCAGGTGGATGACAATGTCAAGCAGGACCTCGTCTATGGCTATCCTGTCATCAATCGGGCCAGTGGCAGTTACAACGCGCCCGTCGAGGTGAACGTGAAACCCTCGTGCGAGGGTACCGTGCTGGTTTACACCACCGATGGCAAGACCCCTGACATCTATAGCAAACAGATTACCGACACGGTGGGCCTGAACTTGTCGTTCGATCATAACACGACGCTCAAGGTGGGCGTGCTGGCCAATGGCGAGGTGCGTGCTAACAGCGTTGTGACCCGCGAGTATGTTGTGGACAACAGTGCCGCCAGTGATCACGTCATGGTCTATGTCAAGTATGACGGTGGCAATCTGCCTTGGGTCTATGCCTTTGACGACAACGACAACAGCCTCACCGGCAGTTTCCCCGGTTGGCAGTATAGCTACGATAACCGCGTCATCATCGGTGGCGTGACTTGGCTCCATGCCACAATCGGCGCCAACAAGGTCAATCTCATCTTGAGTTATGGCAATGACGCGACCAAGACGGCCGACATCAATGGCGTCACTGGCGAGGTGTTCTTCAGTTTCGCCGACGGTGTGGCCCATGATCTGACGGCGACCTATACCCGTGCGCTCCACAATCCCATTGTGTCGATTGATTTGGCGAGCGGCGAGTATGACCACACAATCACGCCTCACCTCACGGCCAGCAACAGCAATGCGGTGATTGTCTATACCACCGACGGCAGTGAGCCTTCGCCCACCAATGGCATGCTGTTGAGCTCCTACGAGGGCTCGGTGACCTTTGACACCGACGGCAACCATGTGCTCAGGGCCGGTGTGCTCTACAACGGCAGCGTGATCAATCAGGTGGCCCGAACCTACTATGTCACCGGAGCGAGTGGTGACATGGTGAATATCTATGTCAAGGCCGACAATGATCCCTATGTCTACGCTTGGGAAGAGCATGACGGCCAGATTATCACTCCTGTGGCTTGGCCTGGCACCAGGTTAACCGAGAAGGACGACCAGGGCTGGTATCACTACTCGCAGGAATCTCCGTCACTCAACGTCATCTTCAACAATGGCGGCGGCGGACAGACCGAAACCATCGGAGGCCTCACTCCGGGCAATCACTACTTCACCTATGACGGTGGCTCGGGTTACTCGCGTGTCGTGACCGACCTGCCCTCGTGCGCAACGGGTATGGGCGATGTGTTCTATTGCTATTTCGAGAACACGGCCCATTATGCCAATCCCTGTGCCTGGATTACCGACCAAACGGCCATTTACACCGGTAGCTGCTGGCCGGGCGAGGTGCTTGTGTCTCCCGTCGGCGTGGCACCTAACGGAAATCTCATCTACCGTTGGGTTTATAACGGCAGTCTCACCGATATGCCGGCCAACGTGATTTTCAGCGACAATGGCAACCAGGTGACGCAGACCACCGACTTTGAATTCGTCAACGGTGGTTACTATAATGCCGGCGGACTGGTAGGCGTTGTCAATGACAACGTGATGTCGCTTGCCGACATTATCAACAGGGGCGAGGTCGGCAAGGAGTATGTTGTCGCCAATGACCTGACAAGCGTTTGGCAGAATGACCAGGGCAAGTGGCTGTGGGTGAAGGACGAGAATGGCGATGCCATCAATCCCAGTATCAACACCCAGTCGTTGCCGGTGCCCGATTCAATCGTTAACGTGAACTATGACCAGAGCAACTGGGCACAACTCATTCTCAAGGAGCCAGCCCAGGACATCCAGGGACGCCTGTTGTTGGGCCAGACTGTGCTGGGAACGCTCACCGACCGTGACAATCCTACCATCGAGCTGCGTGCCAACCCCATCCCCACTACGGAGGTTTCTTACACCGCCAACACCTTCCTGCCCGCATGCCTTGTGGAACAGACCGAGTACTTCTTGGTTGAGCCCAAGCCGCAGGAGTTCGCCGACATCAAGTGGGCCATCTGCCGCGAAAAGCTCAACGACACCACCTTTGTGATGGTGATGCCCAAGAGCGAGGGCGACTACAACAGCGAGAACCTGCCCGGTGCCTTCCTGGCGACGGTCAAGCAGGGCTATTGGGAGGATATGGCATCCTATGATCCCGTGACTTCAATCAGGGAGAAATATGGATACACGTTGACGGGTATTGTCAGGGCTCTCGAGGGCAACTCGCAGTTGCTGGCAAGCGTTAACCCCGATGACGCTGAACATTCGCCCGTGAGCGACAAGTGGGAACTTTACATCATCAGTGCGACCGAGACCATGGCCGGTGGCCTGCTGGGTGATGTGAACGGTGACAACGAGGTCAACATCTCGGACGTTATCCTCTTCATCAACTATGTGCTCAACGATGGGGCGGAGGGCTTCATTTACGAGAACGCTGATTTCAACCTTGACACCGAGGTCAATATCACCGATGCCATCGACATGATCACCTTTGTGCTGAACAATGTGTGAGCGGTAATGCTGTCCGATAAGGGTCACGCCCTATCGGCCAGGCACACGCATCAATGAATCTGTCGCGCGTCTCCATCCCGGGGCGCGCGACGTTTTTTGCCTCTCGCCCCGACAAGCAACAGATGGCGCTACACATTATAAATAATAAAGAGGATTTAGAAAAATCCGATTCATTGGCCAACAGATTGAGATTTTTTGTAATTTTGTGCTTTAAACCAACTCAAACAAGCCTATTATGAAAAAATTGTTGTTCTTGATAGTGATACTGTTGACTGCATGCACCCCCAAGCAGGACAACCAGCAGGTGGCCCAGGCTGCCACGATGACCCAGATGCGCTTCCACTGTGATGGCGACACCACAGTCATCAACGAGCTGCTGACGAAGGGCTACCAATCGGGCCTCACCGACGCCAATGCATTGATCGAGTTCTATGCTAGGCAGCTGTTGGGGACGCCTTACGTCGCTCACACCCTCGAGGCCGACAAGGAGGTGCTGACCATCAACATCCACGAGCTGGACTGCCTCACGTTCATCGAGACCCTGTATGCCTTGACCCGTGCCACGCTCAACCAGCGTTATTCCTGGCGTGACTATGCCGCTAACATCGAGAATGTCCGCTACCGCGGTGGCAAGATGGGCGACTATTCCAGCCGCATTCATTACATGAGCGAGTGGATCATCGACAATCACGTGCGCGGCAATCTGGAGGAAATCACCCAAGACTTGCCTCATGCCGACTATATGGTCAAGAACATCGACTACATGACCACTCACCCCAGTCAGTATCAGCAACTCAAGGACGATACGGCCATGGTAGCGAAAATTCGTCGCTTTGAATTGCGCAATCACCGTTACCCCTATCTCAAGCGTTCGTGGCTGAATAATAAGGAAGTGAAGGAAGCGCTGCATTCGGGCGATTTCGTCTCCCTGGTCACCAAGGCCGATGGCCTGGACGTTTCTCACAACGGCATCATCATCGTTGACGAGAAGGGTGATCCTTATCTGCTCGACGCATCCATGTCTGGCGGCAAAGTCATGCTGGAGGCCAAGCCCCTCTTCAAGTACCTGGAACGTTCCAAGACCAATATCGGCATCCGCGTCTACCGCATGATGCAATAGACGGCAACAATCAACCCTGCCGTTCCCGGTCTTCCAGGTCCCCACCTGGATCATCCCGTTCCCTCAAGTTTCCTCCATTCCGTTCCCGTTCCTGTGATTTCCGGTTTCAGGCTCCGTTTTTCCGGGGGCTGTTATCCGTTTTCCATTTTTCCGCTCCCATTTTCCAAGGACTGTTATCCTGTTTCCGTTTTCCGGTCCCGTTTCATCCGTTATCTCCGTTCTATCCGTTACAGTCCGTTTTTCCCGTTTTGGGGCCCAAATTCCCACTTTCTCAAAAAAAACATCATTTTTTTAAAAATTTTTCTCACACCCAATCATTTGTGTTTCAGTTGATTGAGTGCTTTTCTATCAAAATTGTTAATAACTTCGACGAAAAAAAGTTGCTAAAAAATTTGTCAGTTTCAAAAATGGCAGTACCTTTGCACCGCTTTTCGCCGCTGGTGCGGCGCTAAACAATAGCTCTTTGACATGTTTGCAGCAACGAGTAGTACAAGAGAACAAGGGACAATGTAATAGTTGTTCCCGTCGATTCCAAATCGTTTAAAACGATGTACATCAGGCAGTAAGATACGAGATTCAACCTAGATAGAGGCCAGGAACCATTAACTGGAGAGCTCGATTGAGTGTTGCGTTTTCATTTCAATTCTTGCAAAAGAGAAAAACGATAAT
>JAFYYI010000020.1 GCA_017557665.1 Muribaculaceae bacterium | reverse complement strand
TGCTGGCGTACGCTACTTCAACCTTGCCGGTCAGGAGATGACCGAGGCCAATGGTCTGACCATCGTTGTTACCACCTACACCGACGGCACCACCAGCGCTGTTAAGGTGATGAAGTAATTTTATTAGGCTTTAGGCTTTAGCTGTTAGGCTTTAGGTATTGACTATTCAGGCCATAACTGTTAGGCTTTAGGCCTATTGCAGACGAATTGTAGAGACGCAAAATTTTGCGTCTCTACTTTTTATAATAGGGTGGCCTTCTCATCATTAATGAGTATATTTTTGCAGGTTTGGTTTTTTTGATATACCTTTGGCAGCTCATTTGATACCATTATTTTTTTTATAACATTAACTACTATTGAATCATGTACAATCGATTGAAAACCGCGTTTGTCGTGCTGGTTGTGATGTGCTGCTTTGCGGCTGTCGGCCACGCCAACAATTTAACCGTATTTGACGGGACACAGGTGTCGCCTTATGTGCCACTGCCAACGGCAAACTATAACGTGCCCGGGACACGGGGACAAGTGATTTATCCTGCCAGTGAACTTACGGCGATGGTGGGGCAACCCATCTCGGCCATCACGCTCTATGTGAACAATGAGGGCTGCAAAATGAACGGCGGCGCCTTGAGGGTGTCGATGGGTGAAGTGGAAGAATCTGTCTTCAGTGCTCCGTCTTTCTTCACTGAATTGACCACTGTCGCTCTTGCCGAGATGAGAACGGGCCTGGAAGAGATAGACATTGACTTTGACACACCCTACATCTATGGCGGTGGTAATCTTGTCATTGACTTCTATGTCCAGGTCGCTGGATCGTCCGAGGCTTATAACTTCACCTATTTCTATGGCCTCTTCCAACAGGGCCACACCTCCATGACCACCGGCGATGAGGGTAATGAATACCGCGAGTTCATCCCCAAGACGACCTTTGAGTATGGCGAGACGCCGGCCTATTCGGCCAAGACGTCACCTCGACACGTGACATTCAACACGATACGCTCGGGCGAGAGTGATGTGTATACGATTTACCTGAAGAACAACGGCTTGAATGCCTTTACCGCGACAGTGTCGGCCGATGCGCCTTTCAGCGCCAGCATGCCGGCAGGTGGTCTGTTGGAGCCCGGAGCGACACAAGAGATTGTTGTGGCCTTTGAGCCTGTGGAGGCTGGCACATTCGACGGCGTGCTCAGCATCGACTGCGGCCAGGCAGGTGTTCTTGAGGTGCCCCTGAGTGGCACGGCGCTTGAGAATGGCACCGACTTCACCGTGTGTGACGGCACGAGCGTTAATGCCAAGCTGCCCTTCAACGGTGTGTACTTCAGCGACGCGGGCACCTATGGCCAGATGATTTATCCTGCCGACATGCTTGCCGATATCGCTGGCAGCAAGATTGTGGCGCTCTCGTTCTATACCAACAAGCCCACTGTCCTCAAGGACGGAACCGTGCAGATATCCCTCAAGGAGACTGACCAAAGCGAGTTCACCTCCAAGGTGGCTGTCGCCGATATGACGCCCGTTGCTTCCATGCCGTTGGCCAAGGGTCTTGAGGTCATCACCTTCTACTTTGATACACCTTATAAATATATGGGCGGCAACCTGGCTGTTGAGGCTCGCGTTATGGACTCCAATGGCAATTACGGCACCACTCAATTCTATGGTGAGGTGACGGATTACAACGCTGGCCTGTCGGTGACTCATTCACAGTGGTCGGGTGACAATGCCGAGTTGATCAAGTTCCTTCCCAAGGTCACCTTCACTTGTCAGGCCGATGCTGCGCTTCCCGGTGATGTGAATAATGACAGTGAGGTGAATATCTCTGACGTCATTAAGCTCATCAATGCTGTGTTGAATGACGATTTTACTGAGGTGAATTTGGTCAATGCCGATCTGGACAATAACAATGAGATCAATATCTCGGATGTGATTGACCTGATTAACAAGGTGCTCAATAATAATTAATCATCCGTCAGGATGAACGCCATTCTTGCAGGCAGGCTTTCCCGTGTTGTGGATTGCCTGCCTGATTCTGTTATATGGGTTCTGTAGCGAAGATGATGAACTGGCTAATCGCGAGGCGTTAAACGTCTAATAGATAATTTTTTACAATTCCGTTTACGGGAAAAGTTTTCCAAAAAATTCTGCAATTAACTGAATTTCAACGGATTAAATTTTTACTCAGTCCAAAAAGTTTTCCAAAACGAAAATTTTTTGAAATTTTTATCAAAAATCGTTTGTTGTTTCAACGGGCGATATTACCTTTGCAGACGCAAACCGGTTTAGCCGGTTTTTCTTTCGATAGCAATGGTTTTTTGATAATTTTATTGACCTTCAGGATATGATTCAGACCGTACTTAAACGTGATGGCCGCGTCGTCGGCTATAATGAGGAAAAAATAAAGGCTGCCATCCGCAAGGCGATGATTGCCACCGAGGATGGTGAAGACGAGAGCCTGATACAGCGCATTGCCGACCGCATCGGTCAGCGTGGCCGCAGCCAGATGAGCGTCGAGGACATTCAGGACCAGGTGGAGCTGGAGCTGATGAAGAGTCCGCGCAAGGAAGTCGCCCGCTGTTATATCAATTACCGTCATGCACGCAGCGTTGCCCGTAAGGCCAAGACGCGCGACATGTTCCTGGAAATCATCAATGCCAAGAATAACGATATCACGCGCGAAAACGCCAACATGAATGCCGACACCCCTGCCGGCATGATGATGAAGTTCGCCAGCGAGACTACCAAGCCTTTTGTCGATGACTACCTGCTCAGTGAGGAGTCCCGTGAGGCGGTGCGTGGCAATTACCTGCACATCCACGACAAGGATTATTATCCCACCAAGAGCCTGACCTGTGTGCAGCATCCGCTTGACAAGGTGCTCGAGCAGGGCTATATGGCTGGTCATGGCGAATCTCGTCCGGCCAAGCGCATCGAGACGGCTGGCGTCATCGCCTGCATCACCATGGAGACGGCTCAGAACGAGATGCACGGTGGACAGGCCATTCCCGCCTTTGACTTTTATCTGGCACCCTACGTGCGCCGCTCGTTCATCGAGGAAGTGAAAAACCTTGAGGCTCTGATGGGCCAGGACTACAGCCGCCTCTATGACGTGAAGCTGGACGATTACACCGAGCGCGAACTGGACTTCCTGCAGGGCGACGAGCGCATCCTGCAACACGCCATCAACAAGACGGTGCGCCGCGTTCACCAGGCGATGGAGGCGTTTATCCACAACATGAACACCATCCACTCGCGTGGCGGCAATCAGGTGGTGTTCAGCTCCATCAACTATGGCACCGACACCAGCGCCGAGGGACGTTGCATCATTCGCGAACTGTTGAACTCGACCTACGAGGGTGTGGGCAACGGCTCCACCGCCATCTTCCCCATCCAAATCTGGAAAAAGAAGACGGGCGTGAGCTACAAGCCTGGCGATCCCAACTACGACCTGTACCAGCTTGCCTGCAAGGTGACTGCTCGCCGTTTCTTCCCCAACTTCGTCAACCTGGATGCCACCTACAACGTTGATGACCAGTGGCGTCCCGACGACCCCAAACGCTACATCCACGAGGTGGCCACTATGGGCTGTCGCACTCGCGTGTTTGAGAACCGCTTCGGCGAGAAGACGTCAATCGGTCGCGGCAACCTCTCGTTCTCGACCATCAACATCGTCAAGCTTGCCATCGAGTGCATGGGTATCAAGGACAAGCAGGAACGCATCGACCGCTTCTTTGCCAAGCTCGACAGGATGCTGGAGATTACTGCTCGCCAGCTCGACGAGCGTTTCCAGTATCAGAAGACTGCAATGGCCAAGCAGTTCCCGCTGCTCATGTCGCAGCTGTGGAACGGAGCCAGTGAGCTCTCCCCCGACGACAAGATTGAGAGTGTCATCAATCAGGGTACACTGGCCATCGGTTTCATCGGTCTTGCCGAGTGCCTGATTGCCCTTGTGGGCAAGCATCACGGCGAGAGCGACGAGGCCCAGCAGCTGGGCATCAAGATTGTCACCTACATGCGTGACCGCGCCAACGAGTTCAGCGAGCGTTATCGTCACAACTACAGCATCCTGGCAACCCCTGCCGAGGGCTTGGCCGGCAAGTTCACACGCCGCGACCGCAAGGACTTCGGCGAGATTCCCGGTGTGACCGACAAGATTTATTACACCAACAGCAATCACGTGCCCGTCTATTACAAGTGCTCTCCCAAGCACAAGGCCGAGGTTGAGGCTCCCTATCACGAGTTGACGCGTGCCGGCCACATCTTCTATGTCGAGATTGATGGCGACGCTACCCACAACCCCGAGGCCATTGCCAACGTTGTGGACCTGATGGATAAGTACAACATGGGTTACTGTTCGGTTAACCACAACCGCAACCGCTGCATGGACTGTGGCTATGAAGATGCCACCGACGACCTCCACGAGTGCCCCGAGTGCCACAGCCACAATATCGACCGCCTGCAGCGCATCACCGGCTACCTCGTCGGCACCACCGACCGCTGGAACAGCGGCAAGCTCGCCGAGCTCAAGGACCGTGTCGTCCACAAGTGATATACTGACCTCTCGCGCGAGAGACGGGGCTGCTTCTCGCGCGAGAAGCAACCCCCGTTCCGTATGCCGTGGCATCGCCACGGCCCCAAGAGAGTTAACCCAATGAGAGTGTTACACATAGTCGAGGGCACCAGCGTCGATGGTCCGGGCCTGCGCACGTCAATCTACTTGGCGGGCTGCAATCATCGTTGCCCCGGTTGTCACAATCCCGACTCTTGGGATTTCAAGGGTGGGGAAGAGCGCACCCTCGACGAGCTGATGCAGGTCATCGCCTACAACGAGGCCCCTGTAACCCTGAGCGGCGGTGATCCCCTGCTGCAGCCCGGTGAAACGCGTGCCCTCATCCACCGCATCAAGCAGGAGCTGGGCTACAACGTCTGGTGCTTCACAGGTTTCACCTGGGAGGAGATAGCAGCAGACCCCGCCCTTCTCGACGTCGTGCGCGAGCTCGACGTCCTCGTCGACGGCCCCTTCATCCAAGCCGAACGGGACATCAGTCTGCGGTTCCGTGGTAGCCGCAATCAGCGCCTCATCGACGTCCAGCGCACTATCACAACTGGCCAAGTCACTCTATGGCTGTGAATAAAATCATAAAAACACTTGGCTGCCACGAAAATCCTTATTACCTTTGCGACGAGAAAATTGAACGTGTTGAGGTTTCCTGCCTCTTTGGGAGAGGCTAGGAATCAAAAGGGAATCAGGTGAGAATCCTGGACAGTACCCGCTGCTGTAACTCCCTGACAAACGTCACGCGGCACGCACGCCACTGGTTGCATACACTCTAGGGTCTGCATCATCACCGGGAAGGCGCCGCGGCGACGGGGGAGGAGTCAGAAGACCTGCCTTCACACTGCCAATCAGTGTTGGTTCACGCGGCATTTGAACCCTGGCGAAGTGAGATGATGCAGAGCAATCTGTGCCTTTTCCTGAAATCTTCAACGACCTCTGGTCGGCTCGTCTTGTCGCTTGATTCACAACACGATGTGAAACTAATAAACACGATGTGACATGAAGAAATCGTTACTTCTCGCAATGGCTATGACGGCTGCGTTGACGGCAAGCGCCGACAACTCGCCCTATATTGCACATGTGTATGACTACCTGCCTGCTCCGGGTCAGTTCGTGAATGTTTTCCCGTCCTACAAGCCCGGTTACACACAGGATAGCATCAATGCACAGCTTGAGAACTCACTGTGTGGCGGCGTGAATGGCTCCGTCAGCTTGGGAAGCTATGGCGGCTACATCATCTTTGGTTTTGATCATCCCGTGATCAACAAGCATGGTTATGACGTGAAAATCTACGGCAATGCCATGCAGAGTAACACCGTGCCCGATCAGGCAGGTGGCAGCTGTGAACCTGGCATTATCATGGTGGGTGTTGACATGGACGGTGATGGCGTGCCCAGTGCTGCCGACCGTTGGTACGAGATTAAAGGCAGCGACTATGACCGTTGCATGCGCGGTTTTGAGGTGACTTACTACAAGCCTGACGCGAACAAGGCGCCTGTGCCTCATGACAGCTGGCGCTTCATCACCGATATCGAGTATGTCCATTGGACGAGTAATGATGCCCAGGCGCCCGAAGGCTACGTGTGGCAGAACACGTTCCACACCCAGCCCTACTGGCCCTTGTGGCGTGAGGATACGGTGCTGACTTTCAGGGGCACGAAGTTGCCCAACAGCTCCATTGACATGAGCGGCGGTAAAGGCAACAACTGGTTCCAGCCTTTCTTCGATGGGGGCTATGCCGACAACCTGCCCAATAACCAGGAACCTGGTTTCATGATTGATTGGGCCATTGATGAGGACGGCAATCCTGTTACTCTTGACCACATTGACTTCATCAAGGTGTATAGCGGACAGCTGGACTACTGCGGATGGCTGGGCGAGGTATCGACCGAGGTGTGTGGTGCCGAGGACCTGCATCCTGATGCCGAAGCCGATGAGCCCGGCCCGGGACCTGGCGATTTCACGTTCACTAATGGTATCATCTTTGTCAATGAGGACCGCTATGGACCCAATCAGGGCTCTCTCAATTATTATAATTATGACTATGATGAGATGGAGTACAATGTGTATTCCATCATGAATCCTGAGACTAAGTTGGGCGTCACCACCCAGTTCGGCCAATTGTACGGCAACAAACTCTTCCTTGTGAGCAAGCAGGCCAATGCCAATGAGGCATCGGGCAGCACTTTGGGCTCACGTCTGGCGGTGCTTGACGCGTCGACCCTCAAGCAGCAGGGCAGCATCCTGCGCTTCGGCAATTCGCCCGACAGCATCTATGACGGACGAGCTTATTGCGCTGTCTCGCCGAGTAAGGGTTATGTCTCCACCAGCGGCGGCATCTTTGTGATTGACGTACAGGGCATGTGTGTCACTGGAGCCATCGACGGCACGCTGTCCAGTGCCAAGGGGGACTATAACAGCCTCTACCGCGATCAGTGCGGCGACATGGTGCGCTTTGGTCAGTATGTGTTTGCTGTACAGCAGGGTAGGGGACTCCACGTGATTGATCCTGCCACCGATGCCATTGTGACCACGCTGCCTTTCCCCAATATCGTCACCGTGTTCGTGACGGTGGGCGGCAATTTATATGTGGCCAATAACAGCCGAGAGATTTACGATATGAGCGGCGGACCCTATGAGGCCAACTTTACCCGCATCAATCCGGTTACCTTCGAGGTTGAGGATGTGTATGAGCTCGGAGAGACCCACGGTGCTATCAGCTCGTGGGGCGCATGGCGCGCTTGCATGGTCTGTGTGGATCCTCATGCCGAGCGCGTGTACTATGGCTATAATGAGTATCAGAACTACATCAGCTGCTATGATTTCACGACGCGTGAGTTTACCGATGCGCTCATCTCTCTGCCCGAGGGCGTGGAAATCAACTGGGACGGCACCAAGGAACTTCAAGGACTCTACTCTTCGGCCATCAGCTTTGACCCCCATACGGGCGACATGGTTGTCCAGACCATCGAGGCGGCTCTCATGTCTTACCAGAACTTCAATCACAACTGGGTGTTGTTCTATGACGCCAACACACTGGAACTCAAGCGCCAGATTCGCCTGCAGGACGCTTACTGGTTCCCCGCCATGGCGGTTTATCCTGACGTGTGCGCTCCATCAGTAACCATCAGCGATAGGCAGTTGCCAAGGGGGCAGGGCGAGACCATCGACCTGCTCACTGCAGTGGCCGATGACGACAACATGGCGGCTCTGGCGGTGACGAAGGCAAGGAGTGCCGACCTCTCGGTAGCCAAGGCTTGGGTGAGCGGAACAGACCTTCATCTCGAGGCTGTGGCACCTGGCAGTGCAACAGTTTCGGTCACTGTCGACAGCAACGGCAAATTGGCGACCACTTCATTCACCGTGACGGTGACCCATGTGTCGATTCCCGGCGATGTGAATATGGACGGTGAGGTGACTATCTCTGACGTGACCAAGCTCATTACAATCTTGCTGGGCTCGGTACTCGCCGACTATGACCCGGTAGCAGCCGATTTCAATGGTGACGGAGAAATCACTATCAGTGATGCCATATTGCTGATTAATAAGATATTAAATGAGACTTAAGTTTAGAAATATAGATTTATCATAACATCTGTTTAACCATTTTAATACTTTGTTTGACAATATGAAGAAGATTTTTACTTTAGCAGTAAGCGCTCTGATGGCTTCGGCCGCATGGGCTGGTGTGATTACGCTTGACTTGAACAAGCCGTTGAATCCCACTTCGCTGGAATACAACGAGTATGGCATTTGGACCAATTGCTACGATGATGTGAATTACACATGGCTTGAGTTTGGCGATGAAAACGGTGAGTTTATGCTCTCGCACCTCATCGACGGTGAAGGCGCCTCGTGGGGTGGCTATTACTGGGACGGTTTCTGCCCCGCTATCGGTGGTGACCAGACCGACTATGGTCAGCCCGGCAGTAGCGGCACGTGGACGACTTATTTTGGCGGTTGCATGGCTGGTGGTGGCTGCGTCATCAACGAGGATGGCACAGTGACTGCTGATCCCTCACAGCCCTATCTCGTGGGCTATTACAGCAGCTGGGCATATGAAGGCCCCAGTAACCAGGTGATGTTTGTGGGCAAGGATCGCCAGACAACCTTTGAGCCCGTCGGTGTGTACGTGTGCAATCACCCCTGGCCCTACTACGGTTGTGAGCATGGTGACGGTTTTGGAGCTCCCTTTGCCGAGGGCGACTACTTTGAGCTGATTGCTCATGGCGTTGCTGCCGATGGCTCGGAGACTACCGTAAGCATCAACCTCGTGGATTTCACCAATGGTGAGCTTCACGCTCTGAATGATTGGACCTTCTTTGACCTCTCCAGCCTGGGTGAGGTGGAGTCGGTTTACTTCACCATGAACTCTACCGATACAGGTGATTATGGCATGAACACGGCCGCTTACTTCTGCATGGATAAGTTCCAGGTTAAGGGTGAGGACGATCCCGCTTATACCCCCGTTGCTCCCAAGGTGACCATCGTTACCAACTCCGATGACGTGGTTGTTGGTGGTATCATTGAGGGCGCCGCTGCCGACCACGCTACCGTGGCTCTCTATCGCATCGATGAGGAAGGTGAGTACCATGAGATTGCCAATCCCGAGAGCTTCGCTCGCGAGTCAGAGGACTACAAGGTGACCATCGTTGCCATTGCTACCTATGACAATGGCGTAATCATGAGCAGCGAGGCTGTTGAGGTAACCGTTACCAAGAAGCAAACTCCCACCGGCATCGACGAGATGATGGGTGGCAAGACCGTGGCTGGCGTTCGCTACTTCAACATGGCTGGTCAGGAGATGCAGCAGGCCGAGGGTCTGACCATCGTTGTCACCACCTACACCGACGGCACCACCAGCGCCGTGAAGGTGATCAAGTGAGAAAAGAAGAATAGTAGTATATAGTAACCTGATGTGTGATAGTGCGTCCCTGTGGCAGTGATGCCACAAGGATGCACTTCTTTTTTTGACACCCTCCCAGTAACCCTGCCCGTCCGTGCCCCGTTCGCCCTCTGCTCGTCCGTCCGCCTTCTGCCGCCCGTGCCCCGTCTGCCTCCCGGCCGCCCTCCGCCGTCCGTGCCCTGTCCGCCGCCCGGCCGCCCTCCGCCGTCCGTGCCGTTCTTGTATTGCGAGATACCATCTCGCACCGCTCCGTCGTCCCTCCGTCGTCCCTCCGTTCTTTCCGTCTTCTCCGTCTTCTCCGTCCCACTACGGGAACCGGTAGTTTTAAAATCACATTAATAATATATTATTAAAAGATGTGTAAAGAGAAAAAATCTTGCTCGATGGCATTCTTATCTCGATTTATTAGCGTACCTTTGCACCCGATTTTCTAAAAAGGATTCAATTATATGGCAAAAAACTTAGTTATCGTCGAGTCTCCCGCCAAGGCAAAGACCATCCAGAAGTTCCTGGGCGGTGATTACAAAGTGATGTCAAGTTTCGGACACATCCGTGACTTGCACAAGAAGAACTTTAGCATCGACGTGGAGGACGGCTTCAAGCCGCTTTATGAAATACCCGAGGACAAGGAAGAACAAGTCAAGAAACTGAAAGATGAGGCTGCCAAGGCCGATGTCGTCTGGCTCGCAAGTGATGAAGACCGCGAGGGAGAGGCCATCGCATGGCATTTGTTCGAAGTGTTGGGCCTCTCGGCCGACAACACGCGTCGCATCGTTTTCCACGAGATTACTGAGCCTGCCATTCTTGAGGCCATTGAGCATCCGCGCAGCATCGATTTGAATCTGGTCGATGCCCAGCAAGCACGACGTGTGCTGGACCGTATCGTGGGCTTCGAGCTCTCGCCGGTACTGTGGCGCAAAATCAAGCCGGGTCTGTCTGCTGGACGAGTCCAGAGCGTGGCCGTGCGTCTGATTGCCGAGCGTGAAAAGGAAATCAAGGCCTTTGTCAGCGAGCCCTATTACCGTGTCGCCGCTCAATTCGCTGCTGCCGATGGTGGCGAGTTCCAGGCCGAGCTCAACCGCCATTTGGCTGACCATGACGCTGCAGTGAACTTCCTCGAGGACTGCAAGCAGGCAACGTTCACGGTGGCCGACGTCACTGTGAAGCCTGTCAAGCGCTCTCCTGCACCTCCCTTCACCACCAGCACCCTGCAGCAGGAGGCGGCCCGCAAGTTGGGTCTCTCTGTCAAGCAGACGATGAGGCTGGCACAACGTCTGTACGAGGAAGGTCTTATCACCTACATGCGTACCGACTCGGTCAACCTCAGCAACCTGGCTCTGGGCACCATCAGCAAGGAAATCAAGGAAAACATCGGTGAGCGTTACCTCAAGGTGCGCCGCTACCGCACCACCAGCAAGGGTGCTCAAGAAGCCCATGAGGCCATCCGTCCCACCTATATCAGCAACCACACCATCACGGGCACTCCGCAGGAGAAGAAGCTCTATGACCTCATCTGGAAACGCACCATTGCCTCCCAGATGGCAGACGCCGAGCTCGAGAAGACCACGGCCGACATTACCGTGTCGGGCCGTAAGGAACTCTTTGTAGCCGAGGGTGAGGTAGTGAAGTTTGACGGTTTCCTCAAGGTGTATTTCGAGAGCACCGACGACAGCGTGAATATCGACGCCAAGACTCAGGCGTTCTCTGAGCTTCACACCTTGCCGTCTCTCAACGCCGGTGAGGCGCTGAACGCCCTTGCCGTGAATGCCATCCAGCGCTACACCCAGCAGCCCAACCGCTACACCGAGGCATCGCTCGTGCGCCGTCTGGAGGAACTCGGCATCGGCCGTCCTTCGACCTATGCACCCATCATCTCGACCATTCAGGAACGTCAGTATGTCGAGAAGGGCGAAGACAAGGGTCACAAGCGCGACTATGAAATCATTACCCTCAAGGGTGGCAAGATCACGACCGGCAAGAAGAGTGAGCTCTTTGGTGTCGAGAAGGGAAAACTCATCCCCACCGATGTCGGCATGGTGGTCAATGATTTCTTGGTGAAGTATTTCCCCTCGATCATGGACTACAATTTCACCGCCAAGGTGGAGAACGAGTTCGATGAGGTCGCTCAGGGCAATGTCGTGTGGAACAAGGAAATCGCCGATTTCTACGAGGACTTCCATCCCAACATCAGCAAGGTTTCAGCGCTTAGGCTTGAACACAAGGTGGGTGAGCGCCTGTTGGGTAACGATCCCAAGACAGGACTGCCCGTCATGGTGAAGATTGGCCGCTATGGCCCTCTCGTGCAGATGGGCAGCGCCGATGACTCGAGCAAACCGAGGTTTGCCTCGCTGCAGCGCGGCCAGAGCATTGAGACCCTCACGCTGGAGGAGGCGGTGAAGCTCTTTGAGCTGCCGCGCGACCTGGGCACTTTCGAGGGTGAACTGGTGACCATCGGTGTCGGACACTATGGCCCCTATGTGAAGCACAACGGCAAGTACACTTCCATCCCCAAGGAGTTCTCACCCACAAGCATCACCCTCGACGAGGCGATTGACCTGATCAAGGCTCAACGCGAGGCTGAGGCCAAGAAGGTGCTCAAGACCTTTGACGAGGAACCCGACTTGAAGGTGATGAACGGACGCTACGGTCCCTACATCGTTTACAAGAAACAGAATGTCAAGATTCCCAAAGGCAAGGATGCCGAAAGCCTCACGCTGGAGGAGTGCCGGGAGATCGTTGCCGATGAGTCGAACATCTCCAAAGGCACAGCCCGCAAGCGAGGTGTTAAGGGACGTTCAACCGCCAAGTCAAGCGCAAAAAAGGATTAATAACCCTATAGTAATACTTCAGGCTGTGTTTGACAAAATGTTATAACACAGCCTGTTTTGTTTTACTGTTCTTGAACTTGTAAAAAGATATTCAGTCCAAATAGCGAAAATAATTCTTTATTTGTGCCGCGTATTAGAAAAATTCATCGTAATTTTACCGACTGGAGAGGAAAAACGACTCCCCGAGCCTTCCTTTCCGGTCGCTCTTCGAGTAGATAGATTATTGAAAAACAAGAAGTAAGATATTAAAACTTAAAGTTGTTTTTAAGATTTACCCTGGCTCATGAGCGGCATTGTGTGATAGAAATCAAATAGAACAAACCAAAACTATAAAAAACAAGAAGACTATGTCATTTTTTAAATCAATCAAGAACGCCTTCGGTGGCTCCGAGAATGAAGAGTATGATGTTTTTGGACAGCCCACCAGCTTTGTCAATCCTTTCAGTAAGGACAAGAATGTGCCCAACCACGACCATCCGGCTGATGACGTCGTGCTGGCTGAGCCCGACAAGCATGAGGAGTACGCCATCGATGCCGAGTTCGCCGACAAGGCAGCAAGGCTGATGAACGAGCACACCCAGGCTGTGATTGACATGATGAAGGAGGCCTGGAAGAAGGAGCGTGAGGAACTGTCGGCAGTGGCCGGTGACGCCCAGAAGGTCGTTGATGAGTACAAAGAGAAAATTAAAGTTCTCGAAGCCGGTAAGGTGCAGGCCCAGACGCGCGCCAACGAGCTCTCAGCCAAGGTGGCTGAGCTTGAGACCGAGCAGGAGAAGATGGTGATCGAGAAGAAAGGCCTCGAGAGCCGTATCAAGGCAATGGAGGTGCGTGGCGAGAATATGGGCGACCTGAATGCCAAGGTCGAGGAAATGGCCGCCACCATTGAGGACCTCACCAAGCAGCTTGCTGAGAAAGATGCCGAGATAGAGCGCCGCGACAACATGCCGTTGCCCGCCGATGACGGACCCACGATCGATCAGCTCAAGGTCCAGGTGGAGCAGCGTGACGAGTTGATTGAGCGCCTCCGTTCCAATGTCGAGGACCTCGAGGGCCAGCTCAATGCTGCAACCGAGGAGCTCAAGAGCATTGATGAGTTGCAGAAGACCATCGAGGAGGTCGAGGACTTCAAGGACAAGAAGAACTCCGAGATTTCGTCGCTTCGTCAGCAGATTATCGACCTCCAGCACCGCGCTTCGGAGTATGACCAGTTGCGCAAGCAGCACATCGTCCTCCAGGGCGAGAACGACGACCTGCGCAAGCACATCGACCAGCTCGAGCAGACGGCTAAGCAGAACGCCGAGGTGCAGAATCGCCGCAGCATCGAGACCGGCAACCTGATTGACGGCCTCAAGCAGCAACTGGCGTCGGTGAGCGCTGTCGCCGAAGACTTCAAGCGCAAGTATAACTCGCTCAGCGTTGACGGCAACGAGAAGGCCGCCAACTTCGCCAAGATCACCGCCGAGCGCGATGATGCCAAGGCTGAGCTCAAGCGCACTCAGGCCACCCTGCAGAAAAAGCAGCACGAGGCACAGGCCATGAACGATGCCATCGACGAGAAGAACCGTCGCATCGCGATGCTCGAGCGTCAGATCGAGGAACTCAACAAGCGCCCTGCCGCAGCTCAGCCCGCTGCAGACGCGATTCCCGATGATCCCGCCCTGCGCGCGATTGACGACATCGACTGGGACGACGACGGCTCCATGCCTCCCCATCCCGGTGAGGATCCCCGTCAGCTCTCCCTCTTCTAATCGAGGATAAACCCAAAGGGGGGGGCGCCATCAAGGCGGCCCCCTTTTTTCGTTATCATCCCGCCCGCCTTTTCTCTCGTCGTCAGGGTTGCCGTTTTTCTCATCAGCAGGGTGGTCCCTTTTTTTCTAGTTGTTAGTGCGGTCATCCCCGCTGTCCTTTGTCCGTTGATTCCTCCTCCGTTTGTGCCGTCCGTGTCGTTCTTGTATTGCGAGATACTATCTCGTAATGCTCCGCCCGCCCTGCCGCCCTCTGCTGCCCCTTGCCCCCTCTGTCGTCCGTGCCGTTCTTGTATTGCGAGATACCATCTCGTAATGCTCCGCCCGCCCTGCCGCCCTCTGCTGCCCGTTGCCCCCCCTGTCGTCTGTGTCGTCCTGTATTGCGAGATGCCATCTCGCCCCGCCCCGTCACCGGCTTTCTCATTATTTATATAAAGGGCGACTATTGAAATCTTAAAGAATGTTATTTTCTAAACTTTTTCTCGATTTTATTTGGCCAGTTCTGGAAGTGGTTGTAATTTTGCAACGCTTTTCGGCTCACAATATGGTAAATTGCGTGAGCGATTTTTTTGACGCCTTTTTCGGAGGGTCCGGGCCGTGAAGCTTGAGTTCATTGAAATGTTTGCAATGAGGAAAATTGATAGTGCAGAGACAAGGAAGGGAAACCGCCGAGTCCACGTCAAGATTCCGAGAAACAGGTAGAGAATACGAGCACAGCAAATCCGAGCCGCCCGGTCCTCATGCAGGGGACGCGGGTCGAGCGGGCCGGGCACCGGGCAACATCGCCGTTGCGTTTTCATTTGATTCTTGCAAAAGAGAAAAACGATAATACAACAACGAAGAGTTTGATCCTGGCTCAGGATG
>JAFYYI010000019.1 GCA_017557665.1 Muribaculaceae bacterium | reverse complement strand
TGTCGATATGATCAACACCGTCAACAACGGTAAGTTGACTCGCTACGGTGTCTCGGACATCGCCCTGCCCGCCGGTTGGTCTTGGGTAGAGGGTGAAGGAAACTCGGGCATCGTGAACCCGCTGCTGGGTGATGCCAACACCGATTGGCAGAACGAAATCTACCGCACTGCCCTGAGCCACGACCACAACCTGACCGTGGCCGGTTCTGTGGGACAGATTCTGCCTTATCGTCTGTCGGCAGGTTACACCGACCAGCAGGGTATCCTCAAGACTTCAGACTTCAAGCGCTACACCGTGGCCTTGAACCTGAATCCCTCGCTGTTTGATGACCACTTGACCTTGAACCTCAACGGTAAGCTGGCTTGGACCAAGTCGCGTTGGGCCGATGGTGGTGCCGTGGGTAACGCCGTCCGCATGGACCCGACTCAGCCCATCTATGGCAACCGTGACGCCAATGGTGACGGTATCAACGATTATGCTGGCGTGGGTGGCTACTTCGAGTGGCTGCAGGTGAACAACGCCGATCCCGCTTGGCCCTACACCAAGAACACCAACGCTCCCTACAACCCCGTGGCTATGCTCGACAACCATGACAACAGTGGTAAGACCCACTCGTTCATCGGTAGTGCCGACATCGACTACAAGATCCACGGTTTTGAGGACCTGCGTCTGCACTTGACCTTGGGTGGTGACTTCACCGGCGGTAACGGCCACAACATCAGTGCCAACGTCTCCAACACCGCCAACTATTGGGGCAGCACCAGCTACTACACCCAGAGCAAGGAGAACCTCCAGTTGAGTACCTATGCACAGTACTACAAGGACTTCAACGAAAAGCACCACTTCGACATCATGGCAGGTTACGAGTGGCAGCACAACTGGCGCAAGGAGTATAACGAGTCATGGGGTACCTATCCCACCAACTCGGGCCTCTTCTTCACCGCTGCCGACGCCGAGAACGGCGCCCTCATCGTGACCCCCGGCCAGTGGATTCCCTCTGCCCGCTACAACATTGATGACAGCAAGGCTGGCGCCATCCGTGCCGAGGGCGTTTATCGCCAGAACAACGGTCTGGGTTACCGCACCGAGAACTATCTGGTATCCTTCTTCGGTCGTATGAATTACAGCTACGCTAACCGCTACCTGTTGACCTTCACCACCCGTTACGACGGTTCGTCGCGCTTCAAGAAGCACTGGGCGTTGTTCCCCTCGGCAGCCTTCGCTTGGAAGATCAACGAGGAAGACTTCATGAAGGACGGCGCCTTCAGCGACCTGAAGTTGCGTCTCGGTTGGGGTAAGACCGGTCAGCAGGAAGGCATCGGCGACTACAACTACTTTGCCACCTACGTGATGAGCAACGGTAGCATGGGTTCGTTCTACGATGTCAGTGGCGACGGCTCCAAGGCTAAGCCCAACGTTTACAACCCCGAGCTCAAGTGGGAGACCACCACGACGACCAACATCGGTCTTGACTGGGGTGTCATGAACCAGCGTCTGAGCGGTAGCATCGACTGGTACTATCGCAAGACCACCGACCTGTTGAACTGGGCCACCTTCTCGGCCATGACCAACTTCCGCAACGCGTTCTACAAGAACATCGGTTCGCTGCGCAACACCGGTATTGAGTTCTCGTTGAACTGGAAGGCCATCTCGACCACCGACCTGTTGTGGACCATCGACTATAACCTGACCTACAACAGCAACAAGATCACCGAGCTCATCAGTGACGATCCCGATTACATCGTGACCACCGGTAGCATCGGTATCAACGGTACCGCCCAGGCTCACGCTGTGGGTCATCCCGCCAGCAGCTTCTACGTTTACCAGCAGGTTTATGACCAGGATGGTAAGCCCATCGAGAGCCAGGTGGTTGACCGCAACGCCGACGGTGTGATCAGCGATGCTGATAAGTACTTCTACAAGTCGCCGGCAGCTCCCGTGACCATGGGTCTGTCTTCGCGCCTCGACTGGAAGAACTGGGACTTCGGTTTCAACCTGCGTGCCAGCATCGGCAACTACATGTTCAACAACGTAATGCAAGGTTACCACAACACCAGCACCGCATCGGTATTTGAGGAGGTATCAGGTTTCTATCTGAACAACCGTCCCAAGGCTTCGGTTGACCTGGGTTGGAAGACCTATGACAACTACGCTATCTTCAGCGACTATTGGGTACAGAACGCTTCGTTCCTCAAGTGTGACAACATCACCCTGGGTTACAGCTTCAACGGCCTGCTCAAGCACGGCAGTTACAATGGTATCGGTGGCCGTATCTATGGCACCGTCAGCAACGTGTTCTGCATCACCAAGTATGACGGTATCGATCCCGAGGTCTTCGGCGGTATCGGTGGTGACATCTTCCCGCGTCCCATTTCTTACATCCTTGGTTTGAGCCTCACCTTCTGATCGCGCAAACATAGTTACTAATTTATTATCAGATTGAACACAATGAATAAGTTTTTCAAATATATATTGAGTGCTGCATTGGTGATGATGATGTCAGGAAGTCTGACCTCTTGCATCAACGACCTGGATGTGGAGCCCATCGACCCCTCTCTGCAGAGCGATGTCACTCCCGAGCAGCTGTTCAACAAGTGCTATTCGGTGTTTGCCACCTCGGGTAACAACGGCGGTGACGACAACGTAGACGTTGACGGACTTGACGGCGGTTTCCAGCACAAGTACCGCCAGATGTGGAACGCCAATGAGCTGACCACTGATGAGGCTATCTGCGGCTGGGGTGATGAGGGTATTCCTTCCTATTGCCACAACAGCTACGACGCCAGCCACCCGATGCTGCGCGGTTACTACTATGGCCTTTGCATCGGTATCACCTTCTGCAACCAGTATCTGGAGGTTTATCCCGACTATGATGCCACGATGACTGCCGAGGTTCGCTTCCTGCGTGCCATGCAGTTCTATCTGTTGACCGATGCTTTCGGCAACATTCCCTTCGCCACTACGATTTCGGGCGAGAACCCCGAGCAGTACAGCCGTGCTCAGGTGTGCGAGTTCATCGAGAGCGAATTGAAGGCTGTTATCGGTGAGAACCCCGATGACAATGCCAACATCCTCAACGAACCTCACCCCAAGAAGTATGGTGAGCCTGGTTATGGCCGCATCGACAAGGCTGCTGCCTGGATGCTGCTGGCCCGTCTGTACCTGAACAGTGAGGTTTACACCGGCACCGCTCGTTGGCAGGATGCTGCCAACTATGCCAAGAAGGTGATGGATTCTTCTTACAAGCTTCACACCGAGGGTTACAATGGCATGGGCATCGACGGTGTTTACCGTGAGTTCACTGCCTATCAGATGTTGTTCATGGGTGACAACAGCAAGACCGACGCTGCCTATGAGGCCGTGTTCCCCGTTATCCAAGACGGCTTGCGCACCACTTCGTGGGGTGGCACCAATTTCCTGATGTGCTCCACCGTGGATGCTGACGTTCATCCCAACCCCTACGATGAGAGTGAGGTCAATGGCCTGTATAACAACAACACTTGGGGTGGCAACCGTGCCCGTCCCGAGTTGATCCGTCTGTTCTTCCCCAACGATGACGCTCCCGCAGGCCATGCCTATGTGGTAGCCTACGCTGCCGGTGATGACCGCGCCTTGTTCGAGACCGAGGGCCGTCACCTGGATGTGGAGAACGAGTCCGACTTCAAGTTTGGCTATGCAATCGCCAAGTTCAACAACTTCAAGTGTGATGGCAGCAAGGGCAGTGACAACACCTTTGCCGACTCACATCTGTTCTACATGCGTGTGGCTGAAGCCTATCTGACCTATGCCGAAGCGCTGACCCGCCTGAACGGTGGCACCGCTCCTGCCGAGGCCGTGGCTGCTATCAACGCCATCCGTGGCCGTGCACATGCCGACCTGCGCTCGACCTATACCCTCAACCAGATCCTGGACGAGTGGGGCCGTGAGTTCTACTTCGAGGCCCGTCGCCGTGTCGACCTGATCCGCTTCGGTAAGTTTGGTGGCAACACCGACTACCAGTGGCAGTGGAAGGGCGGCGTTTATGCCGGTCGTGACTTTGAGGCATTCCGCAATGTCTTTGCTATCCCCACCGATGACCTGATTGCTAACTCCAAGCTGAAACAGAATCCTGGTTATTGATGCATTGATGTCTAACAATTAATAAATGACAATAAGAACATGAAAAAGATATTTTTATCATCACTGATGCTGCTGAGCATGGCTCTCGTGTTCACTGCATGCTCGGATGACCGCGATTCCAACCCCACGCTGGTTCAGCCCTCCACGTTCACGCTCAACAACCCCGTGAACCCGATGGTTGACCTGCTGAATTCCGAGGGCATCGAGTTTGTCTGGTCGCAGCCCGACTACGGCGGCTGGCCCGCGGCAGTGGAGTATCAGCTCGAGGTTTCTCCCACCAACTCGTGGAATGTATCGACCGATGAGGCTGCCGCCGACGAGACTGGCGCCACCATCGCCGACTATGCTATCTTGCCTTCGATTTACGCCTCCTGCACTGGCGTGATGTCGGCAACCGATCTGGCCAAGCAACTGGTGAGCATCTGCCAGTGGGACGAGAACAGTGTTCCCGAGAAGCAGACCGTGTATGTGCGTGCTAAGGCCTCTACTCCCGGTACCAAGACCATCTACTCCAATGTGGTAAGCCTGGAGGTTAATCCTTACTACATCGAGCTCGCCGACGCTCCCATCGAGCTCTGGTATCTTGTTGGTGAAGGCATTGGCTCGTCTGACTGGGACAACGGTCCTAACAGCGTCGCTACCGGCGGTCTTGTACCGATGTATCCCATCATGGGCAATGAGTATGACACGCGCACCGGCCAGGGTGAGATTGAGTATGCTGGCTTCTTCTACGCTGGCAAGGGCTTCAAGCTCGTTCGTGATCCCGGTAACTGGGATAACCAGTGGGGTATGGGCGACGGCGCCTTCGTCAAGAACGACGGCGGCAGTGGCAACATCACTGTGGAGGCCGACGGCTACTATCGCATCCGCCTGAACACCGCTACCGATGAGCTCGTGATTGAGCCTTACGATGGCGCCGTGGGTGTTTACACGATGATCTCCATGCCTGGTGGTTATCAGGAGTGGAACACTGGTGAGAACATGATGAACGGCATGAGCACCAGCGTCGAGAACCATGACTGGTACTTGATGAATGTGACCTATGACGACACTGAACTCAAGTTCGCTGCCGACAACTCTTGGGATGTGAACTGGGGTGCTACTGACTTCCCGTATGGTATCGGTACGGGTGGCGGTCCCAACATTCCCGTGAAGGCCGGCACTTACAATGTGTTCTTCAATGATATCCTTGGCACCTACAACTTTGTAGCTGTGGAGTAATTGTTAACCAATCGACAGGGTGGGCGAGAGCCCGCGAGCATTTGCCCACCCCATTAGATATAATAATGAGAAACAGAAATTATGAAGAAGTTTTTATATATTGCCGCAATGACCTTGTTGCTGGCAAGTTGTACCGAGGATTTCAAGGACTGGGCTGATCCCCAGAGCAATCCCCAGGGCGAACTCGTGACCTTCGGTACTGGCTCGGTTGCCAGTGTGGGCGTCATCGACTTGGCCGAGATTCCTGAGGGAGAAGAGACCGTCAAGGTGTGTGACATCACTGCTCCCGCATCCAATGACGAATCCTACACTCCTGAATATCTCATTTACCTGAATGACAAGCCCTTCGTTCTTGGCCTGGATGGCACGATGAACGTACAGGAACTTTCAGACTATGTGGTATCCCTCTTTGGTCAGGCACCTGAGGTGCGTGAGCTCACTGCTCGCGTGAAGAGCACCATGACCAACGGCACTACCGCCACCAGCATCATGAGTGACGAGTTTACCGTGAAAGTCATTCCCGCTACTCCCAAGATTTCCACTGCTTACTACTATGTTGGTACCAGCAATGGTTGGGCACCATGTGATCCCACCTACCAGCTGACCAATGGCGGTGGTGATGTTTACACCAATCCCGTATTCACCGTTGTGGTTCCCGCTACCGGCGAGGACAACTGGTTCAAGATTTACTCTCAGGAGACCATGGACCTCGGTACCGACGGTTTCTGGAACGGTGACTTCATCGGTTATGCCGTGAATGGTGAGAACGAGTTGACGGGTAATTTTGTTGAGGGCGCTAACGACCAGATCGCTTACGCCTTCAAGATTCCGGCCGACATCCGTGCCGACAAGTATCGCTTGAGCTTCGACATGCTGAACCGCACCTTCGAGATCGAGCCGATCATTGAGTTGGGTACGCCCGACTTGTGGTACCTCGTTGGTAGCTGCATCGGTAACGGTTCGTGGGGCAATGCCGCCGACGCCCTTGGCACGGCTCTCGTTCCCCTGTATCCCGCTATCGACAACTACTCCATCCTCAACTACGTGGGCTACTTCCCCGCCGGCCAGGGCTTCAAGCTCATCCACACGCCCGGCAACTGGGACGAGCAGTGGGGTATGACCGACGGCGTCCTCGTGAAGAACGACGGCGGCAGCAGTAACATTGAGGTTCCCGAGGACGGTTACTACCAGATCACCTATGACATGGAGATGGACGTGCTGACGATTACCAACTATCCCGGTCCCGTGGGCATTTACTCGATGATGGGTATGCCTGGTGGCTATCAGGGCTGGAATCCCGCCGGCACGCTGATGGATCCGATGAGTTCGGTGGTTGAGAATCACGACTGGGTTCTGAAGAATGCAACCTACGGCGAGGACACCGAACTCAAGTTCGCTGCCGATGGCGCATGGACCATCAACTGGGGTGGCGCAGGCTTCCCTGTTGGCATTGGTGAGAACAAGGGTCCCAATATTCCTGTTGTGGCCGGCACCTATGACGTCATCTTCAATGACCTGCTGGGCGAGTATTACTTCATCGCCAAGTAATAACACTCATTGAATTGTACTTTCCCATTGGGGGCGTGCCGGCAGGCGCGTCCCCAATGTTTTTTGGTGAGGCTGTGGCGCTTGCAAACGATTACACGCAAAAAAATATTGAACATTATTGTTTAAAATGATTGAAATTGAAGATAATGTGCTATTTTTGTGAAGATAATCATTAAAAATATTACCATTATGAAAAAGATTCTGACTATTGCACTGGCAATGTTACCGATACTGGTGATGGCTCAAGGGTGGCCCAGCGCCTATCCTGGCGTGATGCTCCAAGGCTTTTACTGGGATTCCTATAGTGAATCCAGCTGGTCCAATCTCGAGAGCCAGGCAGGTGAGCTGTCTGAGTTCTTCAGCCTGGTGTGGATTCCTCAGAGCGCCAGCTGTAACGGGACTTCGATGGGATATGACGATGTGTACTGGTTCACCAACTACAATAGCTCGTTTGGCAGTGAGACGGAGCTCCGCTCGATGATCACCACCTTCAAGAGCAAGGGCATCGGCACCATCGCCGACGTCGTCATCAACCACCGCAAGTCAATTAATGATTGGGTGACGTTCCCCTCCGAGACCTACAAGGGAGTGACTTATCGACTGCTGTCCACCGACATCTGCCGTAACGATGATGGTGGCGCGACACTCGCTTGGGCCAACCAGAACGGACGCTCGTTGAGTGCCAACAACGACACCGGCGAGGACTGGAGTGGCCTCAGGGACCTGGACCATAACAGCTCCAATGTGCAGACCACCGTGAAGGCTTATTTGATGATGCTTCTCAACGACCTGGGCTATGCGGGTTTCCGTTACGATATGACCAAGGGTTACTCGCCTTCGTTCACCGGCATGTATAACACCTATGCCGCCCCCACCTATTCTGTAGGAGAATACTGGGACGGCAACATGACGGCCTTGAAAGGCTGGGTAGACGGCACTAAGGTCGGTGGCGTGGTGCAGAGCGCCGCGTTCGACTTTCCGTTCCGTTACACGGTGCGTGATGCGGTTAATAACAACAACTGGACCAAACTGGGCAACTCAAGCGATAAGGGCCTGAACAGCGAGAGCGGTTATCGCCGTTACTCGGTGACCTTCGTGGAGAACCACGACACCCAGTACCGCGACAGCTACAACCCGCAGGACCCCATCAGCAGCAACATCGAGGCCGCCAACGCCTATATGCTGGCCATGCCCGGCACGCCCTGTGTGTTCCTCAAGCACTGGATGGACTACAAGGAGAGCATCAAGCAGATGATTTATGCCCGCCAACTCGCCGGGATTACCAACACCAGCACCACGGCGCAGCAGGCTTCCAGCTCCACCGGCAACTATCACGTGCAGCGCACCACGGGAACGCGCGGCACGCTGCTTGTGGCGATGGGATCGACGTCCTATACGATACCCTCCAATTACATCCTGGTGGCCAGCGGCACCAACTATCGCATGGCCCTCAGCAAGTCGACCGAGACCGCTTGGGCCAACAAGCCCAGTGGTGACTATAATGAGTCGATTGCGGTGAAACTGACGGCCGTGAGCCAGACTTCAGGCGCTCAACTGGTCTATACCCTTGACGGCAGTGAGCCTACTGCCAATCATGGCAACAAGGTGTCTGACGGAACAACCATCACCATCGGCGAGAGCAGCACGCTCAAGTTGGGCTTGTTGAAGAACGGTGTCGTGAGCGGCGTCATCACGCGTTATTACAGCGTTTATCCGTGTGAAATCACCGTTTACCTCAAGGACCCGACCATCTCGCCCAACAACTGGCCCCGAGTGACCTTCTACTGCTGGGACAGCAACAATAGTCAGATGTGTGGCAACTGGCCCGGAACGGTCATCACCGACACTCGCATGGTGAACGGTGTCAAGTTCTATTACAGGACCTTTACCATTCCCAACAAGGACTACTATCTCAACTTCGTCTTCAATCAGGGCGGTAGCACTGCCGGCTCTCACCAGACGGTGGATGTGACGAATGTCAACAAGACCTCGTTCTTTGAGGTGACTAGCCAGACCAACAAGTACACCGTTCGCGATGTCACCGAGGCCTACCTGCCTTATCTCATCGAGGTGGATACAGATTCCTTGGGCGACGTGAACGGCGATGGCGATGTGAACATCAGCGACGTGATACAGATGATCACCTGTGTGTTGAATGACAGTTACGGGTCAATCATAGTGTCGAGGGCCGACTTGAATGGTGATAATGAAATCACAATTTCCGATGTGATAGCCCTCATCAATATCGTGTTGACGACCACATGATTCGTTCTCGATGACGTTTGATATAAAAAAAGAATTATTCTTTTGTTCTGTTTTTACTTTTCATTATCTTTGTGGGATAAATAACCAATTAAAAAATATAAGCGATGAAAAAGATTCTGACTACCGCACTTGTTGTGTTATTTTGGTTGCCCGTGCTGGGACAGGGGTGGCCCGCCAATTATGATGGCGTGATGTTGCAGGGGTTCTATTGGGATTCCTTCAATGAGACGCGTTGGCCCAAGCTGGAGATGCAGGCCGACGAGTTGTCTGAGTTCTTCAAGCTGGTGTGGATTCCGCAGAGTGGTAATTGCGGAGGCACGTCAATGGGCTATGATGACCTCTACTGGTTCACCAACTACAACAGCTCATTCGGCTCCGAGACTCAGCTTCGCTCGATGATCAACACGTTCAAGAGCAAAGGCATCGGCACGATTGCCGACGTCGTGGTGAATCACCGCAAGACCATCAACGATTGGGTGACATTCCCTGTCGAGGTCTATAAGGGTGTGACCTATGATATGAAGTCCACCGACATCTGCCGCAACGATGATGGTGGTGCCACGCTTGCTTGGGCTAATCAGAATGGCAAGTCATTGAGTGCCAATAACGATACCGGCGAGGACTGGGGTGGCATGCGTGACCTGGACCATCGCAGCACCAATGTGCAGACCATCGTCAAGGCCTACGTGAAGATGCTGCTCGATGACCTGGGCTACATCGGCTTCCGCTATGATATGGTGAAAGGCTATGCAGCGTCCTACACGGGCATGTACAACGCCTCCTGCGGCACGCAATTCTCAGTCGGCGAGTATTGGGACGGTAACGAGGGCGCTGTCAAGAACTGGATCGACGGCACCAAGGTTGACGGCGTGGTGCAGAGCGCAGCGTTCGACTTCCCCTTCCGCTACGTGATTCGTGATGCGGTCAACAACAACCGCTGGACTGGTCTGGCCTCTTCAAGCAGCAAGGGCTTGAACATGGCTTCCAACTACAAGCGCTACTCGGTGACCTTCGTGGAGAACCACGATACCCAGTACCGTGATGCCAACAACCAGCAGGACCCCATCCGCAACAACATCGAGGCCGCTAATGCCTTCCTGTTGTCGATGCCCGGCACGCCTTGTATCTTCCTCAAACACTGGCTGGACTACAAGGAGAGCATCAAGCAGATGATTTACGCCCGTCAGCTGGCTGGAATCACCAACACCAGCATGTCCTACAATCAGGCCAACAGCCCCACGGTTAACTATTATGTGCAGCGCACGGTGGGCACGCGCGGCGCTTTGCTGGCAGCCATGGGCAGCACTTCCTATGAGATTCCCGCAACCTTTGTCGTCGTGACCAGTGGCACCAACTACCGCCTGGCATTGAGTAAGGCCACCGAGACCGCCTGGGTCAGCAAGCCCAGTGGCGCCTATGAGGGGGCCATTGATGTGACCTTGACCGCCGTGAGCCAGACTGCCGGCGCCCAGTTGGTTTATACCCTTGACGGCAGCGAGCCGACAGCCAGCAACGGCACCAAGGCTGCCGACGGCACGAGCATCACTATCTCGGGCAAAAAGACACTCAAGGTGGGTCTGTTGATCAATGGCGCGGTGAGCGGTGTTATCACGCGCTACTACGAGATTGACGATGCCTCGTTTGAACCCTATGACATCACCGTTTACCTGAAGGATCCCACTGTTGCTCCTAACAACTGGCCCAGGGTGAACTTCTATACTTGGGACAGCTCTGACAAGCAGTTCAACGGCAACTGGCCCGGTCAGACCATCACCGAGACCAAGATTGTGGGTGGCGAGAAATTCTACTGCTACACCTACAGGATTACGGGCAAGAACTACTACATGAACTTTGTGTTCAACCAGGGTGGTACCACTGCCGGTGAGCATCAGACCGAGGATGTCACCTTCGTGAACAAGACCTCGTTCTATGAGGTGACCAGCCAAACGAACAAGTATACCGTTCGTGATGTCACCGACACCTACTTGCCTTACCTCTCAGGAGACATCTTCGATGTGAACGAGGACGGCGAGGTGAACATTGCCGACGTCAACGTGTTGATTAACATGATTCTGACGTCAACAACTACCCCTAAGGGTGATGTGAACAAAGACAACGAGGTGAATATTGCTGACGTGAATGCTTTGATTGACCACATCCTTAGTAAATAGTTAGTGGATAACTGAAGGCAGATGAAGTTAGTAAAAATAGCGATTTTGACATTGGCGCTAGCGTTGACAACGCTCAGCGCCAATGCTGCCACACGAGGTGACGTGAATGGCGACAATGAGGTGAACATCGCTGATGTTAATGCCTTGATAGACATGATTCTGAAGGCCGATGCTGAACTCTGTGGTGACGTCAATGATGATGGCGAGGTGAACATAGCCGATGTCAATGCCTTGATAGACATCATCCTGAGTGGTGGTGAACAGCCTGAACCCTATGACGGCCCTGTCGTGGGTGGCGACATCTCGATGCTGACCAAGTATGAGGCCCACCAGCTCAAAGCCAAGAGCTATGGCATCACCACGGCTCACTACTATGACCAGAACGGCAGGGTTATCGACGATGTCATCACGTGGACCAAGCAGCAGGGCTGGAACGCGGCTCGCGTGCGCCTGTTTGTCAACCCGGCCAATGCATCCACGGCCGACAAGGGCCAGGGTGTCATCCAGAACCTGGATACGGTGAAGGTGCTGGGCGCTCGCATCAAGGCTGCCGGCATGCAGTTCATGCTTGACTTCCACTACAGTGACAGCTGGGCCGACCCGGTGAAGCAGTTCACACCAGCCGAGTGGGCTGACTTGGATGACGAGGCACTGACTCAGAAGGTGTATGAATACACCCGTGACTGTCTGAGGGCCTTGAAAGCCGCCGGCGCCACCCCCGACTATATCCAGACCGGTAACGAAATCAGTTACGGCATGTTGTGGGGACCTGTGGGAACGCCGTCGGGCGACCTCAAGAAGTGCTACATGGGCAACGACGCCAACTGGGACCGTTTCGCCAATCTGCTCAAGGCGGCTGGCCGCGCTTGCCGTGAGGAATGCCCCCAAGCCAAGATTATTCTCCACACCGAGCGCGTGGCCAAAACCAGCATCATGCTCAACTTCTACAACCAGATGAAGAGTAAGCAGGTGGACTATGACATCATCGGCCTGAGTTACTATCCTTATTTCCACGGCGACCTGGCAACGCTTGGTGCCGCGCTCAATAGTGTGGGCAATTCGTTCCAGGACAAGGATATCATGATTGTCGAGACGGGCTACAGCTATCACTACAAGGTGGGCGATCTGGACTTCTCGTCAACATGGCCGTTGACTGCCGAGGGGCAGCGCAAGTTCACGGTCGACCTGATTGCAAGGCTTAAGCCCTATGCCAAGGTAAAGGGCCTCTTCTGGTGGTTCCCTGAGGCCAATGAGTATGGCTTGGGCGGCAACTACTGGAATGCGCTCCATGTCAATGACGAATGGTATAATGCCGGCTTGTGGAATCACGAGACGGGTCGTGCCACTCCAGCCCTTTATGAGCTCAAGGACTTCCTGGAATAAGTAAGGGGAGATAATGAAAAAGAAACCGTTACAGGCCCTCGATTTCAGGCTTTGTAGCGGTGAGACAGATAAAATGGCGTGCCTCGTCATGGCGGACGTTGATGTTGACGAATCCGGCATAGGCGAGGTACTCTTTGATGTCTTCAATGGAGTAAATGCGCATCGCGGCAGATTTCTCAAGGTTGCCGACGAATTCCTCTGTCCCGTCCATCTCATTGGCGATCAGACAGGTTCCGCTGGGCTTGAGCAGTCGGAACATCTCCTGTACACCCAGGGCCACAGAAGACCAGAAGTAGATGGTTTCAAAGGCTGTTATCAAATCAAATGACTCCTTGGCCAACGGCATTTGAGTCGCATTGCCGCCAAGAATTTGGCATCTCTTATCAACGATGTTACGGTAATTCTCTTCGATGGCCTCATTCATGGACAGTGTCGAGTTGTCGAGACCTATGGCTGTTGCTGTGGGATTAAGTTCAAGCATACGCTTGATGTTTGCTCCTCCACCACAACCGACATCCAGGATGCGGCATTTGTCTGGTATGGTGAAATCGGCAAACACCCATTCGGGCAGGTGTGCGTGTCGCGGCCCGTTCATTTTTTTAATGACGCGTTTGCCCCAAAAGCCATTAGGGTGTCTGGACCGGGAGTAATACTTGAATTGGTTAGCCATATTTCATTATTTATGGTGGTGCAAAGGTACAGATGTTGTTTGGATTATACAATAACCGTAATCGGTAGATATGAAGGTGCCACCATAGCAACCACCGCTACCCAATGATGAGCAGCGGTGGGAATGTCGTCAATGTCCTAAGGGATATCAGAACTCCAGAACGAGGGTGCCTCGCGGTGGCAGGGTGAGCGCGCCGTCGGCCAGACTGATGGTCTTGCCTGTGGGCACGTCACGTGCAACAGTGGCCTTGCCGAACACCTCGCTATAGCGGTCGAGTTTCATCTGACGCTGCTGGGTGGTGCCGTTGATGATGGTTACGGCATGACGGCCGTTAAGGGTGCGGGCCACGACATAGATGCCGTCTTTGGGGATGAACTGGGTCATCTTGCCCTTGATAATGACATCGTTGCCCTGACGCCAGTGCAGCAGGGCGCTCAGCCAATTGAACATGTCGTTTTGAGCCGGTGTGCGTCCCTCGGCGGTAAAGGCATTCTTCGGGTCTCCGGGGAAGCCGCCGGGGAAGTCTTTGCGCACGTTACCGTCGGTTACCTCCTTGGTGCCGTTCATCAGGACCTCGGTGCCGTAGTACAGCTGGGGGATGCGCTTGATGGTCAGCAGCAGGGCGAGGGCCTGCTTCAGTGCGGCCACGTCCTGGCCGTTGCGCAGGAAGCGGTCGGTGTCGTGGTTCTCGATAAAGGCCATCACGCTCGACGGGTCGGGGTAGAGGTAGTCGTGGCACAGGCTGTTGTACACGCGGTTGTAGCCTCGCCACCAGCCGTCGGTCTCCTCGTGCTTGGCGCTGTCGATTTTCTCGTAGAAGGAGAAGTCCATTACGGTGGGCAGGTAGCTCTCGGGTTTGCCCATCTTGTTGCCTTTTTGCCATGCGGCGGTATAGGCTGGGTTCTCGACCCATGTTTCGCCGACGACGTTGAAGTTGGGATACTCGGTATTGAGCACTTTCATCCATCGTGCCATCGCGTCGGCATAGGCATAGGGGTAGGTGTCCATGCGGATGCCGTTGATGCCCACAGTTTCAATCCACCAGATGCTGTTCTGGATGAGGTAGTTCATCACGTGGACATTGTGATGATTCAGGTCAGGCATCGAAGGGACAAACCAACCCTCGACGGTCTCCTTGAGGTCCACTTCGCTGGCATAGGGGTCCATCACAGGGGTGAGTTTGTAGCTCGTCTGCAGGTAGTTGTTCTGATAGTCAGGCTGGTTGAACCAGTCATGGGTGGGCATGTCCTTGAGCCAGGGATGGTGAGCGCCACAATGGTTGAAAATCATGTCCATCACCACCTTGAGTCCTCGGCTGTGGGCCTCGTCGCACAGCTGACGGTACTCCTCGTTGGTGCCGAATCGTGGATCCACGCGGTAGTAGTTGGTTGTGGCATAGCCGTGATAGGTCGAGTGGTTATGGCCGTCGGGCGAGTTGTTTTCCAGCACGGGGGTGAACCACAGGGCGGTGACGCCAAGCTGGGTGAAGTAGTCCAGATGCTGACGGATGCCCTCGATGTCACCGCCGTGGCGCAGGCTGGGTTGCGTACGGTCATTCTTGTAGGCCTCCATTCCGGCGAGCTGGTTGTTGGCAGGATTGCCGTCGGCAAAGCGGTCGGGCATGAGCATGTAGAGCACATCGGCGTTGGTGAATCCGCGGCGTTCACTGCCGCGCATCTCGCGGGCCTTGAGTTGGTATTTCACCGTCTTCTTGCTCTTGCCCTGTTGGAATTTGAGTTCCATCGTGCCGGGCTGGGCTTGACGTGTGTCGATATACACGAGCAGGTAGTTGGGCGAGTCCACCCTCACCACGCTGTCGATCGTGACACCTGGATACTGGGTGGTGACCTCGGCAGTGCCGATGCCGTTGCCATACACCATCAGCTGCACGCTGGGCACACTGTTGATGCCCACATACCAATCGGTGGGCTCGATGCGGTCAATGTTGACTTTGGCTGCTTGTGCGGTGAACATGGCCATCGCGGCAGCAAATATCAATAGAAGCTTTTTCATTTTGGTTATAAATTTTGAGTTTTTGATTTTCTACCTGCAAAGATAATGCAAGCTGGACAGAATACAAAATTATCCCCGTTTTTGTGAAATTCGGTTTGACATATTGAAATAAAATTCTTATCTTTGTAAGAGTTAAAATGATTTGATGAGATGAAAAAGAAGGTTCTTTACATTCATGGGTTTTGCAGCTCGGCACAGACCGGAACGGTCGGGCGGCTGCGTGAGGTGTTACATGACACTTGTGAGGTGCATGCCATTGACGTCAATCACCATCCTGTGGAGTCAATCCGACGGATTGAGGAGTATGTGGCCGAGCATGGCATTGAATTGCTGATGGGAACTTCGCTGGGCGGCTATTACACCTTGTGTGCCGATGTTCCCTGCCTCAAGGTGGCCGTGAATCCTGCCACCAACCCCGAGATGATGCTCAACCACCCCGAGATGATGGGGCATCTGCGTTATTTTAACCCGCGACAGGACGGTAACTGGTACTTTGATTTCGGACCCGAAAATCTGTTGGAATTCCGTGGCATCGATTTTCATGTCACGCCCGACACTTATGTCCTGTGCAGTGACCATGACGAGCTGCTGGACGACAACCGTGCCGCTTGCCGTGCCCTGGTGCCGCCTGAACGCTATTTCGAGACTTCACAGATCGGGCACCGCATGGACCCGTCGTTCACCGACCCCGGCTCGGGCGACCTGTGGCGCCTGTTGCAGCAACTGATATAGTCTTCTATAAGCCAGTGGCTTGCAATACACCGACGCGCCCCCATGGACAATCTTCCACGGGGGCGTCGTGTTATCGTAAAGGCAGGGTGAAATCGTTACAGCAACTCGGGGAGTTGGAACAGGCGTGTGCCGTTGGAACCCTTGATGAGGATGTAGTGGCCCTTGGGACGGTTGGCGGTGATAGCAGCCTTGACTTGCTCCACGTCGTCAAACTTGCGATAGGGGCAGTCGATGTTCTTGAATTCCTCACCTACGAGCCACACTTCATCAAACGGGCAGGTGGCCAAGCGCTCCACCACGCGGCGGTGCTCCTCGGCACTGCTTTCACCCAGCTCGCGCATCTCGCCCAGGATGGCCATCTTGGGGCTCACCTGCATCAGGCTGAAGTTGTCCAGGGCGGCAGCCATCGAAGTGGGGTTGGCATTATAGGCGTCAACGACAAGGTGGTTGTACTCGGTCTCGGTGAGTTGAGAACGGTTGTTAGAGGGAACATAGTTCTCTATCGCGTGACAAATCTGTTCAGGCGTGATGTCGAAGTGCAGACCGACGGTCACAGCAGCCAGCACGTTGTCAAGGTTGTAGCTGCCGATGAGGCGGGTCCTCACCTCGTGCCAGTCTCCGGTAGCGGCACGCCACTTCAGCCTCAGGAACGGGTCACAGGCAATAATCTGGCCATACACCTGTGCGTCGGCCTTGTTTTCGTCCTGTGTGTAGTACTCAGCCTTGACGTTTTGGGGCAGGATACCCATCAGGTGCTCGTTGTCGGCATTAATGAAGATGACAGCGTCATCACGGGTTGCCAGGTAATCATAGAGTTCGCCCTTGGTGTGGATGACACCCTCCAGCGAGCCGAAGCCTTGCAGGTGGGCTTTACCCACGTTAGTAATCAGGCCGCAGGTCGGCTCGGCGGTCTCGACCAGCGTCTTGATGTCGCCCGGGTGGCTGGCACCCATCTCGACGACGGCAATCTCGTCCATGACACTCAGGCGGAACAGTGTTTTGGGAACGCCCACGTCATTGTTGTAATTGCCTTCGGTTGCCATTCCGTCATAACGCTCCATGAGGACGGCGCGCACGAGTTCCTTGGTCGTCGTCTTGCCGTTGGTGCCCGTGATGCCGATGACAGGGATATCAAAACGACGGCGGTGCTCACGTGCCATGTCCTTATAGGCTTGCAGCGTGTCGGGCACGAGAATCATCTGTTTGTCACCATGATAGGCATTATAGACTTGCTCGTCGCTGACGATGGCGACGGCGCAGCCCTTCTCAAGCGCCTGGGCTGCAAACTGGTTGCCGTCAAACAGGTCGCCCTTCAATGCGATGAAAATGCTGCCCTCGGGGCAGTCGCGGCTGTCGGTGGTGATGACAGGATGTTGCTCGTAGATTGCGTAAAGTTCCTTGCTGTTCATAATCTGCTCATTTAATTGCTGCAAAAATACAATAAAAGCACAAAATTTTGTGTAATTTTGCACCCGAATTTTAATGTGTGTGCAAAAAATGAATTTCACCAAAAGAACCATAGCCATCGTCTGTGGTGGCGACTCCTCGGAATACGAGGTATCTCTGCGCTCGGCTCAGGGCATTTACGATGCATTTGACCACAAGCGCTACAACGTCTATATCGTCATGATCAGGAAGAATGACTGGCATGTTAACCTGCCAGATGGCCAGCAGCCTGTCATCGACAAGAACGACTTCTCGTTCATGAAGGACGGCGAGAAAATTCGTTTCGACTATGCCTACATCACTATCCACGGCACGCCCGGTGAGAATGGTGTCTTGCAAGGCTATTTCGATATGGTTGACTTGCCTTACTCGACCTGTAACGTGTTGGTCGAGGCATTGACGTTCCACAAGTTCGCATTGAACAACTACCTCAAGGCCTTCGGCTGCTCGGTGCCCGACAGCATCCAGGTGCGTCGCGGTGTGCCTCACGGCTGGACGGCCGAGAAGGTCAAGGACTACTTGGGAATGCCCTGCTTTGTTAAACCCACTGCCGACGGGTCGAGCTTTGGCGTTACCAAGGTGAAGAGCTGCGATCAGTTGGACGATGCCATGGAGTTCGCTTTCAAGCAGTGTGACAACGTGATGATTGAGCGGTTCTTGGACGGTACCGAAGTCACTGTGGGCTGCTACAAGACCAAGGAGAAATCTGTCGTCTTCCCCGTGACCGAAGTGGTGACCGACAACGAGTTCTTTGACTACGACGCCAAGTACAACGGCCAGGTCGAGGAAATCACCCCCGCCCGCATCAGCGACGAGTTGACTGCCGCCTTGCAAGCCGAGACGTCACGCATCTATGACATCCTGCACTGCAACGGCATCATCCGCATCGACTATATCATCACCAAGAACCCTGACGGCACCGACCACATCAACCTGCTGGAAATCAACACCACCCCCGGCATGACCGTCACCAGCTTCATCCCCCAGCAAGTCCGCGCCGCCGGCCTCTCCCTCACCGACGTCCTCACCGACATCGTCGAGAACCAATTCTAACTGACGGATAAAACGGAGATAACGGATAAAACGGAGGTTACGGGTAATCTGTGGGGTTTAACTATGTTTGACTATCATGGGTGAGAAGAAACCACGAGTTAACCATTATGATGACGGGACAGCGAGTGCATTGCGCAAGAGGGTAATGTATACCGAGTTACGGTTTTATCAGCGCAGTGATGTCTTGTATCAGTTGACTCAAGTGTTTTGCCAAAGGTTTTTGAAACAATATGGTGACCGCACTGTCGATCAGATGGTGCAGGCGGCTCGCAGCACAAAACAGAACATCGTTGAGGGCAGCAGTGATGGAGAGACCTCGACTGAAACTGAATTAAAATTGCTGGGTGTTGCCCGCGGCAGCAACAAGGAACTGCTTGAGGATTATCAAGATTATATCAAGCGCAAGGGCTATACTGAATGGTATGGCAAGCATCCCCGTTTTAGGAACATGCATGAATTTTGTCGCAAGCATTGGAAGTTTGAGGACTACAAGGAGTTGCTTCCCAGGATGAATGATGAGGAGATGGCCAATATGGCCATCTGCCTGTGTCATCAGGTGGATGCGGCATTGAACAAATACATTGAGAGGAAAGACCGTGAATTCACGACCGAGGGTGGCATCCGCGAACGCATGACGGCAGCCCGTCTTGACCAACGCGCTACTCAAAAGGAAATTATCGAGCGTCAATCCCAAGAAATCGCCGCTCTCAAGCAGGAAGTCGCCCGATTAAAGGCCCTGCTCGATAAGAGCGACCGATAGAACTGAGGACAAGGATATTACTGAAAGCACGGATATAATGATAGAAACGGAGGAAACGGAATTACCCGTAACCTCCGTTTTCTCCGTTATATCCGTTTTCTCCGTCTAGTTGTGGAGGATTAACGCGCTTTGGGCGGGGATGGTGACTTTGCCGTTTTTGGTGGTGACGGTGGTGAGGCCTGCTTGGTCGCACTTGATGTTGCGGCAGACGACGGTGTAGGTGCCGTCGGGGATAGTGATGGAGCGGGCACGCTTTTGGGCATTGAATGCCACATAGATATCACCCCACTGCTCGCCGGGCACGTTACGGCCGTTGATGTGATAGGCCACGAGGCAGTTCTCGGTGGGCAGGAAGTCGAGGTTGCGGCGCACCATGTCGGCACTGCCCATATGGAAGGCGGGATGGGCCTTGCGCAGGGCAATCAGGTTTTTGTAGTACTCCATCACCTGCGGGTAACGCTCCAGGTTGTCCCAATCGAGATGGTTGATGCTGTCGGGGCTCTCGTAGCTGTTGTGCACGCCCTTCTTGTCACGCAGCATCTCCTCACCGCCGAGCATGAACGGCACACCCTGTGAAGTCATGACCACGGTCTGAGCTAGCAGGTCGAGGCGGATGAGTTCATCGATGGTGATGTCCTTGACGCTGGCCTTGAGGCGGTCCACAAGGCACATGTCGTCGTGGCAGCTCACATAGGCAATCATCTGGGTTGGCTCTTGGGCATAGGGCGCCTTGCTGTAGTTCACCTGGTTGTAATTCACACCGGGATGCTGGATGGCACCCACGATGCCGAACTTGATGCTTTCCTCGTTGCCCTTCACGCCGCCCAGGAAAGCAGCCTTGCTGTTGCTGTCCCACGGGCCGCGTAGCGCGTCGCGCATCTCGTCGCTGAAAGCGGCGATACCCGGCATCTTGCTGATGTTGGCCTTCATGGCCAGTTCTCCTGAGTAAGCACAACTGCCGGCGCTCCAGCCCTCGCCATAGATGAAAATGTCTTCGGGTACAGCGGTACGGATGGCGTTCATCGTCTCGATGTCATGCACGCCCATCAAGTCGAAGCGGAAACCGTCGATGTGGTATTCACTGACCCAATATTTCACGCTCTCGACCATGTAATTGCGCATTCCTTCACGCTCGCTGGCCGTCTCATTGCCGCAACCGCTGCCGTTACTGTAGGAGCCGTCGGCATTCTTGCGGTAGAAGTAGTCGGGACGCGTCAGCTGGAAGTTGCTCCCGTCGATGTTCCAGGTGTGGTTATACACCACGTCGAGGATGACCTTGATACCGGCCTTGTGCAGCGCTTGAACCATCTGCTTGAACTCGCGGATGCGTACCTCGGGCATGTAAGGGTCGGTGGAATAGCCACCCTCGGGCACGTTGTAGTTCACGGGGTCATAACCCCAGTTGTACTGCGGCTCGTTGAGCCTTGTCTCGTCGACCGAGGCATAGTCAAACGACGGCAGGATGTGCACGGCGTTCACGCCCAGCGCCTTCAGGTGCTCGATAGCGCGCGGCTCGGTCAAGGCAAGGAATTTTCCCTTATAGGTAAAACCGCCCGACTCATCGATAGAGAAGTCCCTGTGGTGCATCTCATAGATGATGAGGTCCTTGTCGGCAATGTTCGGACGCTTGTCGGCGTTCCAGCCTTGCGGGTTGGTCTGTGCCATGTCAACGATGGCTCCGCGCTTGCCGTTCACACCGACGGCCGTAGCCCAGATGCCGGCGCACTCGCCGCGGAACTTGCCGCCGTATTTCACGTCAAACGTGTAGAACTTGCCCTTGAGGTCGCCCTTGACGGTCGCTTGCCACAGGAGGCTGCCAGCCTTTTCACGCTTCATGTTGACGATCTTGATGGGTTTACCACCCAAGCCATCCTTGTAGATGCGCAGTTTCACCTGTTGAGCGTCCTCGTTGGTCACAACAGAAAAAGTGCTCGCGCTGGGGCTGTAGTTGACCCCAGTGCGAGCGTTAAGGATTTGTGGTACGAGTAATGCCATGATTATCGCTACCAGTAGAGTGAGCTGTTTCATTATCGACCGCTTTGTGAGATGAGTTCTTTCACGTGGTTGTTGAATCCACTTGACTTCATCAGCTGCTCAATCGTCATGTGCATGCGATAGCGCCAGTAGTGACGAGGATTAGCAGGGATATTGATGCGCTCGGCATCGGCGTCGGCGATTCGCATGTTCTCATCAATGGCCAGCCAATCCTGCAGCGAGAGCAGGCAGAGCATGGACGGGCAGTTGAGGTGGGCACGCACAATATCGTCGGCAAGCCAGCCGGGCATAGGATGCGGTGCGGCATCGTTGTGCCACAGGGCCATATTGTAGAACTCCTGGGTGCGGTCCCAGTCCTCCTCCCACCACTGCCTCATTGTGGGCATGTCGTGGGTCGAGATGGTTGCCACGCTGCGGTAGGGGTTGGTGTTGAGGTTGCCGAACTTGATGTGGTTGTCCTTGGGCATCGACTGGATCTCGAGGCTCAGGATGCGCAACTCGTTCATCACCCATGCCACGCAGTCGGGCACCATGCCAAGGTCCTCGGCACACACGAGCATGCGGGTGGCTTGAACCAGCTTGGGCAGCTTCTTCATGGCCTCGTGGTACCAGAAGTCGTTGTTGCGGTGGTAGTAGTACTCGTTATAGAGCTTGTTGAACGCTGCCTTGTCGTTGTCGTAGAGCGCCTCGTAGATGAAGTCGAACTGAACCGAGATGCGCGGATGGAACAGGGCCGGGTTCTTGCGGTCACGCACGAACAGCACGTCGCTGATGAGTGCGTACAGGCCATCCCTGAGCCAGATGTCCTCCTCGCTGGTCTTGCCCTTGAAGGCGGCCTCCACCTTGCGTTGGGTGTCATACTCGGGCTTCATGCGGTAGATGTCGTCATGAACGCGCTCGACATATTTCTCGCGGACAATATTGGCCAGCCTGCCGAAGATGCGGTCCAGCACCCAATCGGCAATAAATGGCTTGGTCATCAGTTCTTCCTGGAAGTTCAGGCCATAGCTGCGGATTTCCTGTGCGCTCATGCCCTGTGAGGGTGAGAACTGACCCAGCAGACCGTGAACGGCATTGATGGGAATTTCCCAGATGCGGAAGAAGCCCAGCACATGGTCGATGCGGTAGGCATCGAAGTATTGTGCCATCTTGCGGAAACGTTTTACCCACCACTGGCAGCCGTCGGCCAGCATCACGTCCCAGTTATAGGTCGGGAAGCCCCAGTTCTGTCCGTTGGTCGAGAAGGCATCGGGCGGGGCACCGGCCTGGCCGTTGAGGTTGAAGTATTTGGGCTCTACCCATGCCTCGACACTGTCGCGGCTGATGCCGATGGGAATATCACCCTTGAGGATGACGTGCTTGCTCTGGGCGTACTCGTGGGCGGCATGCATCTGCTTGTCCAGATAGTACTGCACATAATACCACAGGCTCACCTCCTTGAACGCCTTGGTGCGCGGATTGCTCATCGCTGAGCGTTCCTCGTCGCTGAACGAGTGGTGGTGGGGCCATTGTGAGAATGAGGCGGTGCCATACATGTCGCGGTAGTTGCTGAAGGCGGCATAGGGTACCAGCCAATCCTGGTTGGCATTGAAAAATGCCTTGAATTCGTCGCTCTTGAGCACTTGTTCACCCTCCTGCTCGAACAGGAGCTTCATGTATTCACGCTTGGCGTTGTTCACGCGTTCATAGTCGATCTGGGGCAGGGCATTCAGTTCCTTACGCAGTTTCTCGAACTCGGCAGCACGTTTCTTGTCGGCGAGTTTGGGCAGCTGACGCAGGTCCATGTACTGGGGATGCAAGGCATAGATGCTGATGCTGTTATAAGGATAGCTGTCGCTCCAGGTGTGGGTGATGGTGGTGTCGTTGATAGGCAATACCTGCAGGGCGCGTTGTCCCGTGCTGGCCACCCAGTCCACCATCAGCTTGAGGTCCCCGAAGTCGCCAACGCCGAAACTGCCCTCGCTGCGGAGCGAGAAGATGGGCACCACGGTACCTGCCAGCTTGATGGGATAGAGGGGGAAGTAGGCCTGTTGTAATTCATAGACGATGTGCTCGCCGTCTTTCAGGACAGGCAGCAGCACCGTGCGGTTGTCGCCCGTTTCCCAGATGACAGGCTTGCCCTTGCCGCCCAGGATGACGAACTTGAACTCCACAAACGCCTTCTTGAATGCCGCGCCATCGAGCGAGATGACCCACTCGTTGTGGTTGTGCTCGGTCATCTTGAGGGCTTTAGCCTCATCCCAGTCGCCCAGTGTCGGCTCGTTACCCACGACACCGAGCGTTTCGCCTGTGCGCAGCTGCGGAGCACGCACCTTGAGCTGCACGATAGTGGGATACTTGCTCTTGGCAACAGCCTGGTGCTTGCGCAGGGCCACACAGTCGGTGAATGCCGAGCTGTAGAGGTAGCTGTCGTCGGGCATGTCGTTCCAGTGGTCGTAGGTGATGTAGCGCGTCGCCTTGGTGGCATTCAGGTCAAGACGATGGGGAATGACCGTCCACTCGTGTCTCATCTCCTTGCCGTCACGCTCTACGCTGTAGTAATAGTCGATATGACCAGCTTTGGCAGGCAGGTCGATGTCACATTTCCACACTTTGTCGCTGGCGGGCTTCATGGCATGGCTGGCCACTTTCTCGCCATCGGCGCTATTCACAATATTGAGTACCAGATTCTCACCATAGACGGTGCCGTACTCGATGTTGAATCTTACTTTCATGATTGATTATGGTTTAATTAGGTTGTTGATTAATGCCATGTGATTCTCTAATCTTTAATACGAAGAAAGCACCAAGTACTAAGAGTATTGAAGAAACAAGCATCATGGTCTTCATGGTCAAGCCAAATTGTTCAAAGACATACATGAAACCAAAACCAGCGATACTTGCCACAATCTGTGGAATGCAAATGGTACCGTTGAAAAGTCCAAGATATGTACCCATGTTTGGATCACCTTCAAGTGCATTGGTTACAATAGTGAAAGGAAGGGCAAGCATGGCTGACCAAGTACATCCAATTAAAGCATAGGGCAAAATGAGGAGATACTGGTTATGGATAAACGGAATCATAAAGAATCCAAGTGCACCGAGTATGATGCTGATAATGTAAGCCGTTTTACGCTCCTTGAAATAGGGGATGACGATGGCCCAAAGAACAGCTGCTATTGATTCCACGCCAAAAACTACGCCTACCCAATCGCCTGCGTCTTGAAATTCTTTTGTCGAAGAGTCAGTCGCACCCCAACAAGTTTCGGCAATAGTACCTGTTGAATAGTTCCACATGAACAGGAAGGCTGCCCAACAGAAGAACTGTACCAGACCCACCTGCCAGAAGGCAGAAGGAGCTGTTTTGAGTAACTCTGCCATACTCCGCTTGGGTGAATTGTCTTCAGGTGAAATATTGCCGTGATAAAGCTTGTATTCCTCTGGCGGCATCTCTTTTACGTTTAGGCATGTGTAGATAACGCAAAGGATAAGAACAGCTGCACCAACGTAGAAGGCATAAGTTAGTGATGCAGGCACACCATTGGTTGCATCGTTGCTGACACCAAAATAGGTTAATGCAAAAGGCAACACGGAACCAACTACTTGGCCAGCGTTGACTAAGAAACTTTGAATTGAGTAAGCCTTGGTCTTCTGTTTTTCATTGACCATATCGCCCACCATCATCTTGAAGGGCTGCATCGCCATATTAAGGCTTGTGTCGAGAAGCATCAGGATAATGGTGCCTATGAGCATGGCAACCCAGAATACAGAACTTAGTCGTCCGGCATTTGGAAGAAGGCACATAACTAGCACTGATACTGCGGTACCTGCAATGAGGTAGGGGACTCGGCGGCCTAATTTGCACCAGGTTTTATCACTCCACTTTCCTACAAACGGTTGAACAATAAGGCCCATGAGAGGAGGTAGAATCCAAAAGAAACTCAAGCTTTTGGGATCGGCACCAAGGGTTTGGAAGATGCGGCTGATGTTGGCTGTCTGAAGTGCATAAGCAATCTGTACTCCAAAAAAGCCAAAACTTAAATTAAAGAGTTTCCAGAAACTCAAATCAGGTTTTGTTCTCATCATTTCAGTGTTTTTAGTGTTATTTTAGTGTTTGGTAATAATCTGTAGTTATAAGCGGTTAAGCACCTACAAATATAACGTATTATTCCCCATTTTTCTTTTTAATAATGAGGAATAACCGTAAAAAATCAATGCAACCGATTGCATGGCATCGGCTGCATTGACTTTATGGTCTATGGGGAATTGATGTCAGGAACGCTGCAACAAGCGCGATACGGGCCTGGTAAACAGGCGGTTGACGGTCCAAGCCAGCAGGATGTCGATGGGGAGGATGAGCCACACGATGAGCCCCGGGGCGGAATCGCCCAACAGGTCGGCCGACACCTCATTGTAGACATACTGCACACCGATGTGTGCCAGTACCGGCGCCACCCAGTAGTTATAGACGAGCGCGGCGATACCCTGCAGGATGAAAATCTCGAAACTGATATTCCCAATCCATTGTAACGGTTTGGAAGCCAATATCTTGCCGATAAAACCTTCACGCTTTTCATAAAGTAAGCTCACGACCAGAATCAGCGCCACGGGGAGCCACCATATCACGGCGTCACTCCAGGGCAGCAACCAGGGATAAGCGCGGTAGGTCATCACCGTGACCGACAACAGGGCCAGGGCGACGAGTTCGGCGTCGGTGCCATTCTCGCTCTTGCCCAAAAATGGGATTTTTTTATGGCATTGGCAGAGGTGGGCCAGTGTCATGCCAATCATGAAGTCGATGAGGCGCACAGGCGGGAAAACATAAAGTGCCGTGCGGCTGTAATCATCGGTGAAAGCCAGCACCACAATGTCAATGACGGCAAGTGCTGCGAGTGTGATAGCCTTGCGTGTCAGGCGCAGCGGCATGAACCATCGTGCCAGCAACGGATAGCACAGGTAACAGAACAGCAGGGTGCTCAGGAACCACGAGAACTTGTTGTAGGAGAAATAGATGCTGTGGCAGAGGCTCCAGCTGTGCAGCAACGTGGCGTTCAACGCCAGGGCGACAGGTTTGATGGTCAGCATGCCCAGTATTGCCAACGCTACAATCCACATCACGAGCGTGAGCCAGTGCAGGGGGAACAGCTTGGCGGCATGGCGCCAGGCAAAACGGCGATAGGAGGGACCGTCAAGTTGCTCAAACGGATGCTTCATAGGTAGCAGGAAACCGCTGGCCATCAGGAAGAAACTTACACCTGCCCAGGTCATTTCCTCCAGCCCCAGGGCTCCCACATGAAAGAGCACTATCATCAGCGCGAAAACGCCGCGCCAGCCGTTGATGGTTTTTATCATAACTAGTTTCTGATTCCTAATGTCTGGTCGTTAATCGTTGATGAAAACAGTTGCCCAAAGGGCGTGTGAAATAGCGGTTCACCACCCAGGCCAGCGGCAAGAGCAGCGGCAGGGTGAACCATTCCAGGTAGCCGTAGATGTTCCAGCCGAAGTGGGCCGCTACGGGTGAAATCACATAGCTGAAGAGGTGGAAGGCCACAAACTGCAGCACGTAGACCTCAAAACTGATGCTTCCCAACCATTGCAGAGGCTTGCAGAGTAACAGACGTCCGATGGCACCTTCCTTGCCGTTGAGCAGAGCGAGTGTCACCAGGATGGCTCCCTGTGGCAGCAGCCAGATGATGACATCCTCCCACGGCCTGATCCATGTAGTGCAGACGTTGACAGCAATGACAGCTGCCAACGATAGCACCGCTGCTATCTCTAAAAGCGTGGCTGTGAGATACTTTACCTGTTGCAGCCGCTTCTTGAGGATGTGGTAAAGATGCACGAGCGACAACCCCACTGTAACGTCAAGGACATGGGACAACGGGTTGACGAAAACCGCCTCGCGATGCGGAATGTCCAGCGGAAAGAGTATCACACCCAACACGATGGCCAGCACGACGGCCAGGGTCACCTTGTGCCATAGTTTCCATCGTCCCAGCCAGTGGGCCATCAGTGGGTAAATCATGTAGCAGAAGAGCAGGGCGCACAGGTACCATGCCACGGGATTGAGGCCATAGTGGACATCGTGAACCGGCGACCAGGCATGCAGCAGCAAGGCGCTCAATGCCGTCGCTCCCCAATTGATGGATGTGCCTGTGAACAACAGGGCGATGGCAATCAGCAGTGCCAGACCGAGCCAGTGCAGGGGGTAGATGCGCAACGCGTGAGTGGTGACAAAACGCGTGTAACCCTCCCTAGAGAGGCGCTCAAACGGGTGACGCATCGCCAGCAGGAAGGTGCTCGAGATGAAAAAGAACGTCACACCCGAGACGGCGACGTTATAAATCCATCCGACGCCGCAGTGGAACAGCACCACCGCAATCGCCATGAGTCCACGCCATGAATTTATCGTCTTGATCACGTCAGTCGTCAGTTTAGAGTTATGCCGCCTGAATGCTGTAGCAACACTTGCTTGCTCTAGAGGCCGGGCGATTATTTTGCGAAATTACAAACAATTGTTCAAAGAAAGCCTAAAACATACATTTTTTTTGTAATTTTGCAGCCGCTAAAAAATGACGATATCAGAAAACAAACGAAAGTCTGGCAGCCGAGGTTCCAAGTTTATCAAGGACATCGGCGTTTATGCTATTGGTAACATCGGCTCCAAACTGATCACCTTCCTGATGGTGCCGTTGTACACCCACTATGTGCACAGCACGTCAGACTTCGGTTACTATAACTGGTGTCTCACCATCTGTTTCCTGCTCATCCCCTTCGTCACCGTGCAGATGCGTGACGGCGCGTTCCGCTTCTTGCTCGACTGTGATGACGACACGCAGCGCAAGCGCATCGTCACTTTCGTGACGCGCGCCATGGTTTTCACCATGTCGCTGTCGGTGTTGGTCGCCATCGTTTTAGCCATGACGACACGCATTCCCTATCTGGCTTATGTGTTGGGAATGTTGATAGCCATGTCACTGCAGGAAGTCTATTCCCAGGTGTTCAGGGGCTTGGGCAATAACCGGGCCTTCGTCATGGTGGGCATTCTCTCGGCCCTGGGCATCGGTGTGTTCAGTTATGTGTTTGTCGTTTTACTGGGGTGGGGCATCAAGGGCATCTTTTTGGCCAACACCTTTGCACGTGTTCTGGCGTTGGCGCTGGTGGAGTTGAAGGTGCAGCTCATCGTGCGCAACATCAATTGGGCACTGGATGCGCGTGAGGTGGTCATTGACATCATGCGCTACACTTTGCCGTTATTGCCAGGCTCGTTGTGCTGGTGGCTCACAAGCAACAGCGACAGCATGTTTATCACCCATTTCCTGGGTTACGGCATCAACGGCGTGTATGCTGTCGCCATTCGTTTCACAGGTATCATCACGACGCTTGCCTTGATTTTCTATCAGGCATGGCAGGAGACGGCCATCCTGCAATATAGCAGCGCTGACCGTAACCGCTTCTTTTCCAAGATGTTCAATGGTTACATCTTCCTGTTGTCGATGATACTGGTGGGCTATGTGTTCATGCTCAAGGTCAACTATGGCTGGCTGGTCGGTCCGGAGTATCAGGCGAGCCTCAAGTACATCTATCCCCTGGCTGTGTCGGCTGTGATTTTTGCCATTGTGGCGTTTTTCGACATGGGTTACCAGTGTGCCAAGGATACCATGCGCACACTGCCGGCCGTTCTGCTCGCCGCCTTTGTCAATGTGTCGCTGAACTTCCTGCTTATCAATTCGTTAGGTGTATATGGGGTTATCATCACCCAGTTCATCACCTATGTGGTGCTCGTGACCTACCGCTGGTTTGACATGAAGCGCTATTTTACCCTGACCGTTAATCCCCGCATTATAATCCCCATCTCCATAGTAGCGCTGAGTGCTATACCGTTCTATTTCAATGGCAAAGTCTGGGTCGATATCGCCTTCATGGTGCTTGCGCTGGTTCTGATCCTGTGGAGTTGCGGCAAGGAAATCCGCAGCCTGGTTTTATCAAAATTCACCAAAACACACAGTCAGACAAAATAAATCGGCCCTATCCTCGTTTATAGTATAAATAAAACTTATTTATAACCGTATGAAATCGAGATTTCTTATCATGTTGATTACAGCGGCAACGCTGTTGTCGTGTACGTCAACCAAGGATAACACCCTCGCCTATTTTAAGGATTTGGCAGCGGCCGAAAATAACTCATTGCCCAATCCGCAAGGCGATTATCCCCTTAATATCCAGCCCGATGACGAGTTGGTCATTTCCATCACTTCGGCTATCCCCGAGGCTACCGCAGCCTATAATCTCCCGTTGGACAATCCCGCCACGCGTAGCAACCTGCGCCAGACGACGCAGCCCCGCAGTCAGACCTATGTTGTCGACGAGCAGGGTTATATCATGCTGCCCATCCTGGGTCGCATTATGGCAAAAGGCAAGACGATAACCCAGTTGACCGAAGAAATCAGGGCTCAGGTCGCCGTGAACGTCAAGGACCCCTATGTGCGCATCGATATCGTCAATTTCTCGGTCGATGTGTTGGGCGAGGTGCGCGCTCCGCAGCGCGTTTATTCCGGCCGTCAGCATTTCACCGTGCTTGATGCGTTGGCCCAGTGCGGCGATTTGACCGAGTTCGGCAAGCGCGACCGTGTCTATGTCATCCGCACCGAGGACGGCAAACGCAACTACCATCGCCTCAACCTTAACAACAGCGATGTGTTCAACTCGCCATATTTCTATCTGCGTCAGAACGACGTCGTGTATGTCGAGCCGAACCAGATTCGCATCGATAATTCCAAGTATAACCAGAATAACGCATTCAAGCTGTCGGTTATTTCCACTGTTGTGAGCAGCGTGTCGGTCATCGCATCGCTGATTATCGCACTCACCCGATAACCATTATCCAAGAACGATTATGGAAAAATTCAATACACCTCCCACGGCACAACAAGAGGAGCAAATCATTGATTTCGGCGCATTCATCCGCAAGTACAAACGCTACTGGTGGTTGTTCTTGTTGTCGTTGGTGGCATGCATCGCGCTGGCTTTTGCCTATCTCCATTTTGCCCAGCGTGTCTATAATGTCAAGGCCGTGGTTCTCGTGGCCCAGGACGATAACGCCGCCGGTGCTGGCGCCAACCTGCTCAAGAGCATGAAACTCATGGGGCAGGGCAGCAAGGTTGATGACGAGATGGTGGTGTTCTCCTCACAGGAGCTGTGCACCCAGGTTATCAAGCAACTCAAGCTCAACCGCACCTACGTCGAGGAGCGCAGCTGGTACAAGCCCGATAAGGAGCATTACAACACGTCTCCTGTCGAGATTGTCGTCCCCGAGGAGTTCTACGACACGTTGTCGACGTCGCTCAAGTTCAAGATCGACGTCAACAAGCAGGGCAAGGTCAATATCAAGGGCACCGATGGCAAGGATGATTTTGCCGATATCAAGGGTGCGACACTGCCCACGACGATCAAGACCCGCTATGGCGTGTTCGCCATCCAGGCAACCGACCATCTGAAGAATAACAAGGACTACCATATCCGTGCAAGTCTCTTCAACAACCAGTTGAGGGGTGAAATCCTGAACCGCCGCATCAAGGTGAAACTGGCTAACAAGAAGTCTAACGGCATCAATCTGTCGCTTGCCGAGTCCAGTGCCTCACGTGGTAAGGATATCCTGAACCGCCTCATGGACTTGTACAATGAGCGTGGACAGCTCGAGAAGGACGAACAGGCCATTAACACCGCCAAGTTCATCGACGAGCGTCTGGCCATCATCTATAAGGGCCTGACCAGCAGCGAGGCCGACATCGAGGCCTACAAGCGTGCCCACAAGATTGTCGACCCCGAGTTGCAAATCAAGACCGAGGTCACCAAGCAGCAGATGGCCGATCAAGCCATTGTCAAGCTGGAGACCAAGAGGCAGCTGCTGGGCATGGTCAGGGACTTTGTCAACAATCCCGCCAACAAGCACAGCTACATCCCCTTTGAGGTGGATTCCAGTGCCGCCACCAGTGCCATCAAGGCCTATAACAACCTGCTGGCTAAGCGCCAGGAACTGGTGCAGTCGGCTCAGGGCGACAATATGGCCCTCAAGCAGATTGACCAACAGATCGAGACCATGCATGCCAACGTGGTGCAGGGCATCAACACTTCAATCAGTGGCTTGAATGTGCAGTTGGGCAGGATGCAGGGCCAGCTCAACCAGTCTTCAGGTGAACTGGGCAAGGTGCCCACCGAGGAACGCGAGGCCCGTGAGCTGCTGCGTCAGCAGGGCATCCAGAACACCCTGTACACATTCCTGCTCGAGAAACGTGAGGAGAACGCTCTGGTACTTGCCGCAACCACTCCCAAGGGCAAGATTGTTGACCACGCTTACGCACAGCACACCCCCATCAGTCCCAACCGCCTGGTGACACTGGCTGTCGCTTTGCTCGCCAGCATCCTGCTGCCGTTGCTGCTGTTGTACCTGAAGGATCTGTTCACCACCAAGTTCTCCAACCAGGAGGAACTCGAGGAAATTTCCCAGGTGCCCTTTATCGGCCATATCCATCACAACCGCCACAACACGCAACTCGTTGTCAAGGATGGCAAGACGTCGTCGATTGTGGAATTGTTCCGCTATATCCGCAACAACCTGCAGTTCCTGCTCAATAAGGAGGACGACAAGGTTATCCTTGTCACCAGCAGCGTGAGCGGTGAGGGCAAGTCGTTTATCAGTACCAATATCGCTTCTTCGTTCGCCCTCTTGGGTAAACGCGTGGCACTCGTGGGAATGGACATCCGTTCGCCCAAGCTGGCAACGATACTCGACCTGAACGAGATGCCCGGTGTGACGTCTTATCTCTCGCGCAGCGATGTGACCCTCGACCAGATTGCGCAGCCGTGCAAGGAAGTCAACGGCTTGGACGTGTTCGTGGGTGGCGCCATTCCTCCCAACCCGTCGGAGTTGTTGCTGGGTGACCGCGTGAAGAGTCTGTTCCAGGATTTGCGCGAGCGCTATGATGTCATCATCGTGGACTCGGCACCTGTGGCACAGGTCAGCGACAGTTTTGCCCTGGACAAGTACAGCAACGCCACGGTCTATGTGACGCGCGCCAACTACACGCGCCGCAACCTCATCAAGTTCATGAACCGCATTGCCGCCAACAAGCAGCTCAAGAACATGTGCGTTGTGCTTAACGACACCAAGCCGAGCAATGACAACACCTACGGCTACGGCGTTAAGAACACCAAGGACGAGGATTAACCATCATCGCTAACAGGCATCGGGCTGTAACAGTATGGATCGAGCGCTCATCATCGTGACTCTGGGTTTTGCGTTGATTTTTCTCATCGCATATAGGGGTCGCCGCATGAGCAGGGCTCAGTTGTATGAGATTGTCATTGCCCTGTACACGTTCTCGTGCTGTTTCACACGCATGTATCTGCCTGTTCTGAAGGCGGTTTCCGAAACCGAGGGCTCCTTCGGAGCGAGTTTGTCGATACAACCGTTCTATATCCTGTCAATCTTCCTGATTTGGGTGATTGCCCGCGACCTGCGGTGGCGCATCCGCCGGCCTAACATCTGGCTGCTTTTCATCTTCATGGGTTATGCCATCTACACGTTGCTCAACCCCTATGATGTCACCCGCATGCAGACGGTGTTTGCTGTCATCTATCTCCTGTCGTTCGCTATCTTCATCTATCTGTTTGCCAACAGTTTCTCGGCCAAGCATGTCGTGAACGGCGTTTTCATGGGACTGGGCTTGACGGTTGTGCTGCATTTCCTGCTGGCATTGCTCTTCCCGGTGCTGGGCATGGAGTCGGCCATTAAACTGTATTGTGAGGACGCGTCGACCCGTGCCGATGACCGAGCCGGTGCCGTGGGCACCATGGTGCATCCCAATGGCTTGGGCACCTATGCGTCCTATTATTTCTGCTTCTTCTGTGCTTGCTTTATCACGGCCTACAAGCGCAGGCCGAGCGCCGTGCTCGCTGTTCTTGCCTTCCTGGTCATCGTCCTCAGTGCGAGCCGCAGTGCGCTTGCCGCAGCGGTGTTTGCCGTTCTGATGATCGCCGTTTTCTATATCTATCGCCGTTACAAGTTGATCAGCCCCCAGAGCATCCTCAAGGGCATCATTCCGCTGGGCATCATTATCGCCCTGCTGTTGACGGGCCCGTTGAACTTCTTGTTCAGCGATGTGGAAAACCTCGACGAGATGACCACCTCGCGACTGATGCACTACTATTGCGGCTATGAGATTTTTGAAGACCATCCACTGGTGGGCGTTGGCTTGAACGGCCACTTGAACTATCTTGTTGAGAACGGCTCGGCAATGATGTTCGAGCAGATTTTTGATGCCGCCGACATTTTCCAGCCTGAGGAGTTCATGTTCTCTCACCCGATTCACAACATCTGGATTATCCTCATCGACGAGTTGGGTCTCATCGGCTTCATCCCCATCCTGGGCTTCGTCTTCTGGTATATAGCGACCTTCAAGCGGCGGACACGCAATTCTGAGAACCGCTATTACAACATTATCAACATCACGGGTCTGGGAATCGTCTGGTGTCTGATTGTTCAGGGCAGTACCGACTGGAATCCGCTCACGCCCCAGTCCCTCAATGTGTCGCTCATGTTCATTGCCCTGTCGCTCAACCGCCATTATGCCGCCGAGGTGCATCCCGAGTTTGAATCGGTCGAGGCCGCCAAGCGTCGTCAGTTGGCTGAGCAGGCCGAGGAGGAAGAGCAACAAGAGATTCCGGCCACCCTTGAACCTGCATGAGAACAGCCAGTCAGCACATATTGTTCCTTGCCACCGAATATGATGCCCACGGCATGAGACCTTATGCCCGCAACATCATCAGTGCCCTGTGGCAGCCCGGCGACCATGTGCTCGTTGTGAGCCGTTATGGTGACGACGCTGCGGCATTCCCCGGCATCCCCGGCGATGCGTTCACGTGGATAGATTACCCCGCCGGCAAGTTGTCCAAGGCAGTGTTTCGTTTTCGCCCATCCCGTGTGCTGAAGGCCATTGACGACATCGTTGACCGTCGTGGCATCAGCCTCGTTTTCTCATTGACCGAGGAAATTATCCTGGCCGACAGCATCCGGCGCCTGCAGCGCCGTGTACCCTGGCTCTATACTGTGCATGACGCCAGTTTTCATGACTACAAGTTCTCCTCTCTCGGGCGATGGCTCAAGGACCGCCTGATTATCGCCCGTCCGCAGCGCTTGATGCTCAGCCGCACGCTTCACCAGGTTACCAATAGCCGTGCCCAACTCAACGACCTCGGCCGCCGTTTCCCTGACCATGACGTGCACTACGCTCCCTTTCCCACGCTGGTGACCGATGCTATAGCCCTTGGCGGCAGCAAGGTGCCTGAACTGGAATCGGTACAGGACGGCTATATCCTGTTCTTCGGCACGCTGCACCTCTACAAGGGTGTGCACCTGCTCTACGACGCCTATCTGACGCATCCCGAGTTGCAGCGTCACCCTCTGGTCATCGCCGGCACCAAGGACATCTACTTTGAGCGTCGCGCCGATGAGAAAAACGTCACGTTCATCAACCGCTTTGTCGATGACAGCGAGGTGCGTGACCTGTTCTCACGGGCCGCTGTCGTTGTGTATCCCTATATCTCGGCGACCCAGAGTGGAGTGGTCAGTATCGCAAGTTACTTCGACAAACCGATGGTCGTGAGCGACCTGCCTTTCTTCAAGGAAACATGTGAAGGCTGTGAGGGTGTGGAATTTTTCCCAAGTGGCGATTCCCAGGCTCTGGCCAAGGCCATCGAGCGTGTGCTGAGTGGCAGCGCGGCATCCACGCGTCCCCTCTATGACCGCGAGTATGCCCCACAGGCCATGAGCGATGCCTTGAATGCCACCATTAACAGTATCCTGACCTGCAAATAATCACTTGTCCGTCATTGGATTGATTCTTTCGGCGACGTCACGGGTGAACTCGTCGGCTCCCCGTGCGTTGAGGTGTGCTCCGTCGGCAAAATAGGCGTTGTTGTGCAGATATTTCGGGTTGTTGGAGTAATCCAGGAAGGGAATATTGCGTTTCCGGCACATCTCTTTCACAGGCGCGAGCAGGGCCGTGTCCATGCCGTTCCAGCATGGCGACACCACCATGATGACCTTGATGCCCCGGGACTCGTCAAGCAACTTGCCCAGATAGGTCAACTTCAAGGGGTCAAATTCGGCCTTAAGGTTAGATTGTCCGTCGCTCACGCGCATGGTGTCCATTTCCTCGCTCAGAGGCCTGAAGCCGTTGATGCCCTCGTCTTGCATGGGATGGATGCAGTCGGTCAGCATCTGGATGAAGCGTGAGTTGTAACGGTACATCTGGCTCATCATTTTGTATTTCTCATTGGGGTCAACCGACTCAAAGATTTCGGCAATGCCCTCTCGGTCATAGTAAGGCCTCAGCCAGCCCAGGTACTTGCGGTTGTCCTCGCCGGAAAGCAGGTCATACTCGGGCATCACGTCATAGATGATGACCTTGGGGCGGTATCGCTGCAAGATGATGTGGCAACGGCCATAATTGAGGATAGCGCCGTTGCCGTCCTGACCGCAGTTATAGCAACTCATGCCTGTCACGCTGTCGAGCACCGACGGATTATAGTGATGGATAGCGCGTGAGGAGCCCATCACCAGGATATCCTCGCTGGTGCCGTTGCAGATGTACTCGCCGCGTGCCGTGTCGCCACCGCGTGCCATGACGGTCAACCGTGAGCACACCAGTCCCACCGCCACGTCAATGAGCGCGATGATGAGCAGGAACAGCAATATTTTTACCAGATGCTTCTTCACTAATCTCTAATTATTAATCAAAATTTGGCATAGATGAACTGGTCGGCGCTGAACACGCCACAGAGCATAATCATCACCAGGGTGACAATCGCGGCTATCCACCGCACCGCCGCCCGGCGGTTTTTCAGCAGCAGGAAACGGCCAGGGAGGAATTCGTCGGCAAAGTCCTTGACAAACAGCATCCCGACGCCTATGGCCATGAGCAGCAGGTCGGTCTTGGTGGGCAGGAAAACGGAGTGGGGGAGAGACGGGTCAAATATCCTGCCGATGACATGGCAGGCGTCGCCCAGCGACGGCATGCGGAAGAATATCCAGGCGAAGTTCACTATCAGGAAGGTTACGATAATCTTGACCGTCTTGCCCACGAGGCCGTAGCGGCACTGATGCTGACCGAGCATTTTCTCGACGATTTGGCAAACGCCGTGCATGATGCCCCAGAAGATAAACGTCCAGTTGGCGCCATGCCAGATGCCGCTGACCAGGAACGTCACGAAGATGTTCCAGTAGTTGCGCAACCGCGAGCAGCGGCTGCCGCCCAAGGGAATATAGACGTAGTCCTTGAGCCAGGTGGACAGCGAGATGTGCCAGCGGTGCCAGAAGTCGGTCACACTCACGGCAAAATAGGGGCGGCGGAAGTTCTCGGTCAGTTCAAAGCCGAGCGTCTTGCCCATTCCAACGGCCATCAGCGAATAACCTGCGAAGTCGGCATAAATCTGTATCGTGTACAGCAGGCTGGCAACGAAACAAGACAGGCCCGTGTAGTTCATGTAGTTGGGCAGGACCGTATCCACATAAAGCGCCACACGGTCGGCAACGACCACCTTCATGAACATGCCCCACAGGATCATGCGCAAGCCCTGGGTGACCTTGACACGGTCATACTGTGGGCGCAATGCCTTCAACTGCGGTATCACGAGCGAGGCCTTGTTGATGGGACCCGACACGATGCTCGGGAAGAACGAGATGAAGAGGGCATAGGTGAGGAAGTCCCTCTCGGCCTCCTGGCGCTTGTAATAGACGTCAAACAGGTAGCCCAACGCTTGGAAAGTGAAAAACGAGATGCCGAGGGGAATGGCCCAGTTCAGCCCGGGCAAGTTGAAATGCAGCCCCACCAGCGATAGGCCTTGGGTGATGCTCTCGTTAATGAAATTGTAATACTTGAACACCAGCAGTGGCAGCAATGTCAGCAACACGCTCGCCACCAGCAGGACTTTCGGCCTGCCCCCCCGACCAGGTGTCTGGCCTGTAGAGACGCAAAAATTTGCGTCTCCTGTTTTGTCGAGCGCCAAGGCCGCCCCATAGGTCACTGCCGTAACACCCAACAGAATCATCGCATAGGCTGGTTTCCACTGCAGGTAGAGCAGGTAACTCACCACCAGCAGGAACACATTGCGTGCCTTGCCGTACCGAGCCGGTATGGCATAGTACAGCAAGAAGATGCAAGGGAACAGCACTATGAAACTCAGTGAGTTGAAAAGCATCGGCTGGACGGATGGGTTGGTAATTGTCTGCAAAGGTAGGAAATTTTAGTTAATAGTTAATAGTGAACAGTTAATAATTGACAGAGAATAGTAAATACTGCCTTTTGCTGATTTGTAAAATAAACATTACCTTTGCATATCAGTCTAACCGATAAAAATGGAATGACTATGAAACAGTTCTTGAAATACGCCTATCTGATTGTTCTTGCCTGCTTGATGGCCTTGACAGGGCAGGCACGTACCTATAACATCAATGTCAACTCCAGCCGTGGAGACTTGACGCAGAGCCTGCGTAACGACTGCGCGCGTGCCGGCTACAACGACACTGTGGTGATTACCTTCGGGCCGGGCACTTATACCGTCAGTGGCACCATCCGCCTGCAGTGCCACACCATTATCAAGGGCGCCGGGCGCGACAGGACGACCATCATGCTCGACAATGGCAGTGACAAGCCAGGTTTCAAGGCCTTCACTGATGACACTTTCTTCCGCATCACGGGCACATTGAGGAATACGATTGCCGTGTCGATCAGCGACCTCACCTTCAGGCTCAAGGAGCACAAGGGCATCTGGTGGGAAGGAAAGGGCATTGAGCGCTATGCCGTGAAGATCTATCATGGCAAGCGTGTCGACATCCGTGATGTGGACAGCTATCTGGACAATGCCAACATCACCAACTTCAATATGCACGTTTGCTCCAACGTCACTGTCACGGGTTGCACCATCTCCAACTATAATAATGGTGAGACGGGCGGTTGCCTGTGGATTCGTGGCGAGATGCACAATATCACGGTCAAGAACAACAAGTTCTACAAGTATGGCAAGGATGAGACGCTCGCCATCTTTGACCGTGTGGTCGATAATACCGATAAATATGTTAGGGGCAAAGCCAGCCGCACCGACATCTTCATCGAGGACAACGAGTTCTACTATGGCGGTTACAACGGCAAGAACAAGATGAATCCCGAGGCCAACTGTGGCATGGTGTTCTCACTGTTTACCGACCAAATGCAGTCCAGGGACAAGTGCGAGACGCGCAATTTCCACCTGAAGGGCAACAAGTTCTATGTCAACGAGGTGACCACCCGCTGCATCTACGTGGGCTTTGACCCAGCCGATGAACACAGCGACATCTATATCGAGAACAATGAAATCATCAACGGCGAGATTGCCCGCGACTACAGGTTCTACCACAAGGACATCGAGATTCATGACTTGAGCAACTGCGGCGACCCCATCCATATCGTCGGTAATAAAGTCCGCAACAAGGCTCTCGTGCTCAACAGCAGCGGCACCACCGGCTACATGTTCCTGCAGACGCGCGGCGGTATCATCAATATGGATAACAACACGATTGTCAACGAGGTGACCCGCAACAGGTATGACGGTAAGCCCTACGGCGCTCAACTGGTGTGGTGCCAGTTCGAGGGCGGTGATGTCACCATGACCAACAACGTGTGCAAGGGCCTGGCCTATGTCGCCTATGTGGGTGGTGGTGAGGGCACACCGCTGTTCAAGCTTAATGCCACCAACAACTACTTCGAGGGTGATACCCGCATCTATAGTCACAAAATCAAGGAGATGAAGCTCAATTTCACGGGCAACACCTTCAAGAGCAATAACAAGAACTTCTTCTTGCAGGAGTTCGCGCCCAAGGGCAGTGTCGTGTTCAATTACAACGATGTCACGGTCACTCCTGGCGGCGGTGAGTTCATGAGTCACTGGGGCAAGAACAGCACCAACTCGATGCGCTTCGACCTCCTGGAACTCAAGGGTAATGTGTTCAAGGGTGTGAAAAGCGAAAAGGACATGTTGCGCAATGTCACCAATGTGAAGAAGCGCAAGGTGAGCCGAAACACCATCACAAGGTGAGGTCGCGCGGCTGGTCGAGTGTCTTGATGACACGGGCCGGCACGCCGCCCACTATAGTGTTGGCCGGCACGTCTTTCACCACGAGGGCTCCGGCTCCGATGAGCACGTTGTCACCCACCGTGACGCCGCCCAGCACCTTGGCGCCGCAGCACACCTCCACGTTGTTGCCGATGACCGGAGCGCGCAACTCGTGGTCATAGCCCAAAGTCACATGGTGGTAAATCTTGCAGTTCTCGCCGATGGATTGTGCCGAAATGATGCTGCTGAAGCCGTGTTGGATGATCAGTCCGCCACCGATGTCGGTCGTGGTGATATACAGGTGCTGCATGGGGCGCAGCCACCAACTGAACAGCAGTCGCGCGATGCCCATGCGCCGATACAGCACCGAGCGGTATTCGGGATAATTAGCCGCCAGATAGGACATCCCGACAAGGTTGTCGCTCACGTGGCGCCAACGTGTCCACTGCTTGCGGTCGGCCGTTGCCAGCCTCCGCCCACCGGGACTCATCACGCCCCACATCAGTGCCGCCACGGGCAACATCAGGTATCCACGCAGTTTAAACAGCTGTTCTCTCATATATGACTTCTTTTAATGGTTGATGGCAAAATTACAGTTTTTTTCCCGATTCCCCAACATGCCGGTGCCTAAAAGTGCGGCAACGAGTGTAAAACCGCCTTGGAAGTTCAATAAATCTCAATTGAGGATGCAATAAATGCCCTTAACAGTTGTTTAAGATTATAGAAGGTGTATCGATTAACAAACCTGAATATGATGAAAAATACCCTTTTGTTTGTCTTGTTGATGATGGTGTCATCATCGTTTCCCCTGCTTGGTCAAAGCGGACTGAGGCCGCGTGGTGACGTGAACTGTGACTGGGAAGTCAATATCGCCGACCTGAACACGCTGGTCGACTTTGTCCTGAAGGGTGAACAGTATCACTCACTGTACACCTACGCCCATGACCTCAACAGCGACAAGGAAATCAACCTGGCCGACATCAATCTGCTCATAGACGGCATCCTGAGCGGAAATCCGCTGCCGCCCATGCCCACCTACTCGGGCACGCTGCCCGTGCTGTACATCAACACCGAGGGGCACCGCGATATCGTGAGCAAGGAAAAAGACGATTACCTGCATGCCGACTGGTGGCTGGACAACATGGGTGTCGAGGGATATGAGTCCATCGGGTCACCCGAGGCCCCCTTGGGGATGCAGATTAAGGGGCATGGCAATTATACTTGGACTGACTGTGACAAGAAATCATTTAGGCTCAAGCTGGATGAAAAACGCCCTTTATTGGGGATGAATTCCAATCGCCACTGGGTTCTGAAAGCTGGCGCGTTTAATTGGATAGGTCACATTGAGGATGCATTGCCCTTCGAGATTGGGCGAAGAATGGAGATGGCCTGGAATCCTATGATCCGTCCAGTTGAAGTCATACTCAATGGACAATATATTGGTCTCTACTTCCTCTATGAAAAAATACGTGTGGAAACTAACCGTGTCAATATTATCGAACAGAAGGATAACGAAACAGACCCCAAAAAGATAACTGGCGGGTGGCTCTTGGAGATTGATAATTACAAAGAGCCTGGCAACATCACTTTCACAGAGGGGAACGGCAAACCATTTTGGGTGACGCCACAATCGCCCGAAGTGATGAGCATCCAACAACGTGACTATATTACTAATTTCCTGCTTGAGGCAAATGATGCCATCTACATCGCTGATAAGGCTAGCACCATCTGGGAGCAATACATCGACATTGACTCCCTGGCCATCTATTATATCGTTCAAGAAGCCGTAGACAACCTTGAGGCTTTTTCGGGCAGCTGCTATATGCACAAGCAACGGGGTGATAGCACAAAACTCATTTTCGGGCCACTATGGGACTGTGATCATTCTTTCTACAGATTAGGCCGCGGTCAGGATTTTGACAAATTCATTTATGAAGATATACCCAGCAATTGGTATTCTAGGTGGATTGGAGAGATAGCCAAGTTCCCTCATTTCCAGGAGCGGGTGAGAGTTCATTGGAAACGTTTCTATGAGCAGGTCTATCCCACGATGGACGCCTATATGGACGAGTTTGCTGCCAAGATTGAACAGGCGGGAAATGCAGACTATGTGCGCTGGCCCCAATATAGTGGAAACAGTACTGTCTTTCGGCTTAACCACTACGCCAAACCCTCGTTCCACAAGAAGGTAGCGTGGCTGCAGTCGCAATGGGGCAATTCAAACGATCCAATCAGCGATTAACAACATGAACAAATCAATTCACATTGCGGATGGCTAAATCGTATTGGACTTGCACTTGACGGGCAATGTCTTCCCAGTTGTATTGCTGCAAGTCATAGCTTGGGGGCGCTGCAGGGTTGCTGAGCAAATGAGTGATGGCTGCCGACATGGCATCAACATCGGTAACGGCGAAATAGTCCTGCTCGGGTAAATCGACCTGACGTGTGCCTGGAATGTCACTGCACAGGATGGGCAATCCATAGGCCATGGCCTCGAGAAGCACCATGGGGAATCCCTCGTTGACCGAAGGCAACACAAACGCGCGGGCGTGGCTATAGAGCTGACGCAGGTCCTCGCCGGTGGTGAAGCCCGTGAAGACCACTTTCTTTCCCGTATCAAGTTTTTCGAGTTGGTCGCGATAGGCGCTGTCGTGGTCGCTGGCGCCGGCGATGACCATCTGCTGCACTTGGGGCAGGCGGTTGGCCGCTTCGACAAGGTATTCGAGGCCCTTCTCGGGCGTGAGGCGTCCCACAGCGAGCAGGTACTCTCCCTGACGGATGCCGTGCTTCTCAAGAAATGAGGTGGACTCGCTGCGCGTGACGGGGTCGATGCCGTTAGGGATGAAGACGCTCTTGTCGAGGGCGCCGCATTTTTCCATCTGGTACTTGTTGACGAAGATGATGCGGTTGCTGGAGTGGAGAGAGATTTTCTCGCATTGCCTGAGCAGCCAGCGGGCGGGAGCGTTCCACTTGCTGTGCTCGTAGTTGGGGCTGTGGTAGGTGAGCACCACGGGCAGGCCCATCAGCCGCACCAGGGGAGCGAACATGCCCGGCCCGATGTTGTGGATGTGCACCACGTCAGGACGGTGAAAGGCGATGTGCAGCACGCTCAGCAGCGTGTGCCACACGGCCTCAAAGCCCTTGACGCGCGTCGAGGGCAAGTCGATGTATTCGATGTGGGGAAACTGTTGAGCCGACTGCTCGGTCAGGTAGGCACGGCGGCGATAGAGACGCACCTTCACGTCCTGCATGTGGGTATAAAGATGATAGCTGTGAACCTCGACACCGCCCTGGATGCCAGGGAAACCACGGGTGCCGATGACCGCTATCGTCTTCATGAGTGAACAGTTAATAGTGAATAGTTAATAGTGAACAGTTAACTGTTATGGTTGACATCATTATCACAAGGCCCTATCTGTTATCTGTTAACTATTAACTGTTAACTGATTTAGTCCCAGCACAGGTCTTGGCCCTTGCGGATGCGCCATTTGTTCTTGAGAATCCACATGATGGGCACCCAGGGACGGCGCACCATGTCGTGGCGCTCGGTGACGATGAAGGTGCAGTTGCGCTTGCAGTTGCGCACCTTTTCCATTGCCTCCTTGGCCTTGTCGCTGGCCATGATGTTCTCGAAGGAGTCTTCCTTGATGTTGCCCATGATCCATTCCTCACCGCTGCCGTTGCACGGGGTGACGTTACCCCACGGGTCGATGAAGAAGAAGTCGCTCAACGCGCCGCAGGGCGGACGGTACTCGTCGGTGTCACCGCGCAGGCGGCGGTGAATCGAGCGGTTGAAGTAGGCGCGGCCGTAGTCCTTGAGGCGGTCCTTGAGGCGGCGGCGCTTGCTGGTGAGCAGGGCCTTGACGAACAGCTCATGCTGGCGCAGGGCTTCCTCGCTCTCAATCTGGTTGTCATCCTTGTGAAAATACCACGAGTTGTGCACGGCCGAGTTGCCCAGTTCCACATCCAGTGCCACACACAGGTCGTAGAGATGGAGCAGGTCCATGTAGTTGTCGGGCGAGATGACCACCGAGAAGCCGATGTTCTTGCACTTGGTCTTCTTCAGCTCCAGCATGGTGCGCAGGGCGTGGTCAAAGCCGTCCTTGATACCGCGCTTGGTGTCGTTGATTTTGGGCAGGCCCTCGACACTGACGCGGATGAGGATGTTGGGATATTTATTGGCGAGCTCAACTATTTTCTTGGTGTTGTAACCATTGGTGCTCAGCTCCAGCAGACGGGATTTGGGATAGAGGATTTCAAAAATCTTATCGATGTCGGGACGCAACGTCGGTTCGCCACCCGTGATGTTGATGCGCAACCCCGCGGGCAGTTTCTCATAGTAGGAGGCGTCTATTTCTTCGCTCGGGCTTGTCTGGAACTTCCAGATGTTGCACATGTTGCACTGCGCATTGCACCTGAAAGTAGTGATCAGACTTCCCTGAATCACATTCTTCATTGCTATCGTCAATAAGCTTTTTACACCTATTTAACTAACAGGTGTGGTAAAATATTGTGCAAAGGTAATAAAAAATGTTATGCGAGACGTCAAATCCGGTAAATATCGTTCATCAACGTGTGCAGGTGGCTTGTGGGGGAGAAACGCTCACGGGCCTGGCGCGCGATTTCGCTGTGGTTCCATTCTCGCGCCATCGCCATGTTGATGGCCGTGGCAAGTGTCTCCTGCTCAAAGGGTTGGAAGACGATGCCGTTTGAACTGTCGATAAGTTCCGGTATGCCGCCCATCTGTGAACCGGCGACGGGTGTGCCGGCACAGAGCGACTCGACGACGCTCAGGGGGTTGTTCTCGTACCATTGCGAGGGCACGACGCTGAAACGCGCTCCGGCAAGCAGTCTGGCCACGTCGGGGGCGTCAAGCAAGCCCAGGAACTCGATGTTGTCACGTCCGGCATACTTCAACCGCATGGCGGGCTCCAGTGTGCCGCTGCCGGCGACCTTGATCTTGTAGGGCAGTTGTGCTGCGACATCCAGCAGGCTCTCGATGCCCTTTTCATGAGACAGCCTGCCCACAAAGCAGTAATAGTCCTCCCTCGAGGCCGAGGGGTCGATGTCGTTCAGTTGCTTGAGTTTGACGGGGTCGAGGAAGTTGTTCAGTACCTTTACCTTTGATGATTCAAAACCGCTGGAAATCATCAGGTTGGCCATGAACTCGCTCGGGCAGATGAACAGGTCGGTGTTGTGCTCCACCCGCTTGCGGTTCCACTTGAGGGCTTCGAGCCAAGCCACCACGCTGGCAGGTAATGAGCCCTTCATGCAGCGGTGGGTGAGCACACCCAGTTTGGTGCCTGTAAAGCACCTCTCACAGGGCTTCCCTCCCAACAGGCAATCGTAGCGCGGGCACAGCAGCTTGTAGTCGTGAAGTGTCCACACCACACGGATGCCGCGCTGGTGGGCCAACTCGCCGACAACGGGCGAGAGGTAGCTGTGCACGTTGTGCAGGTGCACCACGTCGGGCTTGAAATCGTCAAGCACTGCCTCAAATCGTTCTTTCACGTCTCCCATTCCCAGCGTGCGTTTCATGGCGCGCCACTGGTCGCCTTTAGAGCCTGAGAAGGTCACCCGTGAGGCGAAACGGTCCTGATAATGAGCTTCCAGGTTTTGCGGGTACTCCATGGCAAACACCTGAGCCTCCACGCCGTTCTCACGGAGCAGAGCCTCGGTGTTGAGGACGACGACGCAGTCGCCTCCTCGGGGATAATAAAACTTATTGACCAAGAGTACGCGTTTCGCCATAGGCAATCATTGACTTGTTGTTTCACTAGTATAACGCAACAACAAGCCGATTATTTTTCAACAACAGGATTTTATCTTTCCCAATCCCCCAAAAGACCTTAACGACCCTAAAGTCTAAAATCTAAAATCTAAAGTCTAAAGTCTAACGTCTAACGTCTAAAAACTATCACACATTAAACCGGAACACGACGATGTCGCCATCCTGCATGACATACTCCTTGCCCTCGATGTGCAGTTTGCCGGCTTCCTTGACGGCCGCCTCGCTGCCATAGTGGATGTAGTCGTCATACTTGATGATCTCGGCACGGATGAAGCCGCGCTCAAAGTCGCTGTGGATCACACCGGCGCACTGCGGGGCCTTGCTGCCGCGGACGAAGGTCCATGCCCTCACCTCCTTGGGACCGGCCGTGAGGAAGGTCTCGAGGTTCAGCAGCGCGTAGGCCGACTTGATGATGCGGTTCACACCGCTCTCTTCCAGACCGATTTCGGCAAGGAACATCTGGCGCTCCTCATAGTCCTCGAGCTCGGCGATTTCGCTCTCGGTTTGGGCGGCGACAACCAGGATCTGGGCGTTCTCGTCCTTCACTGCCTCGCGCACGGCGTCGACATAGGCGTTGCCGCTCACGGCGCTCTTGTCGTCAACGTTGCACACATACAGCACCGGCTTGTTGGTCAGCAGGAACAGTTCATGGGCGATTTTCTCCTCGTCCTTGTTGATGAGTTCCACCGTGCGCGCGCTGCGGCCCTGCTCCAGGGCCTCCTTGTAGCGCTTGAGCACCTCATATTGTGCCTTGGCCTCGCGGTCACCGCCAGTCTGGGCTTGTTTCTGGACGCGGTTGATGCGGCTCTCGATGGTCTCCAGGTCGCGCAGTTGCAGCTCCAGGTCAATCACTTCCTTGTCCCGCACGGGATCCACCGTGCCGTCCACGTGGGTCACGTTGTCGTCGTCGAAGCAGCGCAACACATGGATGATGGCGTCGGTCTCACGGATGTTGCCCAGGAACTTGTTGCCCAGGCCCTCGCCACGGCTGGCGCCCTTAACGAGTCCGGCGATATCGACAATTTCGACGGTGGTGGGCACGATGCGTGCCGGGTTCACCAGCTTGGCGAGCTCGTTGAGTCGCTCGTCGGGCACGGTGATGACACCCACGTTAGGTTCGATGGTGCAGAAAGGAAAGTTAGCCGATTGCGCCTTGGCATTCGACAGGCAGTTAAACAGGGTTGACTTGCCCACGTTGGGCAGCCCCACGATTCCACATTGTAGTGACATAGCTATATCTCCTTATTTATTGATTTGGTGCGGCAAAGTTACACAATTCCCCCCACACCACCAAACCATAGGGTTTTCTGAGGGCCGCCAGAACGGGTAAATGTGGGCAAAAATCGGGCTGATAGCGTGGCCGAACAGGCTAAAACAGCGGTATAAGAAACACTTTTTTGCATTTTAAGCAATAAGGCAGATTTTTTTGCGTTATAATGGTTAAATGGACCTGACTAAGCTGAGACATATAGCTGTGATGATGCTGTTGCTCGTGGGATGCGCACTGGCGCATGCCCAGGATAATGACATGATTCTGAACCGCCCCTACGCCGACACCAAGACTTGGCATCTCGGTTTCTCGGTGGGCATGAATTTCCAGAATCTGGCCATTACCAACAACGGCTTGATCACCGAGGACGGTGAGGAGTGGTACGCTGACGTGTCGGCTCACTCGCCGGGCTTCTGTGTGAACGTGATGGCCGATTACCGCATCTCGGAACATTTCAACTTGAGGCTTTCTCCAGGCCTGTATTTCGGTAACAAGGTGGTGCGGTTCCTCAACCACAAGGGTAACCCCGAGTGGGTGGAGCAATCCCACTATAAGCAGAGCCAGAACATCAAGTCTACCTATATCGTGGTGCCCATTGACTTGAAGATGAGCGCCAAGAGGTATCACAACATGCGCCCCTACTTCACAGCCGGTGCCATGTATACCCAGGATTTGGCCAAGGACCGCGGCGAGCAATTCAGGCTCAAGGACGGTGACGTGATGTTGACCGTGGGCATGGGTTGTGACTTCTACATGCCGTTTTTCAAGCTTTGTCCCGAGGTGAAATTCTGCTTCGGTCTGAAAAACATCATTGACCGCAATCGCCCCGACTTGGCCGATGACCCCTACACGTCGCGTTTCACCCAAAGCGTGAACAAGATCAAGAATGACATGGTGGTGGTCACCTTCTACTTTGAATGAGAGAATAATGACGGAATACGTTCATGACATAAAACGCCTGATTGTCGCCATGATGCTGAGTGCTGTCGTGGCGCTTGGCGCTATGGCCCAGGCCGATGCCGCGCTGTCTCATGCGTGGGTTGGACCGTCCTATTACAATCCGGCTGCAGCCGGTGAGCACAACGCCATTCACCTGACCCTGGGCAGCCGCATGCAGTGGGTGGACTTCAAGCACGCCCCCATGAACTTCTACATCACGGCCGACATGCCCTACAAGCTGCTGGGGCAGCGAATGGGTGTCGGTGTGAAAGCCGAGTATGAGCGCATCGGTTTGTACAGCAATACCCGTATCGGGGCGCAGATCGCCTACAAACGCCGTTTCGGCAAGAGCACCTTGAGCGTGGGCGTGCAGCCCGGCGTGTTCTCCCAGACCTTCCGCGGCAAGGAGGTCATCATGCCCGAGGATGATGCGCATCAGGGCAACGATGAGGCCATTCCCAAGCAGGACGTGTCGGGCACGTCGTTTGACGCCAACGTGGGTGTTTTCTTCTCCAATCCCAAGTTCTGGGCCGGCGTTGCGGTGACCCACGTCACAGCGCCGAGCATCGAGCTGAAGGTGTCTCGTGAGTCTATTGATTACTATGAGTTCAAGGTGGGCCGCGGCTATTATTTTATGGGTGGCGGCAATATTCCTATTAATAATACGTTATTTGAAATACAGCCTTCGGGTCTTTTCGCCGCCTACAATAACATATGGACGGCTCAGGTAGCAACAGTCCTGCGTTATAACCGCATGCTCAACATCGGCGCCGGTTATCGCTGGAAGGATGCTGTTACCGCATTTATCGGCGTTAATCTCAAGGATGCCTATATCGGTTATGCCTATGATTATCCCGTCTCGGCCATCAGCAAGGCGACGTTTGGCAGCCACGAGGTGTTCATCACCTATAACGTGAAGCTGGAGAATCGCGAGAAGAACAAGAACAAACAAAAATGCGTACGCTTAATGTAAGAATATGAAGAAACTAGTTTTGATATTGTTAGTCGCTTTGGCGACCGTGTCCTGTGGTTCCATTCGCAAGGGCGGCAGCGGCGGCGGTGAGGTGACCGGCGTCGGAGCCACCGTGTTTAACGAGACCACTCCCTATGGTATGGTCCTCGTTGATGTCGGCTCGATGCGTGAGGGCCCCAATGAACGCGACTCGGTGTGGGGTATCGACTCCACGGCCCATGGCATCTCGGTTGACGCCTTCTGGATGGACGAGATGGAAGTGAGCAATTCCAAGTACAAGCAATTCGTTTACTGGGTGCGCGACTCCATCATCCGTGAACGTCTTGCCGACCCCAACTATGGCGGCAACGAGGAGTTCAAGATCGAGGAGGACAAGGAGGGTAACCCCGTCACCCCGCATCTGGACTGGAGCAAGCCCATACCCTGGAAGAACCCCAGCGAGGACGAGGAGCGTGCCATCAACTACGTGTACCGCATTAACCCCATCACCGGAATCAAGGAACTTGATGCCTCCAAGATGAACTATCGCTACGAGGTTTATAACCTGACCGAGGCCGCCAAGCGCAAGCACCGCTTTGACCCGACTCGTCGCGACTACAACACCGACCACGAGGTTGATTACACGGCGCCCACCATCAGCAAGGATACCGCCTATATCGATGACGAAGACCGCATCATTCGTCAGACCATCACGCGCCCCTTGCAGAGCGACTTTGACTTTGTCAACACCTATATCGTCAATATCTACCCCGACACCACTTGCTGGGTGAATGACTTCGAGAACGCTTACCAGGAGCCCTACGTGCGCATGTACTTCGCTAACGGCAACTACAACAACTATCCTGTCGTCGGCGTTAGCTGGGAGCAGGCCAACGCCTTCTGCCACTGGCGTACCGAGTTCCTGAAGAAGTCGCTGGGCAGCCAGGGCATCTATGTCGAGCCCTTCCGCCTGCCCACCGAGGCCGAGTGGGAGTTCGCTGCCCGTGCCGGCCAGAACAAGAACAAGTACCCCTGGGACGGTGACCTGCCCTTGACCGTTGACGAGGGTTGCTTCTATGCCAACTTCAAGCCCGACGAGGGCAACTACGTCAAGGACGGCTACATCATTTCGTCGCCCGTGGGCACCTATGAGCCCAATGACTACGGCCTGTATGACATGGCAGGTAACGTGAGCGAGTGGACCTCCACCGCCTACACCGAGAGCATCGACCGCATGACCGACGACATCAACCCCGAGTACCGCTACTATGTGGCTCAGGAAGATCCCTACAAGATGTCGCGCAAGATTGTGCGTGGCGGTTCATGGAAGGATGTGGTTCACAACATCCGTGCCGACCTGCGCATGTGGGAATACCAGAACGAGCAGAGGAGTTACATCGGTTTCCGCTGCGTGCGCTCCAAGGTGGGCGTTGTCAAGGGTCGCCGCAAGAACTGCTGCAAGGATTAACAGAGACCTGTTTTATAATAATAGAGAGAGAAAACAAATCATCACACTCAATTTTTCATAGTTCAAGTAAAAATGGGTAAAATCAAGAGATATAAAAAGAAAGCAGGCCGCTTCTTGAAGAGCGACAGCGGACAGCGTTTTTTCAACTTTGCCTACAGTATCGGTGCCGCAGTCGTTATCTTGGGTGCCTTGTTCAAGATTCTCCACTTGCCTTGGGGTAACACGATTCTTACCATCGGTATGGGTACCGAGGTGCTCATGTTCGTCCTTACGGCATTTGACAAACCCGAGAAGGAGTATCACTGGGAAGAGGTATTCCCCGTGCTCGCCAGCCAGAATCCCGAAGACCGTCCCGATTTCAATACCGGTGGCGGCATCTTCATCGGTGCCTCCGGTAGCGGCGAGGGCTATGAAGGCGGTGAAGGTTATGAAGGCGGTGAAGGCGGTGACATCAGCGTCAGCGTGGCCGAGGCCAAGGGTGCCGTGGGTCTGCCCCAGGGCGTGAACCTGAGCGAGGCCGACACCCTGTCGCTGAGCGAGAGCATTGCCAAGATGGCTGCTGCCAGCGACCAGCTCTCACGCATGGCCGAACTGACCGACGCTACCCAGCAATACCTGACCCAGATGTCTGCCATCAGTGAGCAGATGCAGAAGCTTCAGGTGACCACCACGGCCTTGAACGAGGTGAGCGAGACGCTGCTGGGCAGCTACCGCGCTATCACCGACAACAGCCAGAACATCACCGACAGTTCGACGGGCTATGTTGACCAGATGCAAGCGCTCAACCAGAACATCAGCGGCTTGAACACCATCTATGAAATTCAGCTCAAGAGCATCTCCTCGCAGCTTGATAACATCGATCGCGTGAACCGCGGTCTGAAGGACATCCGCGACATGTACGAGAAGAGTGCTGCCGAGAGTGCCCACTATTGTGACGAGACCGAGAAGATGGCCCGCTACATGAAGCAGCTGAACAGCGTCTATGAGAAGATGATCAAGGCGATGACCGTCAACATGTACCGTCCGATGCCCGGCATGCCCGGCATCGACCCCGACAACGATGACCAGAACGCCTGACGCGTCGAGTAGCACATCACATCAATCAAATTCCGACATCAATCCTATTCCAACCGATAGAGAAACAATAGATGGCAACCTCAAAAAATAAGAGCGTCAACCGCATGTCGCCGCGAGAGAAGATGATTAACCTCATGTACATCGTCTTGACGGC